>NZ_JBWKZF010000031.1:25494-61898 GCF_059424195.1 Caulobacter sp. GW456-12-1-14-TSB4
CCCCCGCGCGGCGATGGCGGTGCTGCCCCCTCAGTCGGCTTCGCCGACAGCTCCCCCAGAGGGGGAGCAGATTCCGAACGCAAGCTTCAGCACGAAAGCTTGGTTACCCCCGCGTTAACCAGCAACCCCTCGTTCCGCCGAGCCATTTGACTCCCTGTGAAGGAGTCCCGCCCCGTGGAGTACGAAGAGCGTAAGGCGTGGATCGCCCTCTGGCAGACCGTGTTCGGCGAGCCGCCCCCGATCGCGCCTGAACGCGAACTGACGGCGCGGATCCTCATCGAGCACCTACCGCCGGCTCCGCCCTACGAGATCAAGTCCCGAACTGAGTGAACGGCACGCGGTTGAAGAACTCGCGTTCGGCCCCGCGCGGGTCGTCCTCCAGCCGCGAGGTGTTGTCGAACACCATCGTCTGGCGGCGGGGCAGCGCATAGGGCTCCCACTTGGGCAGGGTCCCGCCGTTCGGATCGCCCGTGGCGGCGAAGCGGACGAAGGCGTCGCTGACCGTGTTGGACATAGCCACCGACTCCGGCCCCGTCCCGACGATCGAGCCCTTGGCGTCCAGCGTGCCGAACACCAGGCCGATGTCGATGGTGTGCGGCGCGCCGAAGATCCCGCCGTCCTTGGGCGACTTCCAATTGACCTGGTAGGCGAAGGCCGGCGCGCCGGCCTTGGCGCGCTCCTCGTCCTGGATGATCGCCGCCTTCCACGAACGACCGGCCGTCGAAGCGGCGAAATAGACGTCCGACGGCGAATAGTTCGGATAGGTCTGGCGGTAGAAGGCCACCACCGTCTCGGGGGCGATGTCGATGCGGGCGTTGAACTGCCCCGGCAGCTTGGCGATCACCTCGTCCCAGCTCTTGGGGAACACGCTGGCGTCCCAGCCGATGAAACCCTTGGTCTCGTCGTGGGTGTTGCCGCACATCATCGGAACGCCGAGGCCCACCGGCGAGGCGTCCGGGAAGAACGGGTGGCGGGTCAGGGTCCGCTCGTCCAGCACCGGACCCATATAGACCCCGCCCGAGCCGGCGATCGGATCGACAGCCCGCAGACCCTCGACCATCTTGTCGGCGGGCAGGGCGCGCAGGGCCGCCAGGTCCTTGGCGCCGGTCTTGTCCATGAAGGCCTTGGCGCGCTTGGTGGCGTTGAACGGGCCGCCGGCGGTGACCTGCTGGCCGCTCATGGTGGCGGCGCGGTGGAACAGGCCCTTGGCGTTCGGCTGGGCCAGCAGGGTGGCGATCTTGGCCCCGCCGCCCGACTGGCCAAACAGCATCACCCGGCTCGGATCGCCCCCGAACGCGGCGATGTTGTCGCGCACCCATTGCAGGGCCAGGACCAAGTCCAGCTGGCCGTTATTGCCGCTGTCGGCCACCGACGGATCGTTGAACAGGCGGGCGAGATACAGATAGCCGAAGGCGTTCAGGCGGTGGTTCACGGTGACCACCACCACGTCGCTACGCTTGGCCAGCTTCGTCCCCTCGTACCAGGGATGGCTGCCCGAGCCCGTGTTGTAGGCCCCGCCGTGGATGTAGAACATCACCGGCCGCTTGCCGCCGTCGGCGAGACCGGCCTTCGACGCCTTGGCTGGGGTCCAGACGTTGAGGAACAGGCAGTCCTCGCCCTGGGTCTCGTCCTCGCCCTTGCCCTGCGGGCAGGACGCGCCATAGGTCAGGGCGTCCTTCACGTCGGTCCAGGGCTCGGGCTTCACGGGGGCGGAGAAGCGGCGCGCGCCGCCGGTGTCCTGGCCGTAGCGCAGGCCCTTGAACACACTGACCTCGCCGTCGGCATAGCCGCGCACCTTGCCGGCCGTGGTCGCCACCACCGGCGAGCGCTTCTGCGCCGCATAGCCGGCGCTCGGCAGGGCGGCATAGGCGGCCAGGGCGGCGGCGCCGGTGATCAGGGTGCGGCGGGTGGTGTCCATACGTCCTCCGAGCGCTTTCTTGGGGCGCTTCGCGGTAGCGGTAGCACGAGTGACACCGGTGACAATCCACTAATTTGGCGCCGTCAGACCACGTCGAAGCGCGCCATCATATCGTGATCTTCGTGTTCAAGATTATGGCAATGCAGCAGGTAGCGGCCGCGATAGCCGTCGAAGCGCACCACCACGCTGACCGTCTCGTCGCCCTCCAGGGACACCGTATCCTTCCAGCCGCCCTCGTGGGGCGGCGGCGGCTTGCCGTTACGCTCCAGCACCTGGAAGTGGGTCAGGTGGACATGCGGCGGGTGGCAATGCTTGGGGAAGGGCGTCTTCTCGTAGGTGAAGCGCCAGATCTCGACCTCGCCCAGCTTGGGCGCGGCGTCGATCCGCTCAGGATCGAAGCGGCGGCCGTTGATGGTCCAGACGATCGGCGGAAATTGCAGCCTGGCGATCGGCTTGGCCCCGAAGGTGAAGTCGCGCAGCCGCACGGCGTCTTCCGGGCGCAGGCGCTCGATCGTGGTCAGGCGCTCGGGGATTCGGGCGGGGTCCTCCACCGCGCCGCCCACGACCTCGAACCGCATGATCTCGGCCATGCCGTCCTTACCTCGGCGGTTCAGCAGCAGCAGCATCTGGCCGTCGGCGCAGTCGGCGAAGTCGACCACCACCTCGGCGCGCTCGGCCATGGCCAGGGGCAGGTGGGTCAGCGGGACGGGATGCTCCAGCAGGCCGCCGTCCGAGGCGATCTGGACCATCGGCCGTCCGTCCTCCAGCGCCAGGTCCAGCGGGCTGGCGTTGTCGGCGTTCAGCAGGCGCAGGCGGTACTTGCGGCGCTGGACCTTCAGGCGCGGCCACGGCGCGCCGTTGACCAGCATCACCGGACCACCGGCGCCGGTATAGCCGTGATGGTCGTAGACGAACGCTCCGTCGGCCGCGAAGCGTCGGGTGCAGATCATCAGCGGCACGTCCTGGTCGCCGCGCGGCAGGGGCAGGGCGGCCTCTTCCTTGTCGTCGAGGATGTAGAAGCCGGCCAGGCCCATATAGGTGTTGCGGCCCGAGCCGCCCATGCAGTGGTCGTGGTACCAGAGCGTCGCGGCGGGCTGGTCGTTCGGATAGACATAGGCCCGCGTGTCGCCGATCGTGGCCTGGACGGTCGACAGGTCGACGCCCGGGCCGCACATGGCGAAGGCCGGTCCCGTGAAGCTGCTGGGAAAGATGGCGTCGGTCGGAAAGCCGTCCGAGGCTGGCGGCGTGCGTCCGCCGTGCAGGTGGACCACGGTCGGCGTCGACAGCTTGTTGACGTGGCGGACGATGACCGGCGTCCCTCGCCCCGCCCGGATCGTCGGCCCGGGAAAGGTCCCGCCATAGGTCCAGGCCGTGGTCTTCAGCCCCGGCAGGATATCGAGGGCCGCCTCGCGCTGTTCGATCTCGTAGTGCGCGCCGGCGGCGTCGATCCGCGTCGGCTGCAGCGTCGGCGGAATCGGCAGGTCGCGGCTGTAGCGGACCAGCGCCGCCTCGGGCTTGCGGGGACGAATGGCCGCGCAGCCGGAAACGGCCAGGGCCAGGCCTGAGGCGCCAAGGCCGAGCGCCTGCCTGCGCGACGGGGGCGAAATCATCGACGTCTCCGAACAGATGCGCCGGCCCCGCGACGGGCGGACCTTCAGCGCGCGCGGACTGTTCGCGGGATGACGCTTATTCGCCCAATCGATGAATGGTATTTTGAATTATCGACCCAGTGGATGATCCGGCTAGAGCGTCAGGGTCCTCAAGGTGTTGGCGACATGCTGGGTGGCGACGTCGGCGTCGTGGCGCGCGTGCCAGGCCAGATGCACCGCGAACGGCGCGATCGGCACGGGCGGCGGGAAGGCGACCAGGGCCTCCATGTCGCTCAGCGGCAGGCTATGCGTGGGGGCCAGGCAGATCAGGTCGGAGGCGCGCAGCAGCGGCAGGGCGATCAGGAAGCTGGGCACGACGACCGACACCCGGCGCGCCAGGCCCATCTTCGCCAGGGTCTCGTCGGCCGAGCCGCGCGGGTCGCCGACGCCGGACACCAAGAGGTGCGGATAGGCCAGCCATCGCTCCAGGTCGAAACCCGTGGCGGCGGGGTGATCGCGGCGCATCAGCACCCGCCAGCGTTCCTCGAACAGCTCCTCGCGGCGGATCGGCGGCGCGGCGTGCGGCAGGCGCGTGATGGCCAGGTCCGTGGTCGCCTTCATCAGGCCGTCCACCGCGCTTTCGGGGCCGTGATAGGGCTGGAAGATCAGGTCGATCCCCGGCGCGGTGGCCGCCAGCCGGGCATGGAGCTGCTCGGTGACGCGGGCGGCCATGTGGTCGGCGGTGGCCACGCGGACGGCGCGCCGCACCGTCTCCAGGGCGGGCGGCTGGAGCTCGAACAGGGCGTCGGTCTGGGCCAGCAGATCCTTGAGCCGGACGCGCAGGCTCTCGGCCGTGGGCGTCAGGCGCATGGCGCCGTCGAACCGCTCCAGCAGCGGGTCGTCGAACAGCCGCCGCAGCCGGGCCAGGCTGGCCGAGGTCGCCGGCTGCGACAGGTTCAGGCGACGCGCCGCGCGCGAGACGTGGGCCTCGTCCAGCAAGGCGTCCAGCACCACCAGCAGGTTCAGGTCGATCGCGCGCAGGTTCATGCGGCGATCATATGCAGCGTGGATGTCTGATCGCCATTGGTATTCTTGCGATGGATGTGGTCGCTACCGCGTCCTCACCGCGCCGTAGACCGCGTCGAAGCCGGTCAGCGGGCCAGGCGAGAAGGGCTGGGCTGTGATCGTGTCGCCCAGCTCAAGCGCCTGTGGAGTGGCCTCGTCGAACCGGGGCCAGGCCGGACGGCCGTCACCGTTCGGGTCGCCGGCGCGGGCAAAGGCGATCCACTGATCGACCATGGTCGCCGACAGCCGGCGGTCGGTCTCGGTCCAGGCCCAGGGCTCCTGGTCGAGATGACCGAACATGTACCAGAGCTCGGCGAAGTGCGACGCGCCCCAGCCGGCTCGGACCGATCCAGCCGGAAACGGCGGCCGGCGCGAGAAGCGGTAGAGGTAGACGGGCGCCCCCGCCCGCGCCTGCAGCCGCGCCCAGGCCCACATGTCCCAGCCAAAGCGCAGGTCGCGCTCGAACGCGCCTCGCGCGGCCTGGGCGCTCGTGTCGTCGGTAAACGGATAGCCGGCCAGCAGGGCGGGCGGCAGCGGGCCGAAGGTCTTGGCGACGTCCGCCTGGAAGGTTGCGGCCCGTATGGTTGTGAGGTCGGTCAGCGACCGCGCCTCCTCGGCGTTGTAGCCCAGCAGCAGCGGGACGCGGGTCTGGCTCCGGGCGGCGTAGGCGTCCCACGGCGCCAGCGGCAGGACCCGCGCGCCGATCACCGGATGGCCCAGGCGCGCCGCGCCGGGCGCGGTCAGGGCCTCGACCGGCAGGGCTCGCAGTTGTGCCGCCGTGTTGGCGCCGAGCTTGTCGGTGAAGGCCGCGCCGTCCTTCTCGGCCTGGGCGAGGTGGTAGCTGGGCGCCAGGGTCAGAGGCTCGAACACTCCGCCGCTCTGCGCGATGGCGCGGTGGAACAGGCCCTTGGCCTCGGACGAGGCCAGCAGCAGGCTGACCGACATCGCCCCGGCCGACTGGCCTGCGATGTTGACATTGCCGGGATCGCCCCCGAACGCGCCGATGTTGCGCTGGACCCAGCGCAGGGCCGCGACCTGGTCCATCAGGCCGTAGTCGCCCGACGATCCGCCGTCCTCCGCACTCAAGGCCGGATGGGCCAGGAAGCCCAACGCCCCCAGGCGATAGGCGATCGACACGACCACCACGCCGCGCTTGGCCAGGGCGTCGCCGGCATAGAGCGGCAGCGACGTCGCGCCGTTGGTCCAGCCGCCGCCGTGGATCCAGACGATGACCGGCAGCCGCCCCCTGGGCTTCGCGGGCGTCCAGACGTTCAGATAGAGGCAGTCCTCGGCGGTCCGAGGCGGCGGTTCGCCGGGCATCGACACGCCCTGCTGCGGGCAGGCGGGGGCGAAGGCGGTCGAGGCGCGGACGCCCGTCCACGGCGTTACTGGACGTGGGGCTCGCCAGCGCAGCTCGCCGACCGGCGGCTGGGCGTAGGGCAGGCCGAGGAAGGCGCGGACGCTCTTGGCCTCGACACCTTCGACCTGTCCGGTGTCCAGCTGCGCGATCGGCCCGGCTATCGCCAGGCTCGCCATCCCCCACAGCACCGCCGCCATCACCCAACGCATCGCTTCGCCTCCCCAAGACCAGAGCTTCAGCGTCGCGTCTGGCGCGCCGTTCGGTAAGACCGGTTCGTCCCGCCCAGGCCTCGGTTCGTCACTTCGCCGCGAGAGGCGTGGACGGCGGCGGCTGGACCGGCGCAAATACGGCATGGGTTCGTCGCTTTCCCTTCCGCGCCTCGAGCGCCTGTCCGGCCCCGGCTGGCTGGCGGTGGGCTTCCTCTATTGGCTGGCGCTGGTCTGCGCGCTGGAGCCCGGCAACCTGGCCGCCGCCAGCGTCCCGCCGCCGTGGCTGCGGGAGGTCACGCGCCTGCTGGCCGCCGGCGCCCTGGGCGCGGCCGCGACGCCGACGGTGCTGGCGCTGGCCCGCGCGGGCAACCGGACGCGCGGCCTGGGCGTGCCGGTTTTGGCCGTCGTCCTGATCGTCGTCTCGTGCCTGCTGGAGGCCTGGCTGCTGGATGGCCGCGCCTTCCCCAGCCTGCGCGAGGTCCGCCAGGAGCTGGCGGCCAATTTCGTGCTGCTGGTGTTCGGCCTGTCGGTCTTCCTGGGCTTCGTGCTGCTGGTCCGGCGCGAGCGGACGCCGCCCGAGGGCCTGGTGTTCAGCGAGCGCGGCCGGGCCCTCGTCATCCACCCTCGCGACATCGACCGGATCGAGAGCCAGGGCAACTACCAGGCCATCCGCGCCGCCGGTGTCACCTACCTGGTGCGCCGCACGCTGGACGACCTGGAAGGCCGCCTCGACCCCGAGCGCTTCGTGCGCATCCACCGTCGGACCATCGTTGCGGTGGCGGGCGTGCGGACGGTCTCGGCCCTCTCGAACGGCGACGCCGAGGTCGCCATGGCCGACGGCCAAATCCTGCGCGTGACCCGAGGCCGCCGCGCTCGGCTGTCCCAGGCGCTGGCGAAGCTGGCCTAGAGCGCCCGCACCGCCGCCGCGTGCTCGGCGATCACCGCCAGAGTGGCCTTGTCGGTGTCGAAGACGCCGTAGAGGCCCTGCTCCTCCTGTGGCGGATCGCCGACGAAGCTTTTGTCGCCGCTGGCGAACCAGGCGTCGGGGTGCTGGGCGCGGCCTTCGCCGTTCCAGGCCCAGAAGTTGGTCCCGGCCGTGGGGCCGCCGGCCTTCATGTCGTCGAGCGCCAGGCCGTAGATCGTCCGGTAGAAGCGGTCCTTGTCGGCTGTCGCCGAACCCGGGACGAAGGCGCGACTATCACGGATCAGGCCGAACTCCTCGATGACCAGCGGCTTGTTCAGTGACTTGGCCAGGGCGATGTGGCGCGTGACGTAGTCGCGGCAGCGGGCCTCGCCGGCGTCGTACGTGGCCGGCTGGTTCTTGGGATCGATCCAGCTCCAGTTGTTGGGCCAGACGTGCAGGGTGACGTAGTCGATGGTGGCCGGCTTGTGGGCCTCCAGCGCGCAGGCCTCGCTGCGCAGACACCCCATGCTGCCCTCGCTGCCGGTGCAGACCAGGTGGCGTGGGTCGAGCGACTTGATCAGGGCCGAGGTCTCGCGGATCCAGGCGTAGTAGGGTGGTAGGAGCTTGTCGGCGTTGGCCTCGGTGCCGCCCGGACGTGGCTCGTTGGCCAGTTGCCAGGCCATGATCGTCGGATCGTCGCGATAGGGCTGGCCGGTAATGCTGTTGGTCCGCTGGACCAGGCTGGTCAGGTAGCGGCGGAACAGGGCGTTGGCCTTGGCGTCGGCATAGAAGCGGGCCGAATAGTCCGCATAGTCCGGCCACGGATGTTTCGGGTCGCCGGCCTCGAACCATGGGCCATTGCCGACCCAGTTCAGATAGGCCGGCATGCCGCCAGACCAGTCCCAGAAGTTGTTGACGTAGATCACCGCCTTCATCTCGCGGCGGGCCATCTCGGCGAGCAGGAAATCCAGGCCCTTCAGCAAGTCGGCGCTGTAGATGCCGGGCTCTTCCTGCATGGTCGGCGACACGGCCGCCTTGGCCGGAGAGCGCTCGCCCGCGCCCAGGACCCGCAGGTTGGTGACGCCCAGGGCCTTCAGCCGGTCGAGCTCCCGCCCCAGCCGCGCGCGGTCGCCGGTCGCGCCGGGCGAGCCTAGCCAGGCCCCGTACCACAGGTTCGCGCCGGCGAAGCGGTAGGGCTTGCCGTCGAGGGTGAGACGGCCGTCGGTGACGGCCACGAACCCGCTCGGCGCCTTGGCCGCGCCGAGGGCCGGAAGCGCGGCGAGGCCGATGAGCAGCTGGCGGCGCGAGGCGGTCATTTCTTCACCGTGTGGGCGACGGTCCAATCGACGATCGTGGCCAGGGCGACGGGGGCCATGGTCTCTTCGATCGCGCCGTAGTCGGTGGAGCGATGGCTCCCCACGGTCTGGAAGATGTGGTTGAGGCCCGGCAAGGCGGTGGTGGTGACGTCCGGGCTCTGGACCAGGGCGGCCTTGATCGCCGGCAGGTTCACGGCGGCCGAGACATTGGCGTCCTTGTCGCCGTTCAGGGCCAGCACCGGGCAGCGGACCTGACGCAGGGCTTCGGTCGGGTCCAGCTTGATGAAGTAGTCGAACCAGGGCGAGGTCAGCAGCTGACCTTGCGCTTCGGCGGCGGCTTGCGGTGCGCCCAGGCCTGTCAGCAGGGCGACGATCTTGGCCTTGGCCGAGGCCGCGTCGGGCTGCATCCGCACCAGCAGCGTGGCCACGCCGACCGTGTCGCCCTGCTTCTTGGCCGCCTCGGGCGAGGCGCCGTTGGCCAGGGCCAGGTCGTGGGCTTGGGTCGCCAACACCTTGCCGCCCTGCACGCCCGTGCCCGCCAGCAACACGATGAAGGCGATCTTCGGATCCTTGGCCGCCACCATCGGCGCGATGACCCCGCCCTCGCTGTGGCCGATCAGGCCGACGCGCGCCGGATCGATGTCCTTGCGGCCGCGCAGGAAGGCCACGCCCGCCTCGACGTCGGTGGCGAAGTCGGCGGTGGTGACCTTGGAGAGATCGCCGGCCTGCGAGCCGCCGGCCGCCCGGTCGTCGACCCGCAGCACCGCCACGCCGCGCCTGGTCAGGGCGTCGGCGATCAGCAGGAACGGCTTGTGGCCCTCGATGGTCTCGTCGCGGTCCTGCGTGCCCGAGCCGGTGATCAGCAGGGCCACCGGATAGGGGCCGGCGCCCTGCGGAAGTGTCAGGGTCCCGGCCAGCTTCAGGCCGGAGGCGGGGTTGAGGTAGCTGACCTCCTCGCTGCGGTAGTCGAACGGCGGCTTGGGGGTCTGGGGACGGTTGGGCGCGGGCGCGGCGGCCGGCGCGGTGCGGGTCATGGTCAGCGGCGCGCCGCCGCCGTTCTGGCCCCACTTGCCGACCAGGCTCTGGCCGTCGGCCGAGACGGTCCCGACGAAGGCGGCGGGGATGGCCTGCAGGACGACCTTGACCTTGCCGTCGGTGAGGGTGGCGATGGCGGTCAGGCCCATGGCGGACTGGGCGGGACTGTCCAGCGTGGCCGCGCCGTCGGGCTTGATGTGGAAGACGACGGGCAGCTTCTGGCCGCCGGCCTGGACGGTCCCGTACCAGTCCCCGACGATCGGCCCGACTTGAGCCGCCGCGACGGCGGGCGCGAACAGGGCGGCGGCGACGACCGCGCGAGGCAGGAAACGCATGAGGACTCCCCGAATTATTGGCGGGGAGCTTAGGGTCTACGCGTGACGGTTGTGAAGATAGACCATTTGGGATTCAGCAGGGGCGGCTACCTGTTCTCGAGGCTGTGCCAGATCCGGGTGACGGTCACATGCGTGCCATTGACGCGGTAGCGGATGATATAGGCGTCGCGGCCGAACGGAACTCTGAGATCACGCGTCGTGCGACCTGCGATGCGACCTCGCAGCGGCATTTCGGTCAAGGTGTCGAACGCCTTCAGCAGCGCCATACCCAGACGCTCAGCCGCTTGCGGAGCGTAGGCCGAGAGCCACTCATCAAGACGCGAGGCGTCCCTTTGAGCTCGTGCTGAAACCGAGACAGTGAAGCTCAACCGCGACCGCCGAAGCGGCGCAGATGTTCGCGAAACTCAGACAGCGGAATGGAAGACATTTCGCCACGCTCGACGGCGTCGGCGATGGCTTCGTCGATCGCTGGATCCGGGTCGATGATCTTCGGAGGCGCGCCGGTCAGGCCAGCTTCGATCAAAGCTGCCGCGTAGTCCGCAGGGGACATCCCGTAGTCTCTCGCAGCAGCTTCAAGCTGGGCGATTTGTCCGGGAGCGAGAGGAACTGCAAAACCGTCGGCCATGGACGAAGGGTCTCGTCCATGGCCTTTCGAGTCAAATCACAGATTCAGCAACGCCGGATCGCCGCCCTGAGCGGTGATGTTGACGCTGACCGCGCGCTCGACCGCGAAGCGGAGCAGGGCGTGTGGGCCGCCGGCCTTGGGGCCGGTGCCCGATAGGCCCTCGCCGCCGAACGGCTGGACGCCGACGACGGCGCCGGTCATCGAGCGGTTGACGTAGGCGTTGCCGGCCGGGACCAGGCGCTGGACGTCGGCCGCGAAGCTCTCGATCCGCGAGTGGATGCCAAGCGTCAGGCCGTAGCGGCGAGCCGCCAGGGCGCCGGCCACCGTTTCCAGGTTTTCCGGCTTGTAGCGGACCACGTGCAGGATCGGGCCGAACACCTCGCGCTCCAGGAAGTCGGCGGTCGGGATCTCGGCCAGGACCGGGGCGAAGAACGTCCCGCTGGCCGGGGCCTTCAGGCTGTGCAGCAGCTTGGCCTCGCGGCGCAGGCGGCCTTGATGCTGCTCCAGCGCGTCGCGGGCCTCGGCGTCGATGACCGGGCCGACGTCGGTGACGGCCAGGGCCGGATCGCCGACGACCAGGGCGTCCATCGCGCCCTTCAGGCCGTCGATGATGCCCTCGGCGGTATCCTCCGGCAGGAACAGCAGGCGCAGGGCCGAGCAGCGCTGGCCGGCTGAGCCGAAGGCCGACAGGATGACGTCGTCGATGACCTGTTCGCGCTGGGCGGTGGTGTCGACGAACATGCCGTTGAGGCCGCCGGTCTCGGCGATGAACGGCACGATCGGGCCTTGGCGGGCCGCGAGCGTCTGGTTGATCCGCCAGGCGGTGTCGGTGCCGCCGGTGAAGGCGACGCCGTCCAGGCCCTCGTGGCTGGTCAGGGCCGCGCCGACGGTCTCGCCACGGCCGGGCAGCAGGGCCAGCAGGCGCGGGTCGAGGCCCGCGGCGTGGTAGAGCTTCACGGCCTCGCTGGCGATCAGCGGGGTCTGCTCGGCGGGCTTGGCCAGCACGGCGTTGCCGGCGGCCAGGGCGGCGGCGATCTGGCCGGTGAAGATGGCCAGCGGGAAGTTCCACGGGCTGACGCAGACGAAGACGCCGCGGCCGGCCAGGCTGAGCGTGTTGGTCTCGCCGACCGGACCCTTGAGGACCTCGCCGGCGCCGAACTGATCCTCGGCCAGCACCGCGTAGTAGCGGCAGAAATCGACGGCCTCGCGGACCTCGGCGATGCCGTCGCTCAGGGTCTTGCCGGCTTCGCGGGCCAGGATGGCGATCAGGCGGTCGATATCGGCTTCCAGCGCATCGGCCATGGCGCGCAGCACCTTGGCGCGGGCGGCGCCGCCGCTGCGGTCCCAGGCGGGCTGGGCGGCGCGGGCCAGGCGGAAGGCTTCGTCGATCTGCGAGGCCTGGGCCTCGGACACCGCGCCCACGACCTTGTGCTCGTCGGCCGGGGCGACCACCGGCAGAGGCGGCGAGCCGGCGCTGACCTTGCCGCCGATCAGCGGGCCGGCCGACAGGGTGACGGCGTCGAGGGCGGTGATCGCCGCTTCCAGGCGCTGGCGGTCGGCCTTCACCGAGAGATCAAGACCGGCCGAGTTCTGGCGGCGCGGACCATAGACCTCGATCGGCGTCGGGATCTTGGCGTGGCGGTCGGGGTGGGCTTCCACGGTGTCGATCGGGTCGGTGACGACCTTCTCGACCGGCACGCGCTCGTCTAGCAGGGCGTGGACGAAGCTGGTGTTGGCGCCGTTCTCCAGCAGGCGGCGGACCAGGTAGGGCAGCAGGTCCTCGTGACCGCCGACGGGCGCGTAGGCTCGCAGGGTGATGCCGTCATAGAGGTCGTCGGCGGCCTTGTAGAGCGCCTCGCCCATGCCGTGCAGGCGCTGATGCTCGATCTTGACGCCGGCGTTCTTGGCCATGCGCACCACGGCCGCCAGCGTGTGGGCGTTGTGGGTGGCGAACTGAGCGTAGAGGTGCGGGGCGGCGGCGACCAGGGCCTTGGCGTTGACCAGGTACGACAGGTCGGTGGCCGGCTTGGTGGTGAACACCGGATAGTCCGGACGGCCGGCGACCTGGCCGCGCTTGATCTCGCTGTCCCAATAGGCGCCCTTGACGAGGCGGACCATCAGCCTACGACCAGTTTGCTCCGACAGCGCCTTCAGACGGGCGATGACCTCGCCGCAGCGCTTCTGATAGGCCTGGACGGCCAGGCCCAGGCCTTGCCATTCGCCCAGCTCGGGCTCGCGGCACAGCTTGTCCAGCAGCTTCAGCGACAGGGCCAGGCGGTCGGCCTCTTCGGCGTCGATCGTGAAGTTGATGTTGTGGCGGGCGGCGATCTTGGCCAGGCGCAGGGTGCGCGGATAGAGCTCCTCCCACACCCGGTCCTCGTGCGTGGCCTCGTAGCGCGGGCACAGGGCCGAGAGCTTCACGGATACGCCGTGGCCCTTCTCGGGGCCGGCGCCGTTCGACAGCCTGCCGACCGTCTCGATGGCGTCGGCGTAGGACTTCTCGTAGCGCTCGGCGTCGGCGGCGGTGCGGGCGCCTTCGCCCAGCATGTCGAAGCTGCACATGTCGCCGTCGTTGGCGGCGCGCTTGATGGCGGCTTCGATCGTCCGACCCAGGACGAACTGCTCGCCCATGATGCGGATGGCCTGGCCGACGGCGGCGCGGATGACGGGCTCGCCCAGCCGACCAGCCATCTTCTTGATGAAGCCCGGCAGGTCCTTCTTGGCGTCGTCGTCGGGCTCGACGATCTTGCCGGTCAGCATCAGGCCCCAGGTCGAGGCGTTGACGAACAGGCTGTCGGAACCGCCCAGGTGCGAGGCCCAATCGGCCGAGCCGATCTTCTCGGCGATCAGCTTGTCGCGGGTGTCGTCGTCGGGCGTGCGCAGCAGGGCTTCGGCCAGGCACATCAGCGCCAGGCCCTCGCGGGTGCCCAGGCTGAACTCCTGCAGGAAGCTTTCGACCACGCCCTGCTTGCGGACGCTGCGGCGGGCGCCGCGGACCAGGGCCTCGGCCTCGGCGCGGACGGCGGCGCGGTCTTCACTGGACAGGGGCTTGGCGGCCAGCAGGTCGGCGATCACCGCGGCTTCGTCGCGATACTTGCCGTCGTCGAGGCTATCCCAGTGGGCCAAGTCGGTCATGGTCGGTCCTGTGGTTTTGGATATCGTCGGTTTAACAAGCCTTCGGGCAAAGGTGCTTCGTTTGTCGCGCGGCGGCGCTGTATCTTCTTCGGCCAAAGCGCCGAAAATGATCATCCGCTCCAGCGCGGAAAGCTGGCGCGGTTAACGGACGCGCGAAGGATGCGCCGGAAGTTTCTGGAGGGGAATGGGGAGGGAGGAAGGGGCGCGTGCTGGGGGAGTTCGCGCCCCTTCCTCTCTTGCGCGACGCCCGGTTAGGGGGAGAGGGGCGAGCGTCGCGTGTGTTCCGCCCTTACGGTCAGACCGTTTCGCCGGGCGCCTTTTAGGAGGGGGAGGGCGCGGGGCAGGGCTGGAACGATTGGAGGTGTAACGCTAAGCTTCCCGAATGTGCTACGTTTGTAGCTGTTAATTTCCGAAGCTTATTCGACGAAAGATCGATATGGCCATTTCCGCTCTGGATGACACCGATCGCAGGCTGTTGAAGGTTCTGCAGGCCGACGGCCGCATCACCAATGCCGAGCTCGCCAAGCGCTGCAACCTGTCGCCGGCGGCCACCTTCGACCGCGTCCGGCGCCTGCGCGAGCGCGGTTACATCACCGGCTACGCGGCGCTGCTGGACCCGGCCAAGGTCGACCGGGCGCTGCTGATCTTCGTCGAGGTGGTGCTGGACCGCACGACCGGCGAGGTGTTCGAGGACTTCGCCGCCTCGGTCCGCCGCGCGCCCGAGATCCTGGAGTGCCACATGGTGGCCGGCGGCTTCGACTACCTGATCAAGGCCCGCGTGCGCGACATGGAGGCCTATCGCAGCTTCCTCGGCGACATCCTGGTGAAGATGCCGGGCGTGCGCGAGACGCGGACCTACGCGGTGCTGGAAGAGGTCAAGAGCACGGTGCAGCTGCCGCTCTGAGGGGCATGATCCGCAAAGGGGTGGAAGGGCGCCATCCGGGATGGGGGAGGAGTGCGCCCTTCCGTTCGCGACCATCGGGGGGTGGGGGATGATGGCCAGCGAACTCCCCCGGCTCGCGCCGGGGAAGCTCTGTGTCTCGGGGCGTCAGGCCTTGGGCGCGCCGCCGCCGAGGGTCTTGTAGAGGGTGACGAGGTTGGTCGCCCGGGCCAGGCGCGCCGTGATCAGGCCCTGCTGGGCCGAATACAGGGTGCGCTGGCTGTCGAGCAGGGTCAGGGCGCTGTCGAGGCCGGCGTCGCGGCGCTGCTGCGACAGGGTCTGGCTGCTGGTCGCGGCGACAACCAGGCGCTCCTGGGCGGCGAGGCGATCGCCGACCGTGTCACGGATCGACAGGGCGTCGGAGACCTCGCGGAAGGCGGTCTGCACCGTCTTCTCGTAGGTCGCCACGGCGATGTCGCGGTTGGCCTTGGAGACCTTCAGGTTCGAGACATTGGCTCCGCCGGCGAAGATCGGCAGGCTGATCTGGGGCGTGAAGCTCCAGGCCTTGGTGCCGCTCTTGAACAGGCCGTCCAGCTCGGTGCTGCTCGACCCGAACGAGCCGGTCAGGCTGATGCGCGGGAAGAAGGCCGCGCGGGCCGCGCCGATATTGGCGTTGGCGCCTTGCAGCTGGTGCTCGGCCGACAGCACGTCGGGACGACGGGCCAGCACGTCCGAGGGCACGCCCGCCGGCAGGTCCGCCAGGATCTGGGCCGAGGTCAGGCCGCCCCCAGGACCAACTTGCGGCAGCAGGTCGGCCGGCACGGAGCCGCCGGTCAGCAGGGTCAGGGCGTTGAGGTCCTGGGCGACCTGGGCGGTGTAGACCGCCATGTCGCTGCGGGCCGTCTCGGCCTGGACCTGGGCGTTGCGCAGGGTGGCCAGCGAGCCGACGCCGCCGTCCACCTGCTGCTGGGTCAGGCGCAGGGTGTCCTCGCGCGTGTCCAGCGTGCTCTTGGCCAGGGCCAGGCGATCCTGGTCGGCGGCCAGGGTCAGCCAGGCGTTGGCGGTCTCGGCGATCAGGCTGATGCGGACCGAACGGCTGGTCTCCTGCGTGGCGAAGAAGCTTTGCAGGGCCTGGGCGTTCAGGCTGCGGACGCGGCCGAACAGGTCCAGCTCATAGGCGGTGAAGCCGATGGCGGCGCTGTAGACCTCGGTGTCGATGGCGCCGCCGCCGACGCCGGGGATCTGGCCGAACTGTGAGGCGCTGGCCGGGGTGTGGGTCCGCTGTTCGGACAGCGTGCCGTTGATCCCCGGGAACAGGGCCGAACGCTGGACGCCGTATTGGGCGCGGGCCTTCTCGATGTTCAGCACCGCCATGCGCAGGTCGCGGTTCTGCTTGAGGGCCAGATCGACCACGCCTTGCAGGCGTTGGTCGACCAGCACCTGGCGCCAGTCGAGGTCGGCGGCCGTGACGGCGCCCGTGGGCTCCGGCGTCGGCGTGGACCAGGTCTGGGCGACCGGCAGGGCGGGGCGCTCGTACTTCGGGGCCAGGGTGCAGGCGCTGACCGCCGTGGAGGCCAGCAGGATCAGGGTGAGGTTACGCAGCATGATCAGTGGGCCTCCGTCGACGGGGTCTCGCCACCGTGTTCGGCGACGGCCTGGTCGTGGCCTTTGTGCTTGGGTTTGAAGATCTTCTCGACCACCACGAAGAACAGCGGGACGAAGAAGATCGCCAGGATGGTGGCCGACAGCATGCCGCCGATCACGCCGGTGCCGATGGCGTGCTGGCTGCCCGAGCCCGCGCCGTTGGAGATGGCCAGGGGCAGCACGCCGAACACGAAGGCCAGCGAGGTCATGATGATCGGGCGCAGTCGGATGCGGACCGCTTCGACCGTCGCCTCGATCAGGCCCATGCCCTTCTCGTACAGGTCCTTGGCGAACTCGACGATCAGGATGGCGTTCTTGGACGCCAGGCCCATGGTCGTCAGCAGGCCGACCTGGAAGTAGATGTCGTTGCTGAGGCCGCGCAGGGTGGTGGCCAGCAGGGCGCCGATGATGCCCAGCGGGATGACCATGATCACCGACAGCGGGATCGACCAGCTCTCATAGAGGGCCGCCAGCAGCAGGAACACGACCAGGATCGAGATGCCGTACAGGGCGGGAGCCTGGTTGCCCGATTCCAGTTCCTGGGCCGACAGGCCGGTCCATTCGTAGCCGATGCCCGGGGGCAGCTGGGCGGCGATCTTCTCCATGGCCTTGATGGCGTCGCCCGAGCTCTTGCCGGGGGCCGGCGAGCCCTGGATGTTCAGCGACGACAGGCCGTTGTAGCGCTCCAGACGCGGCGAGCCGTAGATCCAGTGCGTGGTCGCGAAGGACGAGAACGGCGCCATGGTGCCGGTGCTGGTGCGGACGTACCAGTTGTTCAGGTCTTCAGGACGCATGCGGTAGGGCGCGTCGGCCTGGACATAGACCTTCTTCACCCGGCCGCGATCGATGAAGTCGTTGACGTAGCTGCCGCCCCACGCGGCGCTGAGCGCGGCGTTGATGTCGGCGGTGGTCAGGCCCATCGCTCCGGCCTTGGCCTGGTCGATGTCGATCTTCAGCTGCGGGGTGTCGTCCTGGCCGTTGGGGCGCACGCCCGCCAGGTTCGGATCCTTGGCGGCCATGCCCAGCACCTGGTTGCGCGCGGCGACCAGGGCCTCGTGGCCGACGCCGCCGATGTCCTGCAGCTGGAAGTCGAAGCCCGACGAGGTGCCCAGTTCCGGCACGGCCGGCGGCACGATGGCGAAGACCATGGCGTCGCGGATCTGCATGAACTTGCCCATGGCCCGGCCGGCGATGGCCGGAGCCTTGAGGTTGGCGGCCTTGCGCTCGTCGAAGTCCTTCAGGCGAACGAAGGCCAGGCCCGCGTTCTGGCCGGCGCCGGCGAAGCTGAAGCCGGCGACGGTGAAGACGGCGCGAACCGACTCCTTCTCGTCGACCAGGAAGTGGTTGCGGACGGTGTCGAGCACGGCTTGCGTGCGCTCTTCCGGCGCGCCCGGGGGCAGCTGGACGATGGTGAACATCGTGCCCTGGTCTTCTTCCGGCAGGAAGGCGCTGGGCAGGCGGACGAACAGGAAGGCCATGGCCAGGATGACCACGCCATAGGCGACCATCCAGCGACCGCTCTTGCCGAGCAGGTTGCGGACCGTGCCCTGGTAGCGACCGCTGACGTCATCGAAGCTGCGGTTGAACCAGCCGAAGAAGCCGGTCTTGTGCTCCTTGTGGCCCTTCTCGACGGGCTTGAGCAGGGTGGCGCAGAGGGCGGGGGTCAGGATCAGGGCGACCAGCACCGACAGGGCCATGGCCGAGACGATGGTGATCGAGAACTGACGATAGATCACGCCCTGCGAGCCGCCGAAGAAGGCCATGGGCACGAACACCGCGGCCAGGACCAGCGCGATGCCGATCAGGGCGCCGGTGATCTCGTTCATCGACTTGCGGGTGGCCTCGACGGGCGAGAGCCCTTCCTCCTCCATCACGCGCTCGACGTTCTCGACCACGACGATGGCGTCATCGACCAGCAGGCCGATGGCCAGCACCAGGCCGAACATGGTGAGCGTGTTGATCGAGTAGCCGAAGGCGGCCAGCACCCCGAAGGTGCCCAGCAGCACGACCGGCACGGCGATGGTCGGGATCAGGGTCGCGCGCCAGTTCTGCAGGAACAGGAACATGACGATGAAGACCAGCACGATGGCTTCGATCAGCGTCTTGACCACTTCCTCGATCGACAGCTTCACGAACGGCGTCGAGTCGTAGGGGATGACGTACTGGAAGTTGGCCGGGAAGGTCTTGGACAGTTCCTCGACCCGCTTCTTGACCGCGTCGGCGGTGTTCAGGGCGTTGGCGCCGGGGGCCAGCTTGATGGCCAGGCCGGCGGCGGGCTTGCCGTTGTACTTGGCGCCGAAGCCGTAGCTTTCCGCGCCCAGCTCGACACGGGCCACGTCACGCAGGTGGACGATGGCGCCCCCGGGGCTGTTGCGGACGATGATGTTCTGGAACTCGGCCGGGGTGGTCAGGCGCGACTGGGCCGTGATCGTGGCGTTCAGGCCGATGCCCGGCAGGTTGGGCACGCCGCCCAGCTGGCCGGCCGAGACCTGGGCGTTCTGGGCCTTGATCGCGGCGATGACGTCGGCGGGCGTCAGGTTGTAGCTGGTCAGCTGGGTGGGGTTCAGCCAGATGCGCATGGCGTATTGCGCGCCGAACAGCTGGACGTCGCCCACGCCGTCGACGCGGCTGAGGGGGTCTTGCAGGTTGCTGGCGATGTAGTCGGCCAGGTCGGTGTTGGTGGTCTTCGGATCGTCCGAATACATGCCGACGATCAGCAGGAAGTTCCGCGCCGACTTGGCGACGGTCAGGCCCTGCTGCTGGACTTCCTGCGGCAGCAGCGCGGTGGCCGTCTGCAGCTTGTTCTGGACCTGCACCTGGGCGATGTCGATGTTGGTGCCGGCCTTGAAGGTCAGGGTCGTGGTGGCCGCGCCCGAGCTGTCGCTGGTCGACGACATGTAATCCAGGCCGTCCAGGCCCTTCATCTTCTGCTCGATGACCTGGGTGACGCTGTCCTCGACGGTCTTGGCCGAGGCGCCGGGATAGACGGCGCTGATCGAGACCTGGGGCAGGGCGATGTCGGGATACTGGGCGATCGGCAGGCTGCGGATGGCCAGGGCCCCCGCCAGCATGATCACGATCGCGACGACCCATGCGAAGATGGGCCTGTCGATGAAGAAACGGGAAAGCATGACGGGCCGGCCTTAGCGTTGAGCTTGAGCGGTGATGGCGACGGGCTTGACCGGCGCGCCGGGGCGCACCTTCTGCAGGCCTTCGACGATGACCTTGTCACCGACGTTCAGGCCCGAGGTGATCAGCCACTTGTCGCCGACCGTCTGGGCGGCGGTGACGGTGCGCGGCGTGACCGCGCCCTTGGCGTCGACCACCTGCACGATGGCGTTGCCCTTGGGATCGCGGCTGACGGCGGCCTGCGGGATCAGCATGCCGTCATTGGCCACGCCCTTGCTCAGGATGGCGCGGACGTACATGCCGGGCAGCAGCACGCCGTCGGGGTTCTTGAAGATGGCGCGCAGCACGACCGAACCCGTGGTCGGATCGACGGTCACGTCCGAGAACTCCAGGTGGCCCGGGGTCGGATAGGTCGAGCCGTCTTCCAGCTTCAGGGTCACCTGGGCCGAGCCCGAGCGGCCCAGCTTGCCGCTGGCGAACTGCTGCTGCAGCTTCAGCATCTCGGCCGAGGACTGGGTCAGGTCGACATAGATGGTCGACAGGTCCTGGACCGTCGACAGGGCGGCGGCCTGGTTGGCGGTGACCAGCGCGCCCGGGGTCACCGTGCTCTTGCCGATGCGGCCCGAGATCGGGGCGGTCACGCGCGTGTAGTTCAGGTTGATGCGGGCGTTGTCCAGCGCGGCCTTCTGCACCGCGACGGCGGCGGCCGTCTGCAGGGCGGCGGCCTGGGCGTCGTCATTGTCCTGCTTGGACACCGCGCCGGTCTCGACCAGACCCTTGTAGCGGTCGGCCTTCAGCTTGGCGGCCGTGGCGGTCGCTTGAGCTTGCGCCAGAGCGGCCGAGGCGCTGTTGACCGTGGCTTGGTAGATCGCCGGGTCGATCTGATAGAGCGACTGGCCGGCGCGCACATACGAGCCTTCGGTGAACAGGCGGGACTTGATCACGCCGTTGACCTGCGGACGCACGTCCGAGACCAGGACGGCCGAGGTGCGGCCCGAAAGCTCGCTGGTCAGGCCGACCGATTGCGTCTGGGCGACGATGTAGCCGACCTCGGCCGGACCGCCCATGCCCGCGCCACCGGCGCCGCCCTTGCCTTGCCCGCAGGCGGCCAGGGTGAGCGCGATGGCGGAGAGCCCCACAGCCGTCATCGCGGCCGAGCGTTGAAATTGCATATTTGACCCCGGGATGCGGGGGCTTCGCGGACTATTGCCCTTGACGAAGCCGGCATGATGAACAATCTGAGAATGAACGTTCATTCTCAGGCGGGCTGGACATAGGTGCGGTACTATCGCAAGTCAACCTTAGCCCGGCTTGAACACGACTGACCTAACGGAAATGTAATGCCGACCAGGATTTTAGATGTCTGACGAGCCGCATTCGAACCGTCCCTCGCCGGAATCGCGTCGTCAGCAGATTCTGGACGCGGCGTGCGAACGGGTGAGGCAGTCGGGCTTCCACGGCGCCAGCATGGCGGACATCGCCAAGGCCGCGGGTCTCAGCGTCGGCCAGATCTACCGCTATTTCGAGAACAAGGAGGCGATCATCGCCGCCATCGTCGCCCAGGACCTGGCCGAGATGCGCGACAAGTTCGCCGAGATGGAAAGCCAGCCGGGCACCCTGCTGGACGCCATCGACGACCACCTGCCCGAGGCCATCGACAAGTGCTTCGATCCGCGCCGCGCCGCGTTGGCTCTGGAGGTCGTGGCCGAGGCGGCTCGCAATCCCAAGGTCGCCGTCATCGTCCGCGCCGCCGACGAGCAGGAGCGGGCCCTGGCCAAGACCATGATGGAGCGCGACCGCAAGCCCGAATGGAGCGAGGCCGAGTTCCAGGCCCGCTGCGAGGCGGTCGGCATGATCTTCGACGGCCTCTTGATGCGTGGGGTCAACCACCCCGACCTCGACCGCGAGGCCCTGGCGGCGGTGCTGCGCTCGACGGTGCGGCACCTGCTGGGGTGAGGTTTCGGGCACACGATTGTGTCCGAAATTCGCCAATAAATTCAGAGCTTAAGCATGGATTCGGCGCGTCGTCCGGTCGCATGGCGGCGGCGCGTCAACGCTTCCATATCTGCCGGCCACGATCCACGGCGGAAAGCTCCCCATGAACGCATCGCCCGCGAAGACCGCCAACGCCGCCGTCCTGCGCTGCGTCCTGGGCCTGGCGACCGTCCTCGCGCCGATGGTGGTGGCGGCCATGGAGCGGCCGGTCTCGCGGCCCCACGCCACGCCGGCGATCATCAAGCTGCTGGCCGACCTCAAGGCCGACAAGCCCAGACCGCCCGTCATGGAGCTGGTCTGGAAGGGCGCGGATATCGACGGCGACGGCGCGCCCGACTTCGCCAACCCGACCGGCGCGGCCCCGCGCGGCCACGACGCCTTCGGCGACGGCTTCTTCGGCGCCCGCCGCGATGGCGGCAGCCGCGACCACGAGGGCGTGGACTACATCGCCGTGGGCGGCCAGGCCGTCCGCGCGCCGATGTCGGGCTACGTGACCAAGATCGGCTACGCCTATGCCGGCGACACCGACCTGAAGTTCGTCGAGATCACCAACCCGGCGCTGGGCTACGCGGCGCGGGCCTTCTACGTGACGCCGGGCGTGGAGGTCGGGCAGACGGTGCGCCTGGGCGACACGATCGGCCGGGTCGAGAGCCTGCAGGGGCACTATCCCGGCATCACCGACCACGTGCACCTGGAGATCCTGGACCGCGGCGAGCGCGTGAACGCGGCGGGGCTGATCAAGCCGACGATGGTGGCGGTGGCCGATACGACGGCGACGGGCGACTGACGCTTCGTCGCGGGCGACCTAGCGGATCGCGCCCGCGTCATCCCACTGCAGTTGGGCGAAGTGGAAGCGCCCTTCCGGATCGATGCCGGCCAAGGTGACCTGCCAGGCGCCCACATGGGGAACCCTGCTGAGGAAGGCGCCTTGATAAACGCCCTTGAGCTTCGTGAGGCGTCGCGCGGAACCGTCGTCTCCAAGCGCCGCTAGCAGCGTTTCGCCGTTCGCGCAGCTGTAGACCGCCAGCTTCTGGCCGCGCTCGGCGGAGGCGAGGCGACAGTCTTCGAGCGCCGGGGGCGTCCTGTCGGCGATGGGGGCCTGATCCGGCAGCGACCAGCCGGCGCGGCGCGCCTCGGTGTCATTGGGGCGATAGGAGAGGTCCGCGACCTTCGGGCCGGTGGACGCGGCGACAAGACGCCAGCTGATCCAGCCGCCGTCGCGTGTCCGGGCGAGGTCGAAACCTTCCAGCTGGATGATCTCCCGGCCCGAGGTCGCAGGCGTGGCCTCATGGACGGCCGACCGACGCGCGACCTCTGTGGGCGACTTTCCTTCGACGGTTGTCGTCGGGGCGGGCGCCGTGGACGCCGCGCAGGCGCCTAGGGACACAAGGGCGATCGTCGCGATGGTGAGAACAGGCTTCGTGCCCATCAGTGCGGATTTCCCGTGTACTCGCCATAGTCTCCGGTTTTCCAGCCATACGCTATGCCGGTCGTCGGAGCCGGGATGGTGGCGGTTCTTCGGGAGCGATGGCTAAGGCAGCAGCTGCCTTCCCAACTCCGGCTCCACCTGCGCCAGCGCCTTCGCCACCATTGCCGAGAACACGTCCGCGCCCTCCGCGCCCAGGTGGGTGTAGTCGAACACCGGCTTGAAGCTGGCCATGGCGCTCGGGGGCTCTGGTGGCGCGGCCGGCGGGCGGGGCGGGACCACGGCGCCGGGGATGGCGGGTTCGTAGAACATCGCGGCGGTGGTGGTGCCAGACTTGGCGGCGGCGGCGACTTCGGGCGGCGGGGCGGTTTCGCCGAGCTTCATGGCCGCGACCGGACCCATGGCCTGGACGGCGTCTTTCGACAGCTGGTGCAGGTCGATCAGCGGCGTCCCGGTCTCGGCGGCCACCTTGCGGACCGCGTCGGCCCACGGGGCCAGGTCGTCATGGACCTTGCCGTTCTTGAACTGCCGACGGATCAGCGGCGTCACCAGCACCGGCGTCCCGCCGGCCGCGCGGGCTTCCTCGACGAAGCGGCGGATGTTGACCGGGAACTCGGTGGCCAGGTCCGTCGAGCGCTCGGGGCGGCCGGGTTGGTCATTGTGGCCTAGCTGGATCAGGACCCAGGTCTTCGCAAAGCCGCCGGCGGCGATCTCCTTCAGGGCCAGGGCCCAGGAGCCTTCCTCGCGATAGGTCCGGGTCGAGCGCCCGCCGCGTCCCAGGTTCACGCAGGCCACGTTCGAGGTCACGTGTCGCGCGCAGAAGCTGCCGCCCCAGCCGCTGTTCACGGCGGTGGTGGAGTCGCCGACCAGCACGATCTTGGGGGCCTTGAAGACGGGCTCCTGGGCGTGGGCGGCCAGGGGCGTGGCGAGCAGGGCGGCGGTGAGTAGAATTTTCAGCATCTCAATTCCCGTCTTCCCGGCGAAAGCCGGGACCCAGATTCATCCTGGGCGGCTTGAGTGTTCGCGCCAACGGCCTTGCACACTGGTCCGGCGCCCATGGGTTCGATCTGGACCGCGGCTTTCGCCGGGGAGATCGGTGAAGGGGAAAGGGTTTAGTCCAGCGCCCGGTACTGGAAGTTCCGGAACCGCGCCGAGCCCTTGCCGGCCGCGTAGAGGCCCGGCTTCAGCATCAGGAACCCGCCGCGCACATTGTGGTGGTAGCCCGAGACCTCCATGCCCCGGTCGAAGCGCTTCCAGGTCTTTCCCCCATCGCCGCTGGTGTGGAAGCTGACGATGTGGCGGGTGTTGATCACCTTCATCAGCATCCGCGACCCGTGCGGGTTGGCCGGCCGCCCGCGTTCGATGCCGTACTGGTGGGTGACGAAGTTCTTGTCGTCGAAGCCCAGCCCCGCATAGAGTTGGCGGTCGTAGAACAGGATCAGGCCGGCCCGGGTCTCGGGATCGATCTCGATGTCGCAGGTGAATTCATAGGCCTGGTCGCCATTGACGAAGATCAGCGGCGCGCCGCTGGACGGGGCCTCGCCGGCGCCCTTCAGGGTCATGACGCCGCCCGAACGGCTGATGCGACCTTGGTCGCTGGGCTTGGGATCGAAGAACGCCCACTGCACGCCGTACTTGTCGGTCGAGAAGTCGTCCGACAGGGCCTTGCCGTGCGGGCCGCTCTTGCCGCCCTTGGGCTTCTTGATCGGCTTGGACAGGTCGCCGCCGCCGACCTCGAACCAGCCGTCGGCGGTCCAGGTGACCGGGGCCAGCAGGGTCTGGCGGCCCAAGGTGTAATAGCCGTTTTCGTAGCCGTGATAGACCGTCCACCAGTCGCCCGGCGTGGGACCTTCGACGAGCGTGGCGTGGCCGCGCGACCACCATTTCTCGGTATTGTCGACGGTGCGTACGACCGGGTTGCGCGGGTGATCCTCCCACGGGCCGGCCAGCGACTTCGAACGCGCGACGATGACCATGTGGCCGGTCGGCGGGCCGGCGGTGCCGCCCACGGCGGTGACCAGGTAGAAGTACTCGCCGCGCTTCATGACCTTGGGGCCTTCGGGCGAGAAACCCTCGACGTCCCAGGTGTCCGGATAGCGCCACGGATTATAGACGTGCTCGGGTTCGCCGACCGTCGAGAGGCCGTCCGGGGCCAGCTTGATACGGTCGCCGCCCGACAGGAACAGCCAGCGGTCGCCGTGCTCGTCGACGATGTGGCCGGGGTCGATATAGCGGGGGAGCTTGAGGTCCACCGGCTCGGACCACGGGCCTTCGATCTTGTCGGCCCAGATCACGTAGCTGGTGTTGTTGTTGGGCATCTTGGCCGGCAGGTAGATGTAGTAGCGGCCCTTGTGCTTGCAGATCTCGGGGGCCCAGATCGAGCCGACATTCGTCTTCAGCGTGGTGGTGACCGGCGTCCAGTTCACCAGGTCCTTGCTGTGCCAGATCAGCAGACCCGGATACGCGTCGAACGACGAGTGGGTCATGTAGTAGTCCTCGCCGTCCTTCAGGATCGACGGGTCGGGGTGGTCGCCCGCGAGGATGGGGTTGAGGAACGTGCCGTCGCCCAGGTCGGCCTTTCGCTGGCCTTCGACGCCCTTGACCCAGGTCGGGCCGCCCCCGTCTTTGGCAGTCGTCTTGGCGGGGAGGAGGCCCATCTGGCCGGCCGCTTCGCTCGAGGCGGGGAGGGCGGCGATGCCGGCTCCGGTGAGCAGCGAGCCCAGCGCGCCGCGGCGGTTGATGTCGACCATGTACTGCCTCCCGGAAGGGTGCGCCTCCTTGTCCGCGGGGCGCTCGTTACCGCTACCCTAGCGGCATGACGGCGGCGATGTCCACCGGTGTCATAATATGTCTCATAAGGTGAGATGAGCATGAAAAAGCCCCGGAGGCGAACCTCCGGGGCTTCTGTCGTCTAGATGCTCCCCTCTGGGGAGCTGTCGGCGGAGTCACTCAGGGGGCCAGCTGGAGCGAGGCCGAGCTCGCCCCCTCCGGCCCTCCGGGCCACCTCCCCCAGAGGGGGAGGATCATCAGCCCTGCATCGCCTCCAGCTCCTTGCCGCGCGTCTCCTGGATCAGCTTCTGGACCAGGAAGAACGAGATCAGGGCGCAGACGGCGTAGAGGCCATAGGTCGCCGGCAGGCTGGCCTTCTTCATGATCGGGAAGCTGAACGAGATGGCGAAGTTGGCGATCCACTGGGCGAAGCCGCAGACGGCCAGGGCCGAACCGCGCATCTGGTTGGGGAACATCTCGCCCAGCATGACCCACATGACCGGGCCCCAGCTGAGGTTGAAGAACACCACATAGGCGTTGGCGGCGACCAGGGCGATCGGGCCGACGCTGGGGTCCAGGTGCAGGGCGCCGTTGACCGTGGTGGCGGTCGAGAAGCACCAGGTCATCACGCCCAGGGTGACGGCCATGCCGGCCGAGCCGATCAAGAGCAGGGGCTTGCGGCCGATCTTGTCGATGACGGCGATGGCGGCCAGGCAGGCGACGATCGACAGCGCGCCCGACAGGATGTTGATCTTCAGGCTGTCGTCCTCGGTGAAGCCCACCGACTGCCACAGCACCGAGCCGTAGTAGAAGACGATGTTGATGCCGACCAGCTGCTGGAACACGGCCAGCACCAGGCCGGCCCACAGGATCGCGCGCAGCTTGCGGGTCTGCGGGTCCAGCAGGTCCGAGAACTTCGGCTGGTGGTCGGCGGCCAGCGAGGCGCGGATTTCGGCGACCTTGGCGGCGCCCTGACCCGGGCCGAACAGGCGCGAGAGGATGGCTTCGGCCTGCTCGTCCTTGCCCTTGGCGACCAGGAAGCGCGGGCTTTCCGGGATCACCAGCAGGGCGAAGAAGAAGATGCCGGCCGGGATGACCTGCATCCAGAACATCCAGCGCCAGGCGGGCAGGCCCAGCCAGAACTCGGCGGTCGAGCTGCCGGCGGTGTGGGCCAGGGCGTAGTTGGCCAGGAAGGCGCCGGTCAGGCCGGTGATGATCATGATCTGCTGCACGGACGACAGGCGGCCGCGGATGTTCGCGGGCGTGACTTCCGAGATGTAGACGGGGCAGAGCACCGAGGCGGCGCCGACGCCCAGGCCGCCGATCAGGCGGAAGATCACGAAGACCACCGAGGTGTGGGCGGCGCCCGTGCCCAGGGCGCTGATCACGAACAGCAGGGCCGAGATGATCATGACCGTGCGGCGGCCCCACACGTCGGCCAGGCGGCCGGCGGCGAACGCGCCGAAGGCGCAGCCCAGCAGGATGGCGGCGACGTTGAGGCCTTCACCGGCCTCGGTCAGGTTGAACGCGGCCTTCAGGCCGGTCTGGGTGCCGTTGATGACACCGCTGTCGTAGCCGAACATGAAGCCGCCGATGGTGGCGACGGCGACGATCGCGGCCACGAAGGCCATGTTGACCTTCGCGCCATCGGCGCTCATGCCGGCGCTCGGGCCGGCGTTGGATACTGAAGCCACAGGTTCTCCTCCCCGTTGGGCCAATCGGCCCCGTTTGACGCCCTCGTGGTCCTTGTCGGACCTTTGGTTGCCGGCGACCTTAGTGTTACCGGTATCAGCGCGCAAGCGGCGGTTCTGGCGACCACGACGCCCACGCGGGACTCACCCCTACGCCTTATCGATAGCCGGTTCCGCGACGTCCGTCTCCCCGGGGACGACAACGTTGTCGTCGGCTCCAGCCTTCCTTCGCAGGCCGGTCTGTGTTAGCTATGGTTAGCTAATGTGAGGCCGCCTCATGTCCGTGATCAACATGCATGACGCCAAGAGCCAGCTCTCCAAGCTGGTCGAAGCGGTAGAGAGCGGCGAGGTCGATGAGGTGATCATCGCCCGCAACGGCCGCCCGGCTGCCCGGCTGACGGCGATCTCGCCCAAGGCCCGGCCCGAGCGCCGCATCGGCCTGGCCAAAGGCCTCTTCGTCGCGCCGGCAGATCCCCAGGCCGATGACGCCGAGGTCGCGGCGCTGTTCCTGCGGCCCGACGCTTGAGGCTTCTGCTCGACACTCACATCGCCCTTTGGTCGCTGACCGACGATCCACGCCTGTCGGCCAAGGCGCGGGCGCTGATCCTCGATCCCGCCAACCAGGTCTGCGTCAGCGCGGTGACCCTGTGGGAGATCGCCATCAAGCACGGTCTGGATCGCGTGGGACCCAGCGCCATGCCGGTCTCCGCCCAGGAGGCCCTGACCCTGTTCACCGCCTCGGGCTACGCGCTGATCCCGATCGCGCCCGAAGAGACGGTGCTGGTCGGGGCGCTGCCGAAGATCCATGCCGATCCGTTCGACCGGCTGCTGGTCGCCCAGGCGATGGCGGGCGGGCTGTCGCTGCTCACCCACGACGCCGTCCTGGCCCGTTACCACGCCAGCATCGTTCCGGTGTGAAGCCGGCCTAGGCTTCAATGGCCATCGTCATAGGGCGCCGGCGGTTGCTCCGGCCGCCCCACGGCGCGGCGGGTCAGTTTCACCGCCGCGACGGTGAGTGCCGCCAGGGCGACGGGGATCAGGGCCAGCAACCATATCAGCGTGACGAAGCCCAGCCGCAGGGCCGAGATCACGACCGTCAGGATCGATGACTCAGGAGAATCTCGCAGGGCAGGGCTCACCCAGGGCATGAGGTACGCGCTCGACAATCTAGGCCCCGACGCGGCAAGCATATCCCCGATGTGAGTTTCAACCCAGGCAAGAATTTTACATTTGGCTGCAAGTTTCTCAAGGACTTGTTAAGCATTTCTAGAGTGGTCCGGCTTGTTTACCAAGCGGCGTGACTGGACCTAGCCCCGCACCGCGCGCCAGGCGGCGATCACCGCCGCGACGGTGATCTCACCATCCTTTTCCGTGGTCGCGGCCGAGGACACCGACACCCGCATCACCCAGCGATCGCGCCAGGTCGCCGCGCCGATGAAGGCGACGGCGTCGGCCTGGATGCGCTCGACCGTGGCCAGGGTGGCGGCGTCGTCGTCGCCGAAGCGGACCATGAACTGGTTCAGCACCACCTCGCAGACCAGCTCGACGCCCGGTTCGGCGGCCAGGGCGGCGGCCATGTCGCGGGCGATCCTGCAGTCGCGCTCGACCAGTTCGGCCAGGCCCGCGCGACCGAACTGGCGCAGCATGGCCCAGGTCCCCACGCCGCGCGCCCGCCGCGACAGTTCCGGCACATAGGCCGAGGGCTCGCGGTCGGCGCCTTGGGCCGGCGGCAGGTAGCTGGCGGTGATGGCCATGGCCCGGCGGTGGGCCTCGGCGTCGCGGACGATGGCGAAGCCGCAGTCATAGGGCGTCTGCAGCCACTTGTGGCCGTCGGTGGCCCAGCTGTCGGCCTGGTCGACGCCGATGAGCTGGTCGGCCCGCGTGGGCGCGACCCGGCCCCACAGGCCAAAGGCGCCATCGACATGCAGCCAGGCCCCGGCCGCCTTGGCCAGCGGCGCGATCTGATCGAAGGGATCGCTGGCCCCGGTGTTGATCTGGCCAGCCTGGGCGATGGCGATGACCGGGCCTTCTCCGGCGGCGAGTGCGCGTTCGAAGGCGGACGGCAGCATCCGGCCGAGTTCATCGGTCTCGACCGTGACCACCCGCTTGGCGCCGAGGCCGAGATATTTCAGGCCCGAGAACACGGTGGCGTGGGCGTCGGCGCCGATCAGCACCCGCACGGGCGGCGCGCCGATCAGGCCGTCGGCCTCGACGTCCCAGCCGACCTTGCGCAGCACTTCCGAGCGCGCGGCGGCCAGGCAGACGAAATTGGCCACCGTCGCGCCGGTGACGTAGCCGACCGAGGCCTCGCGTGGCAGGTCCAGCACCTCCAGCAGCCAGTTGGCCGCCACCGTCTCCATCGCCGCGGCGGCCGGGGCCGAGGTGAGGTTGCCGACGTTCTGGCCCCAGGCGGCGACCAGCCAGTCGGCGGCCACGCCCGTCGGGTGCGAATTGCCGATCACCCAGCCGAAGAAGCGCGGGGCCGTGGCGGCGCGGATGCCTGGCGTGGCCCGCGCGATCAGGTCCTCGATGATCGCCGCCGGCTCGCCCGGTTGCTCGGGCAGGGGCGCGTCGAAGACCTCCAGCATCTGGCGATAGGTCGCCACCGGCGTGGTTTCGGCGCGGGCCACGCCCCGGCGGTACCGGACGGCCTCGCGCGCGGCCTGCTCCATGGCCTCGAGCCCGGCTTCCATCTCGTGCGGTGTCATGTGCTTCCCCCTGTGGCCCCGAAGTGACCCCAAGTCGGCGCATTAGCCAAGCTGCCACGCTCTGGCCCCATTGGCCCCCGAGGTTTCGGGCATGTCAGAGTCCGCCTCGAACCGAGAGTTTTCCGTCCGCCCGTACGGCGACCGCTGGGGCATCGCCATCGATGGCGAGGTGATCCTGGTCGCCGCCACCCTGGAAGACGCCCGCGCCGTCGCGGCCACGGCGGCCGAGGTCCTGGCCAAGAGCCGGCAGCGACGCGGGGCCGAGCGGCGCTCGTTCCTTCGGGAAGAGGACTGAAGAAAAAAGCCCCGGATCGCTCCGGGGCTTCTTCGTTTTAGTGGTTATGCCGGGGAAGCTTGGACGCCAGGTCCTGGTACTTCACGGCGAACTCCAGCACCCCGCCGGTTTCCAGCTGGCCCGTATGGGCGCGGTAGATTTCTTGCCAGGGGGTCATGGTCGCGGGGACGGCGGGGATGCCTTCCTTGCGGCGTTCGGCGATCACGGCCTCGTCCACCAGGGCGTCGCAGCGGCCGGTGTTGAGGTCGATGCGGATGGTGTCACCCGTGCGCAGCCACGACAGGCCGCCGCCGATGGCGCTTTCCGGCGAGGCGTTGAGGATCGAGGGGCTGTCGGCGGTGCCCGACTGACGGCCGTCGCCCAGCGTCGGCAGGGACATGATGCCCTTCTTCAGCAGGTGATCCGGCGGCTGCATGTTGACGACCTCAGCCGAGCCCGGCCAGCCGATCGGACCGGCGCCGCGGATCACCAGGATGCAGTGCTCGTCGATGTTCAGGGCCGGGTCGTTGATCCGGGCGTGATAGTCGTCCGAGCCATCGAAGACGATGGCGCGCGCTTCGAAGATGTCTTCCTGGCCCGGCTGGCTCAGGTAGCGAGCGCGGAAGTCGGCGCCGATGACGCTGGACTTCATGATCGCGAAGTCGAACAGATTGCCCTTCAGCACCAGGAACCCGGCCTTCTCGGCCAGAGGCTCTGCGTAGGGGAAGATCACCTCGCGGTCGGAGGTCTGCCGGCCTTCCAGGTTCTCGCCCATGGTCTTGCCGGTGACGGTCAGGACGTCGCCGTGCAGGCGGCCCTGCTGCAGCAGCTCCCACAGCACGGCGGGCGCGCCGCCGGCCCGGTGGAAGCGCTCGCCCAGATACTTGCCGGCCGGCTGCATGTTAACGATCAGCGGGATGTCGTAGGCCGCGCGCCAGTCGTCGGCGGTGATCTCCAGCCCCGCGTGCCGCGCCATGGCCGCGATGTGCGGCTGGGCGTTGGTCGAGCCGCCGGCCGCCGCCACCAGGGCGATGGCGTTCTCGAAGGCCTTCTTGGTCAGGATGTCGAGCGGTTTGACGTCATCATAGGCCAGGTCGACGATCCGCTGGCCGGTGCGATAGGCCATCTGGCCGCGCTCGCGATACGGCGCGGGGATGGCCGCGCAGCCCGTGAGGGACAGGCCGAGAGCTTCGGCGACCGCGTTCATGGTCGAGGCCGTGCCCATGGTGTTGCAGTGGCCCGCCGACGGGGCCGACGAGGCCGCGCGCTCGATGAACTCTTCCTCGGTGATCTCGCCGGCCGCCAGCTTGCGACGCGAGCGCCAGATGACGGTGCCCGAGCCGACCAGCTCGTTCTCGTGCCAGCCGTCCAGCATCGGACCGCCCGACAGCACGATGGCCGGGATGTTGACCGTGGTGGCGGCCATGATGCCGGCCGGGGTGGTCTTGTCGCAGCCGGTGGTCAGGACCACGGCGTCGATCGGATAGCCGTGCAGGGTCTCGACGAGACCCAGATACGAGAGGTTCCGGTCCAGCGCCGCCGTCGGGCGACGGCAGTTCTCGAAGATCGGGTGGACCGGGAACTCCATGGGGATGCCGCCGGCGTCGCGGATCCCGTCGCGCACCCGCGTCACCAAGTCGAGGTGGATGCGGTTGCACGGCGAGATGTCGCTGCCGGTCTGGGCGATGCCGATGATCGGCTTGCCGCTGCGCAGCTCCTCCGGCGTGATCCCGTAGTTCATGAAGCGCTCCAGATAGAGCGCCGTCATGTCGATATGGTCGGGATTATCGAACCAATCGCGGGACCGGAACCGGCGGGGCGTGCGATCAGGCAAGGCGAACCTCGTATTGGGGCTGGCCCGCGACATCGACCTGCACGGCGAACAGACCCCCGGCCAGCGGATACTGGGCCAGGGTCTCTTCGCTGAGGTCCTTGCGGGCGGTGGTGAAGAACAGGGTTTTCAGGTCGGGTCCGCCGAAGCAGACCTTGGTCACGTTGGGCGCGGGCAGCTCAATGCGGGCCACCAGCTCGCCGGTCGGCGAGATGCGGATGGCGCTGAAGCCGCCCCACAGGGCCACCCAGAGATGGCCCTCGGCGTCGACCACCGAGCCGTCCGGATAGATATCGTCGCCGGCGGCGATCGTCGTGAAGACGCGCTTGTTCGACAGCAGGCCATCCTCGGAGAGGTCATAGGCCCAGATCGTCTTTTCCAGGGTGTCGGTGTGGTAGAAGGTCTTGCCGTCGGGCGAGACGCACGGGCCGTTGGTGATGCAGACGCCCTTGTCCATCCGCGCCAGGCCATCAGGGCCCATGCGGTAGAGCGAGCCGCTCTTGGCCTCTTCGGCGTCGTGCATGGTGCCGAACCACAGGCGGCCATGGGCGTCGACCGTCGCGTCGTTCGGGCGGTTGTTCAGGGCGTCGTCTTCAACCACGGCCAGCTTCTGGAAGTTGCCCAGCACCGGATTGAAGCGATGGATGCCGCTCTTCAGGCCGACCAGGAAGCCGGCGCGCTCGACCAGGGGGGCCAGGAAGGTCACCGGCTCGGGCGCATCGAAGCTGACGGTTTCGCCCGCGAAGTTGTAGCGGTGGATCTTGTGGCTCTTGATATCCACGAACCACAGGGCGTCTCCGTACCAGATGGGACCCTCGCCCAGGGTGGCCTTGAGATCCCAGACGCAGGTGGCGGCGCTCATACTCGAAGTCTCCGAAGAACCGGTGTTGGCCGTTCGATAGGACGCCGGAGGTCTCCAGGGAAGACCTCCTTTGGTCGAACGGCGCTCCGGTTACCGCCAGCCCGCGTCGATCCAGTACTCGTGGCCGGTGCACAGGGCCGCGTCGTCCGAGGCCAGGAACAGCACCAGCGAGGCGACGTTCTCGGGCACGATGCGCCCCTTCAGGCACTGGGCCTTGACGATCGCGGCCTCGCCTTCCGGGGTGTACCACTTCTCCTGGCGCTTGGTCTTGACGTTGCCGGGCACCACGCAGGTGACGCGGATGTCGTCGGGGCCCAGCTCGCGGGCCAGGGCGCGGGTCATGCCCTCGATGCCGGCCTTGGCGGTTTCGTAGAGAACGAGGTCCTCCAGACCCAGGTGCCAGCTGATCGAACCAAAGTTGATCACCGCGCCGCCGCCGCGCTTGGCCATGCCCGGCGCCACGGCCTGGGTGCAGAACAGCATGTGGCGCAGGTTGACGTTGATCCGCTCGTCCCAGTAGGCGCCCGTGACGTCGGCCAGCTTGTGGCGGTCGTCGTTGCCGGCGTTGTTGACCAGCACGTCGATGTCGCCGATCTGCGCGAAGACCGCCTTGATCGCGTCCAGGTTCATCAGGTCGCAGCGCTTGTAGACCGGCGGGATGGCCGAGCCCGAAAGCTCGGCTTCCAGCGCTTTGGAGTCCTCGTCGGCGATGTCGAGGAAGATCACTTCCGCGCCCTGGCGGGCGAAGCCGGCGGTCAGGCCGGCCCCGATGCCCGAGCCGCCGCCGGTGATGACGACGCGCTTGCCCTTCAGGCTGGGATAGATGGCTGAGGACATGCTGCTTAGGACCACGAGTAGGAGGTTTTGGTCTGGGTGAAGAACTCGACCGCGGCGAAGCCTTGTTCGCGCGCGCCGTACGAGCTGCTCTTCGTGCCGCCGAACGGCACGTGGTAGTCGACGCCGGCCGTGGCCAGGTTGACCATGGTCATGCCGGCCTTGGCGTGGCGCTGGAAGTGGCGGGCGTATTTCAGCGAGGTCGTGGCGATGCCGGCCGACAGGCCGAACTCGACGCCGTTGGCGATCTCCAGGGCCTCTTCGTACGACCCGACGCGGATGGTCGAGGCGACGGGGCCGAAGACTTCCTCGTTATTGATCCGCATGCCGGCTTGCGTGTCGGCGATCAGCGTCGGCTGCACGTACCAGCCCGGATTGTCGAGCTTCAGGCGATCGCCGCCGGTAACCAGGCGGCCGCCTTCGCCTTTGGCGATGTCGATGTACTTGTAGCTCGTCTCCATCTGGTCTTCGGAGACGGCCGGGCCGATCTGGGTGTTGGGGTCCAGGGCATCGCCGACGCGCAGGGCGGCGACCTTCTCGGCCAGCAGGGCCACGAACTTGTCGTGGATGCCGTCCTGGACGATCAGGCGCGAGCTGGCGGTGCAGCGCTGGCCGGTGGCGTAGAACGAGCCGTCCAGGGCGATGGCGACGGCGCGTTCCAGGTCGGCGTCGTCCAGGATGATCAGCGGGTTCTTGCCGCCCATCTCCAGCTGCACGCGGGCCTGGCGGGCCACGGCGGCGGCGGCGACCTGCGCGCCCACGCCCTGCGAGCCGGTGAACGAGACGCCGTCGACGTCCTTGTGCTTGACCAGGGCGTCGCCCATCGAGCCGCGGCCGAACAGCATGTTGAACACGCCGGCCGGAGCGCCGCACTCGACCATGATGTCGGCCAGCACGTTGGCGGTGGCCGGGGTCGGGCCGGCCGGCTTGATCACCACGGTGTTGCCGAAGGCCAGCGCGGGCGCGGCCTTCCAGGCCGGGATGGCGATCGGGAAGTTCCAGGGCGTGACCAGGCCGAAGACGCCGACGGCCTGGCGGTAGGTCTGCACTTCGACGCCCGGACGGGTGCTTTCCAGGTTCTGGCCGTGGCGGCGCAGGGCCTCGCCAGCGAAGTACTTGAAGATGCGGCCGGCGCGGACGGTCTCGCCGATACCCTCGGCGACCGTCTTGCCCTCTTCGCGGGCCAGCAGGCGGCCGATGTCGGCGCTGCGGGCGATGATGGTGCTGCCGACCTTGTCCAGCAGGTCCGAGCGGACTTCCGGCGAGGCTTCCGACCAGCTCGGGAAAGCCTTCTTGGCCGCATCGACAGCGGCGTCGACTTCCGCCTGGCCGCCCATCGGCACCTTGGCGACGACGTCATTGGTGTTGGACGGGTTCAGGCTCTCGGCCGGGGCGTCGGCGGCGACGCGTTCGCCGCCGATATAGTGGCGCAGGGTGTCGGTCATCGCTTCAGTCCTCAGAGCAGGCCGCGGCCGGCGAGATTGCGGATCAGGGCCGAGACGCCGAACGTCCACGGCTTGGCCAGATCGCAGGTGGTGACTTCGTTCTCCAGCACGCCCAGCTTCGGCGTCGAGACCCGCACGCGGTCGCCGACCTTGTGGGTGAAGCCCTGGCCCGGCGCGTCGCGGTCCTGGATCGGCGCGAACATGGTGCCCAGGAACAGCACGAAGCCGTCCGGATACTGGTGCTGCTTGCCGTAGGCTTGGCCGGCCAGCACGGCCGGATCACGGCTGATCAGGCTCATGTTGCTGTGGCCGTCGAGCACGAAGTTGTCGCGGCCGGTGATCTTCAGCTCGACCTCGGCCGAGCGGACGTCGTCCAGCCCGAAGGCGTCATCGAACAGGCGGAAGAACGGACCGATGGCGCACGAGGCGTTGTTGTCCTTGGCCTTGCTCAGCAGCAGGGCCGAGCGGCCTTCGAAGTCGCGCAGGTTGACGTCGTTGCCCAGCGAGGCGCCGCGGATCTGGCCCGAGCCGTCGCACAGCAGCACGACTTCCGGCTCCGGATTGTTCCAGTGGCTGTCGCTGCGGACGCCGACCTGGTCGCCCCAGCCCATCGAGGACAGCGTCGGGCCCTTGGTGAAGATCTCGGCGTCGGGGCCGATGGCGACCTCGAGGTACTGCGACCACAGGCCGTCCTTGATCAGGGTCTGCTTCAGGCGCTCGGCGCCCTCCGAGCCTGGGTTCACGCTCTTCAGGTCGCCGCCCATGCTGGCCGACAGCTGCTCGCGGATCTTCAGGGCGGCGGCGGCGTCGCCGCGCGCGCGTTCCTCGATCACCCGCTCCAGGGTCGAGACGGCGAAGGTCACGCCGGCGGCCTTGAGCACCTGCAGGTCGACGGGGGCCAGCAGCTTCACGGCCGCCGCGCCATCGGCGTCCTCCCAGACGGGACGGATGTCGAGGGCTTCCAGCGGACCCTTGTCCTCGCCGCGCGGGATCGCCGCGCCGGGAGCGAAGGCGTTCATCAGGTCGGCGACGGTGGGGGCGATCTTGGAGACATCCTCGACGCGGCCGCCGCGCACCAGCACGGGCGTCGGGCCATCGCCGAAATCGATGCGGCCCAGCAGGGTCGCGTCTTTCCAGTCTTCCGGAAGGAATTCACTCACGCCCACGGCGTCGTCTCCCCAAGGTTCGAGCGTCTGGAAGCTGCCGACAAAGGCGGCGCTCGTTCATCAGAACCTTGGTAGCGCTAACATGTCTGAGCCGCAAGCCACTTGTCAGACCAATCAGAGAAACGGCTAAAAACCCCTCTCCCATAGGGAGAGGGAGGGGCCCGTCGCGAAGCGGTGAGAGGGTGAGGGGTTACAGCGTCAACCGGAGTGCCGGCACGCCGTCATCCCCCGTAACCCCTCACCCCAACCCACACCCTAT
>NZ_JBWKZF010000032.1:0-61819 GCF_059424195.1 Caulobacter sp. GW456-12-1-14-TSB4
ACCCCAACCCCTCCCCATCGAGGGGAGGGGCGAATTGTTTGGACCGACCATGAGACCCGTCTTCGTCAACATCGGTGAGCGCACCAACGTCACCGGCTCGGCCAAGTTCAAGAAGCTGATCGTCGAGGGCGACTATCCGGCCGCGCTGTCGGTCGCGCGCCAGCAGGTCGAGGCCGGCGCCCAGGTCATCGACGTCAACATGGACGAGGGCCTGCTCGACTCCAAGCAGGCGATGATCACCTATCTGAACCTGATGGCCGCCGAGCCGGACATCGCCCGCGTGCCGGTGATGATCGACAGCTCCAAATGGGAGGTGATCGAGGCCGGGCTGAAGTGCGTCCAGGGCAAGGCGATCGTCAATTCGATCTCGATGAAGGAAGGCGAAGAGAAGTTCATCGAGCAGGCCAAGCTGTGCCTGCGCTACGGCGCGGCCGTGGTGGTGATGGCCTTCGACGAGGTCGGCCAGGCCGACACCGCCGCCCGCAAGATCGAGATCTGCGAAAAGGCCTACAACATTCTGGTCGACAAGGTGGGTTTCCCACCGGAAGACATCATCTTCGACCCCAACATCTTCGCGGTGGCGACGGGGATCGAGGAGCACGACAACTACGCCGTCGACTTCATCGAGGGTACGCGCGAGATCAAGAAGCGCTGCCCCTACGCCCGCGTGTCGGGCGGGGTGTCGAACGTGTCGTTCAGCTTCCGCGGCAACGAGCCGGTGCGCCGGGCGATCCACTCGGTGTTCCTGTACCACGCCATCGCGGCGGGCATGGACATGGGCATCGTCAACGCCGGCGACCTGCCGGTCTATGACGCCCTGGACCCCGAGCTGCGCGAGGCCGTCGAGGACGTGATCCTCAACCGCCCGCAGCGGACCAACGTCTCCAACACCGAGCGCCTGGTCGACATGGCCCCGCGCTACAAGGGCGAGAAGGGCCAGGTCCAGACCGCCAACCTGGCTTGGCGCGAAGGCACGGTGAACGAGCGCATCACCCACGCCCTGGTCCATGGCATCACCGAGTTCATCAACGAGGACACCGAGGAAGCGCGCCTGTCGGTCGCGCGGCCGCTGCACGTCATCGAAGGCCACCTGATGGACGGCATGAACGTGGTCGGCGACCTGTTCGGCTCGGGCAAGATGTTCCTGCCGCAGGTGGTGAAGTCGGCCCGCGTGATGAAGCAGGCCGTGGCCTGGCTGGAACCGTTCATGGAAGCCGAGAAGGAAGGCCAGGAACGCCAGGCGGCCGGCAAGGTGCTGATGGCGACCGTGAAGGGCGACGTCCACGACATCGGCAAGAACATCGTCGGCGTCGTGCTGCAGTGTAACAACTACGAGGTCATCGACCTGGGCGTCATGGTCCCGGCCGACCGCATCCTCGACGAGGCCAAGAAGCACAAGGTCGACATGATCGGCCTGTCGGGCCTGATCACGCCCTCGTTGGACGAGATGGTGTTCGTCGCCGCCGAGATGGAACGCCAGGGCTTCACCATTCCGCTGCTGATCGGCGGGGCCACCACCAGCCGCACCCACACGGCGGTCAAGATCGAGCCGGCCTATCACAAGGGCTCGACCACCTATGTGCTGGACGCCAGCCGGGCGGTGGGCGTGGTCTCGGGCCTGCTGTCGCCGACCGAGCGCGACCGCCTGCAGGCCGAGACCCGCACCGAATATGTCCGCATCCGCGAGCAGTACGCCCGGGGCCAGACGGCCAAGGCCCGCACCAAGATCGCCGACGCCCGCAAGAAGAAGTTCGCCATCGACTGGGACGGCTATGTCCCGCCCAAGCCGGCCTTCATCGGCGCGCGCACCTTCGAGCCCACGCTCGACGAGCTGGTGCCGTTCATCGACTGGTCGCCGTTCTTCGCCAGCTGGGAGCTGATCGGCCGCTTCCCGCAGATCCTAGAAGACGACGTGGTCGGCGAGGCCGCCACCGACCTCTATCGCGACGCCCGCGCCATGCTCGACAAGGTGCTGGCCGAGAAGTGGTTCGGGGCCAAGGGCGTGATCGGCTTCTGGCCGGCCCAGGCCGACGGCGACGACATTGTCCTCTACACCGACGATACGCGCGCGACCGAGCTGTCGCGCCTGTTCACCCTACGCCAGCAGATGGACAAGGGTGAGGGCAAGACCAATGTCGCGCTGTCGGACTTCGTCGCGCCGATCGGCCAGGGCGGCGACTATGTCGGCGGCTTCGCCGTCACCGCCGGCCATGGCGAGGACGAGATCGTCAAGAAGTTCAAGGACGCCGGCGACGACTACAGCGCCATCATGGCCTCGGCCCTGGCCGACCGCCTGGCTGAAGCCTTCGCCGAGTGGCTGCACTACAAGGCCCGCGTCGAGCTGTGGGGCTACGCGCCCGAAGAGGCGGCCGACACCGACGTGATGATCGCCGAGAAGTACCAGGGCATCCGCCCCGCGCCCGGCTATCCGGCCCAGCCCGACCACACCGAGAAGGGCACGCTGTTCGCGCTGCTGGACGCCGAGGCCGCCACCGGCCTGAAGCTGACCGAGAGCTACGCCATGACCCCCGGCGCGGCGGTCTCGGGCCTCTATTTCAGCCACCCGCAGGCGCACTATTTCGGCGTGGGCAAGGTCGACGCCGACCAGGTCGAGGACTACGCCCGCCGCAAGGGTTGGGACCTGGCCACGGCCGAGCGCTGGCTGTCGCCGATCCTCAACTACGACCCAGCGGCGCGGGCGCGCGACGCGGCGGCCTGATTTGATACGCCTCCCGCCCTCGATGGCGGGAGGAGGAAAGCGTTCGTACCATTTTGGCGCGAAACTTTTCTCTACCTAGGGTTATTTGGCTCGCGATAAGCGGCAGCGTTTTTGCAGCGACCCGTCCATGGCAACAAGGACGAGGTCTGTGATGTCTAACTACGCGCGATTGGCGAGCTTCCTGGGGCGTGGCCCCGTCTCGACGTTCTGGTGGGCGGTGTCCGGCGCGACGCTGGTCGCCCTGGCCCCGGTGTCCAGCGATGGCCTGCTGAGCTTGGTGGGCTTGCCCAACTGGCACCCGCTGGCCGTGATCGAGGGTCACACGGCCGGCTGGGCGATCTGGCAACAGGCGGTCAGCATGGCCTATCTGGTGGTCCTGATCCCGACGACCTGGCTGCTGCTGGCCGCCCTGGTCCGGCGCTGCCACGACCGCGATCGGAGCGGCGCGTTCCTGCTGGTGCTGCTGGTTCCGCTGGTGCAGCTGTGGCCGCTGATCGAGCTGGGGCTGATGCGGGGCTCGCCCGGCGAGAACGACTACGGACTTCCGGACGAGATGCTCCTGGAAGCTCAGCCGCTGGAGCCCGCTCAGGTCGTGCCGACGCCGTACGTGGCGGCCTGACGACGCGCGCCGGGCCTCGAAGCCCGGCGACGTTGCGCGAAGTTTGGGCGGTTTTGCCCCGCTGTGTCGGCGAGCTGACGCTGCAAAACCCAAATCGCGTAACGCCGTGCGACAAAATTGTCCCCGGTTCGTCCTGGTAAGGATTTCCGCAAGAGTTCCTGTGAAGGATGCGCCATCTCAGGGGAGTGGGATGGATCGTCGGAACATCGAGCTCAAGATCTTTGGCCTGATCGCCGGCATGGCGGCGGGCATGATCCTGCTCGCCGGTGTCGCTCTGACCGTCGCCACTCGCCACGCCGACCTGCGCGAGCGCCAGTACGAGCAGACCCTGGTTGGCAACGGCCTGCGTCAGCGCGGCCAGGAGATCCAGACGGCCCTCAATCCCTACGTCATCTGGGACGAGGCGGTCATCAAGCTGGACAACCAGTACGACCCGGCCTGGGCCAGCCAGAACGTCGGCGCTTCGCTGGGCGGGGCGCTGGGCTTCAAGGTGGTCTTCGTCCTCGACGCCGACGGCAAGCCGATCTACGGCCACATCAACGGCAAGGACGTCTCGCCCGACGCCTATCGCCGCTACGCTGGCCCGACCACGCGGCTGGTCGACGCGGTCCGCGAGATCGAGACCGATCCCGAAAAGGTCGCCAAGCTTCGCGCCGTCCACAAGAGCCGCGTCGAGCTGATCGGCGACGAGCCGGTGCTGATCACCGTCTCGCTGGTCCGCCCCGACCTGAAGGCCAAGACCCGCGGGCCGCGCGCGCCGCTGCTGGTGACCGGCATTCCGGTGGCCAACAGCGTCATCAAGACCTTCTCCGACCGCTTCCTGCTGCACGACGCCCATATCGAGATCGTCAAGCCGGAGGCCGTCCACACCAAGGCCGCCCAGGCCATCCTGGGCAAGGCCGCCGACGGCCGCCGCATCGTCCTGCGCTGGACCCCGCGCCAGCCGGGCGAGGAGCTGCTGAAGTCGGCCACCCCGATGCTGGCCCTAGCCGTGCTGGCCGCCGCCGCCGGCTCGTTCCTGCTGTTCCGCATCACCCGCCGCGCGGCCAAGAAGCTGCTGCTGAGCGAGGCCGAGGCCAAGCACCTGGCGCTGCACGACCCGCTGACGGGCCTGGCCAACCGCACCCTGTTCACCGATCGCCTGGTCCACGCCCACGCGCTGCTGCGCCGCAAGCCGGGCCATCTGGGCGTGCTGTGCATCGACCTCGACCGGTTCAAGGAGGTCAATGACAGCTACGGCCACGACGCCGGCGACCAACTGATCCGCGAGGTCGCCCGCCGGCTGAAGCATATCTGCCGCGAGACCGACACCATCTGCCGCCTGGGCGGCGACGAGTTCGCCATCATCCTCCCCGACACCTCCCCCGCCGGCGCGGCCACCATGGCCCAGCGCGTGGTCGAGGGCCTGTCGGGCGAGGTTGATCTCACCATCGGCCGGGCCCAGCTGTCGTGCTCGGTCGGCGTGGCGGTGGTCTCCGACGCGGAGCAAGGCCAGGCCGAGCTGCTGCGCCAGGCCGATGTCGCCCTCTACCGCGCCAAGGAAGCCGGTCGCGGGCGCTTCGCCTTCTTCGAGCCCGAGATGGACGCGGCCCTGCGCCTGCGCAAAGGGTTGGAGCGCGACCTGCGCACCACCCTGGAAAGCGACGCCCTGGCCGTGGCCTACCAGCCGCTGATGGACGCCAAGGGCGTAATGATCGGCGTCGAGGCCCTGGCCCGCTGGACCCACCCCGAGCGTGGCGAGATCTCGCCCGCCATCTTCATTCCGCTGGCCGAGTCCTGCGGCCTGATCGGCCTGGTCGGCGCGTCGGTGTTCCGCCGCGCCTGCTACGACAGCCTGCGCTGGTCGGGCCTGGAGGTGTCGGTCAACGTCTCGGCCATCCAGCTGTCGAGCCCCGACTTCGTCGACGAGATGGTCGCCACCCTGGCCGAAACCGGGGCCCGGGCCGACGTCTTCATGCTGGAGATCACCGAAACGGCCCTGCTGAAGGACAGCGACGGCGTCCACGAGGCCCTGCGCCGCCTCAAGCGCCTGGGCTTCCGCCTGGCCCTGGACGATTTCGGCACCGGCTATGCCAGCTTGGCCTATCTGCGCCGCCATCCGATCGACAAGCTGAAGATCGACCGCTCGTTCGTCTCCAGCCTGCCGGGCAACAGCGAGAGCATGGCTGTCGCCAGCGCCATCGTCAGCCTGGCCAAGTCGCTGGGCCTGAAGACCACGGCAGAAGGCGTCGAGACCCAAGGCCAACTCGACGCCCTGGTGAAGCTGGGCTGCACCGAGTTCCAAGGGTTCCTGCTGGGCCGCCCGATGCCGGCCGACGCCATCGCCGGCGTGCGCGAGGCCGCCACGGTTCGCTAGCTGCCGCCGGGTGAACTAGCCAAATCCACAACCCGCCCGCATCCTCCCTCCCAACGACAAGACGGGAGGGGACGATGGAACGGTCAGGCGTCAGCCGGCGGGCTCTGGGCGCGTTGGCGCTGGGCGGCGCGGCTATGGGTCTTTCAGGCTGCGAGCCCCGGCACGAAACGGACCTCAAGCCCAAGAGCCGGCAGTTTCCCAAGGACTTCGTCTGGGGCGTGGCCACGGCGGCTTTCCAGACCGAGGGCTCGCAGGCGGCCGACGGGCGTAGGCCCAGCGTCTGGGACCTGTTCGAGAAGGTTCCCGGCCACGTGAAGGACAAGTCGGACGCCACGGTGGCCACCGACAGCTATCGTCGCTTCCAGGAAGATGTCGATCTGATCGCCGGGGCGGGGCTGGACGCCTATCGCTTCTCGATCAGTTGGTCGCGGGTGTTGCCGACCGGGCAGGGGGCGGTGAACGCCGCCGGGCTCGACCACTACTCAAAGCTGGTCGACGCCCTGCTGGCCAAGGGCGTCACGCCGTACGCCACGCTGTTCCACTGGGATCTGCCGCAGGGCCTGCAGGGGATGGGCGGTTGGGCCAATCGCGATACGGCGCTGCGCTTCGCCGACTACGCCCATGCGGTGGTCGAGAAGTTGGGCGACCGGCTGAAGAACTACATCATCCTCAACGAGGCGGCGGTGCACGCCGTCTTCGGCCACGTGCTGGGCGAGCACGCGCCGGGGCTGAAGGACATCAACCTGCTGGGCAAGGTCGTCCACCACATGAACCTGGGCCAGGGGTTGGCCATGCAGGCGCTGCGGACCGGAGCGAGTGGTCTGCAGGTCGGAACGACCATGGCGCTGCAACCCTGCCGGCCGGCGGGAGGACTGCCCTGGAACCGACTGGCCTCCGACGGCCTGGACGCGCTGTGGAACAAGGCGTGGCTCGATCCCCTGTTCAAGGGGACCTACCCCAAGGACATGGACGACCTGCTCAAGGGCGTCGTGCAGGACGGCGACCTCAAGACGGTGAAGCAGCCGGTCGATTTCCTGGGCGTGAACTATTACGCGCCGGCCTATGTGCGGCTGGACCTCAGCTCGCCCAGCAAGATCGCCCCGGCCAACCCGCCCAAGGGCGCGGAGCTGGACGCCTTCGGCCGCCACATCGATCCGTCCGGCCTGTTCGAGGTGCTGGACCGCGTGCGCCGCGAATATGGCGCGCCGAAGATGATGGTGACCGAGAACGGCTGCTCGGACCCGTTCGGCAGCGGTCCGGCGATCCTGAATGACCAGTTCCGGATCACCTATCTGCGCCGCCACCTGGAGGCGGTGCTGGCCGCCCGCGAGGCCGGCTGCGAGGTCGGCGGCTATTTCGAGTGGACCCTGATCGACAACTTCGAATGGGACCTGGGCTACACCTCGAAGTTCGGCCTGGTGGCGATGGACCGGACGACGGGCGTGCGGACGCCGAAGGCGTCGTATCGGTGGTTCAAGGCGTTGGCGGAGACGGGCTTACTGCCCTTAAAGCCGTAAAACAGCTTGTCATCCCGGCCGCAGCGAAGCGGAGAGCCGGGACCCAGGGGCAACCGCAATGCGTCGACCCCTGGGTCCCGGACAGCCTCTGCGAGGCTTCCGGGATGACAAGTGTTTGTGTGGTTTAGTCCGCCTTGCAGATCAGCACGTCGCGGCCGCCGCGCTTGGCGGGGACGAGGCTGCCGGCGCAGGGGACGGGGTTGACCGGATCGACGATCACCTCGTTGCCGCCGATCGGGGGCAGCTTCTTGGCCGGGGCGGGGGCCGCAGCCTTGACTGGCGGCTTGGCGGCGGGGGCAGGTTTGGTCTCGGCCTTCACCGGCGCAGGCTTGGCGACGGCTGGCTTCGGCGTCGGAGCCGGCTTGGTTTCGGCGACCGGCGTCGGCGCAGGTTCCTGGACCGGCGGGGCGACAGGCTCCGGAGCCGCGGGCGGGGGCGCTTCAGGCGCGGGCGCCGGGGCAGGGGCCTCCGGCGCGCTCTTCGTCGCCGACGCGGCGTTGTTGTAGTTCAGCGCCTTGCCCAGGATGCTCGACTTCATCTCAAGCGCCTTGGCGCGCTTCTCGCAGTCGCCGGGCGGGCTCCAGCTCATCCACATCTGGGCCAGACGGGCCTTGTCGACCGTGTCGGAGCCTTGCCAGACGGCCTGGCCGCGCTTGACTTGCGAGCCGCCATATTCCGAGATCGGGCGCGGGCTAGCCTTCTCGGCCGCCGTGATCGCCGAGGCGAAGGTCTTGAGGTCCTTCTGCGCCTGCGCGCGCATTTCCGGATAGGTCTTCAGCGAGGCGGCGACGCCGTCGGGACCCGGGAACGCCTTCTCGATCCGCGTCACCTCCGGCATCACGCGATCGTACAGGTTGGCGTAGCCGCCCAGGGCGCCGTAGCACCAGGCGACATAGCCGTACTCGTCGGTCGGCGGAGCATTGGGGCCCTGGGACGTTTGGCCGTCCTGGGCCAGGAGCGCGAGAGCGAGGAAGAGGGCGTTCGCCATGCGGGCGGATGTCCTTTTTACAATAGGTCGAGTCTGACTAGAGCATTTCGGTCGGGAATGGGACCGTTGCGTGGCCATGAGCGGTCAAGCGTGGCCATAACGAGCGAACGCGCGATCGGCTCCCTCGTCGCCCGCCTTTGTCGCAGCGTCGAGCCGTTTCGCCGCATTGCACTAAAGTCATGTGAACGATCATTCTCATTGTGCTAGAAGCACCGTGACGGGGTGATCCGTATCGGCCCGTCATGCGTATTTCTAACGTCTGTCGCTGGTTTCGAGGCGCTCCATGACCTTCTGGCGCAACATCGCGAGCATCGCCGCCCGGCGCCTGGACCTGGCTGACTGCACGGAATGTCCGAGCGGTCTGCCTGGCGAGGACCCGGCGTTCTCGACCGCCGTCACCGCCCTGGGCGCGAAGTTGGCCAAGGTCGACGGTCGCGCGGACGGCAGCGAATTCCTGGCCTTCACCGAGGTGTTCCAGCCCGACCCGGCGTCGGAGCAGAACATCCATCGCCTGTACGATCTGGCCCGCCAGACGACTCACGGCTTCGAGAGCTACGCCCGGCGTCTGGCCAAGCGCTACAGCACTTGCCCGCAGCTGCTGGAAGACGTGGTCGATGGCCTGTTCCACATCGCCAAGTCCGACGGCGTGGTGACCCAGGACGAGCTCGATTATCTCGAGCGGGTCTCGGACCTGTTCGGCATGTCGCCGCTGTCGTTCCGCCGCCTGCGCGCCACCCATCTGGGCGTCGGCAAGGACGATCCGTACGCCATCCTGGAAGTGCCGGCCGACGCCGACGACGCCACGGTGCGCAAGGCCTGGAAGCTGGCTCTGTCCAGCGCCCACCCCGACCGGGCCCGCGCGCGCGGCTTGCCGACCGAGTTCATCGAGGTCGCCGAGGCCAAGGCCGCCGCCATCAACGCCGCCTTCACGACGGTGATGCAAGAACGCCGGGAACTGGGTCTGGCCGCGGCGGGTTGAGGTCGCGGGTGAATTGAGACCATCCGCCGCCCCCGTAAGGCGCCGAAAAAGGCTTTTCTTCCGGGTTCGGCGGGTGTTCAGTTGCGGTTCAGCGCTCATGAACCAACTTTGTTGATCATGAGCGCGGACGAGAGGATCAAGATGAGCAGCCAAGGCGCCGCAGCTTCGCCCTTCCACAGCCTGGCCTGGATGGCCGGCGCGCTCGCGACCTCGGTCGCTGTGGTGATCGGCGCGGTCCTTGCGGTCATCTTCGCCGCTACCGTCGTGGCGGTCGGCTTCCTCGGCAGCGCCCTTTTCGGCCTCGCCGCCTTCGCCTTCCGTGGCCGCAAGGTCGCCAAGGCCCCGGCGGGCGATCCCAGCTTGATCGAAGCCCGCAATGTCGGCGGCCACTCGTGGGTCGCGTACGGCTGGAACGAGCGGTCGTAATTCACCGAGAAAACCCTCTCTCATAGAGGGAGGGACCCGCGCCGTAGGCGTGGGAGGGTGAGAGGTTACACCCTCACCGAATGAAACTCAGACAAAGACAGCTATCAGCGGCTCGAACGCCTGCCTGAACGTGCGAGGTTTCTCCGGCTGGCGGTGAAACCTCTCACCCTCCCACCGCCTGCGGCGGCGGGTCCCTCCCTCTCTCTATGAGAGAGGGTTTCAAACGAGCCCTTGCCCCCGCCGCCTTGCTCCCCCATCCTTCCGTTCAAACAAGCGTTGGGAGGTAAGCATGATCGGTGTCGTCGCGGTTCTGAAGGTCCAGCCGGACAAGGCTTCGGATTTCGAGAAGGTGTTCCTGGATCTCCAGAACAAGGTGAAGGCCAACGAGCCGGGTTGTCTCGTCTATCAGCTGACCAAGTCGCGCACCGAAGAGGGCGTCTATAAGGTCCTGGAGCTGTACGCCTCGACCGACGCGCTGAAGGCCCACGGCGGCACGGACTATTTCAAGGCCGCCGGCGCCGCGATGGGGCCGACCATGGCCGCCGCGCCGGTCATCGAATATCTGGACGCCGTGGAGTAGGCGGCGATGGACCTGGCCTTCTCGCCCGAGGACCTGGCCTTCCAGCAGGAGGTCCGCGACTGGATCGCGACCGCCTATGACGAGGGTCTGCGCAAGCAGTTCAGCCAGTCCAAGAACGGCTATCTCGACAAGGCCGGCCAGGTGGCCTGGCAGAAGAAGCTGGCCGATCGGGGCTGGGCCGCGCCGGACTGGCCGGTCGAGCTGGGCGGGGCGGGGTTTTCGACCTCGCAACGCTACATCTTCAACATGGAGATGAGCCTGGCCGGTGTGCCGACGTCCTCGCCGATGGGCCTGAAGATGGTCGCGCCGGTGATCATGGCGTTCGGCATCCCCGAGCAGAAGGCCCAGCACCTGCCGCCGATCCTGAAGTCCGACATCTGGTGGTGCCAGGGCTATTCGGAACCCGGCTCGGGATCGGACCTGGCGTCCCTGCAGATGAAGGCCGAGCGGGACGGCGACGATTACGTCCTCAACGGCTCGAAGATCTGGACCACCCACGCCCAATGGGCCGACTGGATGTTCTGCCTGGTCCGCACCTCGTCGGAGGGCAAGCCGCAGGAAGGCATCTCGTTCCTGCTGCTGCGGATGGACACGCCCGGCATCCAGATCAAGCCGCTGGTCACCCTGGACGGCCCGCCGCAGGGCGAGCAGGAGATCAATCAGGTCTTCTTCGACAATGTCCGGGTGCCGGTGTCCAACCGCATCGGCGAGGAGAACAAGGGCTGGACCTATGCCAAGTATCTGCTCGAGTTCGAGCGCGGCAACGCCTACGCGCCGGGCCTGATGAACATGCTCAAGAAGGTCAAGCGCATCGCCGCGATGGAGCTGGCCGATGACGGCGGCCGGCTGATCGACGACGCCGACTTCCGCAGCAAGATCACCAATCTGGAGATCCAGGTCGAGGCGCTGAACGCCACCGAGCTGCGGGTGTTCACCGGCCGCACGACCGGCAAGGCGATCGGTCCGGCCTCGTCGATGCTGAAATGCGTGGGCTCGGAGTACCAGCAGGCGATCACCGAGCTGACGCTCGAGGCGGTCGGGACCTACGTCGCGCCGTTTGTCGAGGACCCCTGGTCCAAGAGCAACGAACTGCGGGCGGGGCCGGACTACGCGGCTCCGGCGGCGCCGGCCTATTTCAACTACCGCAAGGCCTCGATCTACGCGGGATCGAACGAGATCCAGCGCAACATCATGGCCAAGATGGTGCTGGGACTCTAGCGCCTCAGTTTTTCTCTATGGCGCGCGGTCCGAACAGGTGTTTGGATCGCGCGCAACACCTCCTGTTTCGGAATCCCCCATGTCGCTCGACGCCCTGTTCAAGCCGTTCGAATTCAAGTCGCTGAAGCTGCCCAACCGGACGGTGATGGCGCCGATGACGCGGTCGTTCTCGCCCGGCGGCGTGGCCACCGACGATGTCGCCGCCTACTACCGTCGTCGCGCGGAAGGCCAAGTCGGCCTGATCGTCACCGAGGGCACGGGCGTGGCCCGTCCGGCCTCGCTGAACGACGCCAACGTGCCGCGCTTCCACGGCGACGCCGAGCTGGCCGCCTGGAAGAAGGTGGTCGACGAGGTCCACGCCGCCGGCGGCCTGATCGCTCCGCAGCTGTGGCACGTGGGCTCGGCCAAGGGCACGGCGCAGCTGGGCAAGGTCGACAGCCCCTCGGGTCTTTCCAAGGCCGGCGGCGCGCAGTTCACCGAGCCGATGAGCGACGAGGATGTGGCCGACACCATCGCCGCGTTCGCCACGGCCGCCGCGGACGCCAAGCGCCTGGGCTTCGACGCCATCGAGCTGCATGGCGCCCACGGCTATCTGATCGACCAGTTCTTCTGGAACGGCACCAATGTCCGCGACGACCTGTTCGGCGGCGCGACCATCGCCGACCGCAGCAAGTTCGCCGCCGAGATCCTCAAAGCCGTCCGCGCCGCCGTGGGTCCCGACTATCCGGTGATCATCCGCCTGTCGCAGTGGAAGCAGCAGGACTATGCGGTCAAGAACGCCGAGACCCCGCAACTGCTGGAAGCCTGGCTGCAGCCGCTGGCCGACGCCGGGGCCGACATCTTCCACTGCTCGCAACGCCGCTTCTGGGAGCCGGAATTCGAGGGCAGTGACCTGAACTTCGCCGGCTGGGCCAAGAAGCTGACCGGCGCGCCGACCATCACGGTGGGTTCGGTGGGCCTGTCGGGCGAGTTCATCGCCGCGTTCGGCGGGGAGGGCAGCCAGCCCGCCTCGATCGACGGCCTGCTGGAGCGCCTGGAGCGCGGCGAGTTCGACCTGGTCGGCGTCGGCCGCGCCCTGCTGCAGGATCCGGAATGGGTCGTGAAGATCCGCGACGGCCGCGAGGACGAACTGCAGAACTTCGAACGCGCCGCGCTCGGTACGCTGTACTAGCCGACACCCCCTGTTCCGGGGCTGTGCCTCAGGCCGGCCCCGGATCATCGTCGTCCCGCTCACGAGAGGGAGACGACGATGTCCTGGTTGCCCTATCTGTCCGGTTTGCTTGCGCTTCTGGCGATGGCGCTGCTGGTCGCCGGCGCCTTCCTGCGGGAGTAGGCGGGGGAGCGGGGGCTGACGCTCCTCCCGCCGCTTAGTCCCTAAGCGATCGTCGTCACCAGACCGCCCTCAGCCTTCAGCGAAGCGCCGTTGGTGGCCGCCGACAGCGGGCTCGCCACATAGGCCACCAGGCTGGCGATCTCCTGCGGCTCGATCATCCGTTGCAGCAGCGACGAGGTGCGGTGCTTCTCGAAGAACTCGGCCTCGTGCTCGTCGGCCGTGCCGTTCGGATTGGCCGAAACGCTCTTCAGGAACTCGAAGATGCCGGCCGCGCGGGTCGGGCCCGGCAGCACCGAATTGACGGTGACGCCGGTGCCCTTGGTCTGCTGGGCCATGCCGCGCGCGACGGCCAGCTGGGCGCTCTTGGTCATGCCGTAGTGGACCATCTCGCCGGGGATCGCGAGACCCGACTCCGACGAGATGAAGATCACCCGGCCCCAGTCGCGCTCCAGCATGCCCGGGAAGTAGCCGCGCGACAGACGCACGCCGCTCATGACGTTGACTTCGAACAGCTTCAGCCAGTCCTCGTCGGCGATGTCGGCGAAGGCCTTCATCTCGTAGATGCCGAGGTTGTTGACCAGGATATCGACCGAGGGGACGGCCTTGAGGATGGCCGTCGAGCCATCAGCGGTGGCCGCGTCGGCGAGCACGCCCTCAACATTCTTGCCGCCCGAGGCGCGGATACTGGCCAGGGCCTCGTCCAGCTTGTCCTGGGTGCGGCCGGTGACGAACACCTTGGCGCCTTCGACGGCCAGGGTGCGGGCGATTTCCAGGCCAATGCCGGCGGTCGAGCCGGTCACCAGCGCGGTCTTGTCGTTCAGTTTGAGGTCCATCGCTGGGCTCCGTTGCTTTGACGGATCCAAGATGGGCCCGCCACGACGCAGAACTACGCCGTGGCTAGGCACAGGACTTGTGACTTCAGTTCATGATTTGGATGCTTCCCTCTCGGGGGAACTGTCGCGGAGCGACTGAGGGGGCATCGCCGGCCCAGGCCGAGCTTGCCCCCTCCGGCCCTTCGGGCCACCTCCCCCAGAGGGGGAGGATCTTACGCGTTGAAGTTCAACTTCAGGCCCGGACGCGGCCAGCGGGCCTTGTAGAGCTTGCCGGTCCCCGAAGCCGTGATCCACGCGTCGCGCAGGTCGGCCCCGCCGAAGCAGATGTTGGTCACGATCACGTCCGGGAAGGCGTAGTGCTCGGTCGAGCCGTCCGGGTCGAAGGCGGTGACGCCGCCATTGATGATCGTCGCCACGCAGACCTTGCCGCCGGCCTCGACCGCCAGGCTGTCCAGCAGTTGGTAGCCCGGCAGGTTGCAGACCACGTTGCCGGGCTGCAGGGGCAGGGGATCGGCCAGCACGCCGGGCGAGGCGATGTCGAACGACCACAGCCGGCCCAGCATGGTGTCGGCCATGTAGACGGTCTTCTCGTCGGGCGAGAGGCCCACGCCGTTGGGCGAGACGAAGTGGTCGCGCCAGCGCGTGATCTTCGAGCCGTCGGCCAGGGCGTAGTACAGCGCGCCGTACTTGCGGCCTTCCGGCGTCGAGCAGCCGTGGTCGGTGAACCAGAAGCCGCCCTGCTTGTCGAAGACCAGGTCGTTGGGACCGACCAGCGCCTTGCCGTCGCACTCGGTGTAAAGCGTGGTGATCGCGCCGGTGGCGATGTCCACGCGCTGGATCGAGCCGCCCGTATGCGTCGGCGGGGTAGGGCCGGGGATGTTCAGCCCATTGGCCTCGAAGAACTGGAAGGCGCCGCCGTTATTCGTGACATAGAGCGCACCGTCCGGCCCGATCGCCGCGCCATTGGGACCGCCGCCGGTCTCGGCGACCGTCTCCTTGCGGCCGTCCGGCCAGACCCGCATCAGGCGCTGGCCCTGGATCTCGGTGAGGATCACCGAGCCGTCGGCCACGGCGATCGGACCTTCGGGGAATTGCAGACCTTCGGCGACCAGCTGGATGTCCATCGACGTCTCCCTATGCGCCTCTGATGAGCGCTGGCGACGACTATAAACGCCCGTTTGAACCTGGCGAGGGTTCCGTTCGGCGAACCGTGTCGTGCGGGTCACAGCAACCACCGCGCGTGCGTGAACGGTGTTCTCGGGACTTGTCGCGAGTCGTCGATCGTGGGATCAGCCAGCCTCCAAACCAGCTCCGGGAGCCGATCCGCCGCATGACCCTCGCCACCGCACAGACCAAAGCACCGCCGAAGGCGGGTTGGCGTGCGCCGTCGATGTCGCGCCGCCGATCCGCAAACCTCTCGCGTCTCTACCGCTAGCCGCGGCCGCTCCGGCCGCCGCCGGAGCTTTTCAATGACCGTCCTGTCCCTCGCGAGTACGACCTCCGTCGCCTCGCCTTTGCTACGCCTGATCGCGCCGGCCTATGCCGACGTGCTGGCCGCCCTGTGGCCCGCGCCCCATACCGCCTTCGTCACCGCCCCGGCGGCGCGACGCCACCTGATATGCCTGATGCTGGCCGCTGAACCCCATGGCGGCCCGCCCATCGACGTCGTCGGGCTGATGGACCTGTCCCTGCGCAAGGCCATCGCCCTGGCCCTGGAAGACGCCGCGCCCGCCGGCCTGCGCCGGGCGCTGGAGCACCTGGGCGAGATCGCCTGGGCGTCTGAGGACTACCGCGCTCTGGCGCAGCTGCTGGCCGATCCCGCACCGGCCAAGACCCTACGCCACGCCGAGGTGATCACGCCGGACCTCGTCCGCGCTCTCGCGGCGCTGCCGGCCGAGCTGCGCGAGGTCGGCGGCGTGGCCCTGCGCGTCAGTCCCGCCCAGGCCGCCCTGCTGGCGGAGGCCCACGCGGTGCTGAAGAAGCGTCTGTCGCCCGAGCTGTTGGCCCAGCGGATCGCCGCCTGGGGTCACGTCCCTACGCCCAAGGCGCTGTTCACCCTGGTGGCCGAGGACTTCCGCCGCGAGCTGCCGCCGCCGCCCCATCCGGGCACCCCGCGCCTGCGACCGCTGGAGACCGCCGCGGCCGTCCGCGACGCCGCGCGCCGTTACCGCAACTGCCTGGTCAACTACCTGGACTGCGCGGTCGACCAGCGTACGGCCCTCTATGAGTGGCTGCCCGCGCCGGGCGCGGTGGTCGAGCTGATCCCCGACAGCTTCTTCGGCTGGCGGCTGGATCAGGCGCGCCTGCGCAACAACGAGACCGTCGAGGAAGCCACGCGCGAGGCCATCGTCGCCGAGCTGCGCGGCATGGGCGTCCATGTCGGCCGCAGCGCCTGGCAGATCCGCCGGGCGCTGGAGCAGGCCGCCTCGCCGAAGTTCGCGCTGGAAACGGTGGACGCGGCGATCGCCGACTACTTCACCGACGACTGAGTTCGCCGAGTGATTGGGGCCTTGCGCCCGCCACGATTTCGCGGTGAGCGTGGGCTGAAGTACGGACAAGGGATTCTGGGTAATGCGGGTATCTGTTTTGGCGGTCGCGGCGGCGGGTCTGGTGCTGACGGGCTGCGCGGCCGTGCCCTCGATGCCGTGGTCGAAGTCTAAGGCGATGCCGACGCGGGCCAGCTGCCCGGCGATGAAGAACGATCAGTGGAAGCCGGTCGTCGACGGCGCGATCCACAAGACCTTCGATCGCGATCTGCAGAAGCGCTTCGGCGACACCGGCGTCCATACGCTGCTGGCCTGGAGCAAGACCGACAAGGGTAATACGGTGATCACCGCCCAGCGGATCGGCCCGGCCAAGTTCGCCATGCCCGAGGCCGGCAAGGGCGGCGAGGTCGAGATCGTCTTCCAGGCCTGCACGGGCAAGCTGCTGAAGACGCGCAAGATCGCTGAGCTTGAGAAGAAGCCGCTGCCGCTGCCGGCGAACTAGCGCCGCTCCAGCACCCGGAACACGAACGCGTGGTCGTCGCCTTCGCCGGCCGCGTGTTCCTCGCGCCGGACCTCGGTCCATGCGCTCTCGTCGAAGTCGGGGAAGTGGACGTCGCCCTCGACCTCCGCCGCCACCTCGGTGATGTAGAGCCGCTTGGCCTTCGGCAGGGCCAGCTCGAACAGGGCACGGCCGCCGATCACGCAGACCTCCTCGGCTTCGTCGTCAGCCGCCTGTTCCTTGGCGATCTGGACGGCTTCCATCCAGGTCTCGCAGGCCACCGCGTCCTGAGGCTCGAAGCTCTGGTCGCGGGTCAGCACGATGTTCATGCGGCCGGGCAGGGGCTTTCTGGGCAGGCTGTCCCAGGTTTTGCGGCCCATGATGATCGGCTTGCCCAGGGTGTTGGCCTTGAACAGGGCCAGGTCCGACTTCAGCCGCCAGGGCAGGTCGCCGTCCCGACCGATCACGCCGTTGGCGGCGCGGGCGACGACCAGAGCCAGACCGATCAAACCGAGACCTCGGCCTTGATGTGCGGATGGGCCTGGTAGCCTTCCAGGGTGAAGTCCTCGTAGTCGAAGGCGAACAGGTCGCGCTTGTCGGCGATCTTCAGGGTCGGGAAGTCGAACGGCTCGCGCTGCAGCTGCTCGCGGGCCTGGTCCAGGTGGTTGAGATACAGGTGGGCGTCGCCGAAGGTGTGGACGAACTCACCCGGCTCCAGGCCGACGACCTTGGCGACCATCAGGGTCAGCAGGGCGTAGCTGGCGATGTTGAACGGCACGCCCAGAAACACGTCGGCGCTGCGCTGGTATAGCTGGCAGCTCAGTTTCCCGTCGGCGACGAAGAACTGGAACAGGCAGTGGCAGGGCGGAAGGGCCATGTCGTCGACATCGGCCGGGTTCCAGGCCGTGACGATGTGGCGGCGGCTGTTGGGATTGGTCTTCAGGTTCTCGACGAGATTGCTGATCTGGTCGATCACGCGACCGTCGGGCGTGGCCCACGAGCGCCATTGCTTGCCGTAGACGGGGCCCAGGTCGCCGTTCTCGTCGGCCCACTCGTCCCAGATGCGCACGCCGTTGTCCTTGAGATAGGCGATGTTGGTGTCGCCCTTCAGGAACCACAAGAGCTCGATGAAGATCGAGCGCAGGTGCAGCTTCTTGGTGGTCAGGACCGGGAAGCCCTTGGCCAGGTCGAAACGGATCTGCCGGCCGAAGACGCCCAGCGTGCCCGTGCCCGTGCGATCGCCGCGCTGCACGCCGTTTTCGAGGATGTCGGCGAGCAGGGCCAGGTACTGCCGTTCGGGATGATCGGCGGCGGCTTTCGGGGCGTCGAGGACGGCGGTGGTCATGGCCGCCAGTGTGGTCGCGAATCGCGGTGTTGAACACTGCGGCGCGATGATGCGTCCACAGGACGCCGCCAACTATCCTCCCCCTTTGGGGGAGGGGGACCGCCGAATGGCGGTGGAGGGGCTAGCGCCAAGGCTACGCACGTCGTGCGGCGCCCCTCCGTCTCGCTGCGTATCCGCAGCGATCCACCTCCCCCAGGAGGGGGAGGAGAGATCACCTTCGCGTCGGTTTACTTCCCCGGCTCGAGCGCCGTGTTCAACACCCAGCCAACATTGTCGTTCTCGTCGGCGACTTCCCACCACAGGTCCTGCTTCTTGCCCGTCGGATAGACGATGGCGCCGGCCGGGAGGGCGCGGATCAGCTTGCCGGCGGCCAGCGGGGTGGCGCGCAGGTTGGTGACGCGGGTGGCCACGAAGGTCTTCGAGGGCGCGGCCGCCGCGGCCGGGCCGCTTTCCGACAGCAGGCCCAGGTCGCCGATCATCTTCGAATAGGCGTTGATGAACGACAGGGTGACGATGCGGCCGATGTCGGTGTCTTCATAGCCGCCGCCGACCGCGCCGGCGAAGCCCAGGCCGCCGCCCGCGCCCCAGCCGATGTCGTTCTTCACGGCGTAGCCTTCCGACACCGACATGGTCTCGGTGGTGCGGACATTGGTCAGCGACAGCTGGGTGTTGGCTTCCAGCTTCTTGGTCTTGATGCCGCCGACCAGGCCGCCGACGCGACCGCCGATCAGGCCGCCGATGGCGCCGGCCACCGCGCCGCCGCCGACATTGCTGTTGCTGCCGGCGACCTCGGCCACCAGCACGTAGTCGGCGGCCTTGACTTGGCCCTGACCGACGTTGGAGCCGCGCTGCAGGCCCAGATTGCCGCCGATGTTGCGTTCCTTCTCGGCCGCGCTGAGGCCCGCGCCGCGATCGACCAGGTTGAAGCAGCCCGAACGCTGGACGATGGCGCGCAGCACCTTCTGCGGTGAGGCGAGGTTGTACTGGGTCCAGCCGCTGGAATCGTCGCCATCGACGATCGACAGCGTGCCCAGCTTGCGATTGCAGCGCGGGACCTCCGACGAGGCCTGTTGTTGCATCGTCTGGCCCTTGCTGGCCTTGGCTTGCGCGAACACGGCGGTGGGCGCGGCGGTGGTCAGCGCCAGGCCAATGGCCAGCGCGCTACGGAAGGCTTTCATACGTGGTATTTCCCCGGAATGTCCCCGACTTGGCGGTCACCCTACAGGCGAGGCCGGGTCACGCCAAGATTGAGGCGCGCGCTTAACCGGCGAAACCACCCTCATCGAGGAACTCCTGCTCGGCCTCGGTCGTCTGGCGGCCCAGGCCGGCGTTGCGGTGGGGGAAGCGGCCGAACCGGGCGATGATGTCCCGGTGCAGGAGGGCGAACTTCATCGACTCCTCGTCGCCGGTGTCGGCTTGGAGGCTGGCGAACAGCTGGACGCTGAGCTCCTGATCGACCAGCGATTCCGAGTGCTCGAACGGCATATAGAAGAACCGCCGCAGCTCGGCCTCGATCGACGGATCGGTGTCATGACCGGCGGCGATGGCGTCTTGCGCGAACATCCGTGCCAGCGGGTCGGTGGCGAAGGCGTGGGGGGTGTTGCGGAACATGTTGCGCGGGAACTGGTCCAGCAGGATCAGCAGCGCCAGCGCGCCCGTCGCCGTCTCGGCCCACTTGTCGTAGCGGCGCATCGCGGCGCGATAGTGGGTCTGCTCGAACTTCAGGATGATGGCCTGGTCGAAGGCGCCGTCCTTCTTGAACCACTTCTTGGGGCCCGCGCCGCGCCAGAAGGCGACGACGTCGTTGTAGTGCGCGCTCATCGCCGATCCTCACGCGTTCTTCCGTTCAAGCCCGGTTCATCGGACGAGTCCGACACTGCTATCAAGGGACAAGCCCGGGCCGCGCTTCAAGGCCCTTCGGAGCAAGAAATGAAACGTCTGATCACGACCGCCCTGGCGCTTTCGCTGTTGGGCGGCGCGGCGGCGGAGGCCGGGGCCGCCGCCGGCGTGGCGGCGCAGCAACAGCAGTTCGCCCAGCGCGATCGCGGCGACGGCGGCCAACGAGGCGATCGTGGCGGCGGTGATCGCGGCCAAGGCGGCGGTGGCGGCTGGCAAGGCGGTGGCGACCGGGGCGGTGATCGCGGCGGTGGCGGCGGTTGGAACCGTGGCGGCGGCGATCGTCCGCAACAGCAGCAACCGCAAGCCCAGCCTCAGCCTCAAGCTCAGCCGCAACCCCAGGCTCAGCCGCAACCCCAGGCTCAGCCGCAACCCCAGGCTCAGCCGCAGCAGAACAACGGCGGCGGCTGGAATCGAGGCGATCGCGGCGATCGTGGCGGCTGGAACCGTGGCGACCGTCCGCAGACCCAACCCCAGCAGCAGCCTCAGGCCCAGCAACCGCAGAACAACGGCGGCTCGGGCTGGAACCGGGGTGGCAATGACAACCGTGGCGGCTGGAACCGTGGCGACGACAATCGTGGTGGCCGGCCCGACCGGAACGACGATCGTGGCCCCAATCGCGGCAACGACAACCGTCCGGGCGGCTGGGACCGCAACGACAATCGCGGCGGCTGGGATCGCAACGACAACAACCGTTGGGACAACAACCGGGGCGGCTGGGACCGGAACGACCGTCGTCCGGGCCAAGGTCAGTACCGCGATCGCGACCGTGGCCGTCAGCAGTACGACCGCAGCTACTATCGTCCGAGCTATCGTTCGTCGCAGCGCTATCGGATCGGCGCCTACCGCTATCCCAGCGGCTGGTATGCGCGCAGCTGGTCGTTCGGTGACTACCTGCCGGGCGGCTGGTACGGCAGCTCGTACTACCTGAACTGGGGTTCGTACGGCCTGCCGCTGCCGCCGATCGGCTGCGAGTGGGTCCGGGTCGGCTCGGACGCCCTCCTGGTCGACGTCTGGAGCGGTCAGGTCCTCAGCGTCTACTACGACCTGTTCTGGTAAGCGCCTTGCGTGAGCCTCGCCCTTCGACAAGCTCAGGGTGAGGCTCATTGCAGACGCGACGGATCAGTAGAAACCTCATCCTGAGCTTGTCGAAGGACGAGGTTTCGGCTTCTCAAACGTTGGTCGTCGACAGCGCCGCGCGTTCGTCGTCCTTGGTCGCCACGACGCCCTTCTTCTCCACGTGGCGGATGAAGCCGCTGGCCCAGGCGTCGAAGGCCTTGATGCTCTCTTTTTCGGCCATCATGTCCTCGACCTGGTCGTCGGCATAGGGCTCGCCCTCGCCGAACACGCCGGCCACCCACAGCTCGTCGGGGACCTCGATCCCGCTGTAGCGGCACTGCCAGACCAGGCCCTGATAGGCCATCCGCTCGTCCTGATAGGGCTCCTCGCGCGGGTTGAACCACTCCTTGCGTTGGACGAGCTTGGGCCGACCGTCGGCGCCCATCTCGTTGGCCCCGCCGTCGCAATAGGTGAAGAACGCCGCCGTGCGGCCCTCAAGGTGGTTCTTCGTAAGCTGCTTCCACTCGGGCGAGCGCTCCAGGGCCTGGGCCTTGAGCGTGTCCTTCTTGTCGATCAGGTCCGGGCGGGGATTGCCGCCAGCCGCGCAGACCAGACGGTCGAACATCAGCTTGAAGTTGGTCGTCGGCCCGTACCAGTTGGTCGGCCCGATGAACGCCCAGGCGTCGGCGCGGGCCAGGCGGCCGTAGAGGTCCAGGTCCCACATCAGGTCCGGCTGGTTGCTTGAACGCGGGCCGTAGCAGTTGCAGGGATAGACGCAGAGCGCCATCGACGAGCTGACGCAGGCGTTGCAAGCCTGGATCTTGGGCTTGCCGTGCTGGTTGCCCAGGTCCTCGGTGTCCACCTGCCAGCCGGGCGGCATGCGCGCGGCGGCCCGCAGCATCAGGGCGCGCGCCTTGGAGTCGAGGCCAGGGCAGCTGTTGTGGCGGCGCTGGGACCCGGCGACAAGCAGCACCCGCAAGGGGCGCTGTTCGGTCGGATGGACGGCGGCGGCGGGCGGCTCGTGACCGTCCTTTTCGGGTGTCGGCATGGCGTACGAACGCGCGAGCGCCTAAAACGTGGCCGCAGAGGTCCTGGCATTACGACGTTCTTCCGGCTTCGCCTTGACGAAACGGCAAAAAAACGCTCAAACGCCCGGCCTTTGTCGCTTCGCCGTTGCGCGAGGCGGCCAAATTGACCAGTCCTTGGAGAAGAAACATGCGCGTCTATTATGATCGCGACGCCGACCTCGCCCGCATCTTGGACAAGAAGATCGCGATCGTAGGCTATGGTTCGCAAGGTCATGCCCACGCGCTTAACCTTCGGGACTCGGGCATCAAGAACGTAGCCGTCGCGCTGCGCGCCGGCTCGCCGACCGCCAAGAAGGCCGAAGGCGAAGGCCTGAAGGTCATGACCGTCGCCGAGGCCGCCGCCTGGGCCGACCTGATCATGATCCTGGCTCCCGACGAGCATCAGGCCGCGATCTACAAGAACGACATCGCCCCCAACATCCGTGACGGCGCGGCCCTGCTGTTCGCCCACGGCCTGAACGTCCACTTCGGCCTGATCGAGCCGAAGGACACCATCGACGTCCTGATGGTCGCGCCGAAGGGCCCGGGTCACACCGTGCGCGGCGAGTACCAGAAGGGCGGCGGCGTGCCCTGCCTGATCGCGGTGCACCACAACGCCACCGGCAACGCCCACGACCTTGGCCTGGCCTACGCCTCGGCCATCGGCGGCGGTCGCTCGGGCATCATCGAGACCAACTTCCGCGAAGAGTGCGAGACCGACCTGTTCGGCGAACAGGCCGTCCTGTGCGGCGGCACCGTCGAGCTGGTCCGCGCCGGCTTCGAAGTGCTGGTGGAAGCCGGCTACGCGCCGGAAATGGCCTATTTCGAGTGCCTGCACGAGCTGAAGCTGATCGTCGACCTCATGTACGAAGGCGGCATCGCCAACATGAACTACTCGATCTCGAACACCGCCGAGTACGGCGAGTACGTGACGGGTCCGCGCATCATCACGCCGGAAACCAAGGCCGAGATGAAGCGCGTGCTGGAAGACATCCAGTCGGGCAAGTTCGTCCGTGACTTCATGCTGGAAAACCAAGTGGGCCAGCCCAGCTTCAAGGCGACCCGTCGCCGCGCGGCCGAGCACCAGATCGAGGAAGTCGGCGGTCGCCTGCGCGACATGATGCCCTGGATCGCCAAGAACAAGCTGGTCGACCAGGCCAAGAACTAAACTTCAGTACTCCGCTTAAATCCCACGAAGCCCTCGGCCCCCCAAAGGCCGGGGGCTTTTCGTTGGAAGAAGTAACCGGACTCCGCCTGACGACGGAAGCTCAAGCCCTATCGCTGCTCGCCACGGAGAGCGCTCAGGCGCTCCGGGAAAATTTGCGTCCGGCGGGCTACGCTCAAAACGAGTTTCAAAGCGCACCTCCTTCCCAGCAGCAAAATGCTGAGACACTGCAGTTGGTGTGTCGCTTTGGAGAGAACAAGGTCCCTTTGTGGCTTGCGCCGGTCTCCGGTGCGCGGAACAGTCCCCGCCGGTCCCGCTTGGGGACGAGAGGGAAACGCCCCCATGAAACGCCTGCTCGCCGCCCTGATCGCCACCGCCGCCGTGTCGGCCGTCGCCGCGCCCGCCTTCGCCGCCGAGGTCGCCTACAAGCTGGACCCGGCCCACACCGAGACCTCGTTCACGATCGACCGCTTCGGCTTCACCTCGATCCTGGGCATTTTCGCCAAGGCGGACGGCACGATCTGGCTGGACGAGGCCGCGCCCGAGAAGTCGCGCGTCGAGGCCACCGTCGAGGTGGCCAGTCTGCAGGCCGGCAATCCCGCCCGCGAGGAGCACGTCACCGGCGAGCGCTGGCTGAACGCCGCCAAGAGCCCGACCATGACCTTCAAGTCGACCAAGGTGGTCAAGACCGGCGACATGACCGCCAAGGTCACCGGCGACATGACGATCATGGGCGTGACCCAGCCGGTCACCCTGGACGTCAAGCTCAACAAGCTCGGCACGGGTCCGATGGGTCCCAAGAAGATGGCCGGCTTCACCATCACCGGCGCGATCAGCCGCAAGGCCTTCGGCAGCACCGGCGGCGCGGGCGCGATCGGCGACGAGGTCAAGATCCACATCGAGTCGCTGGCGGTGGCGCAGTAGGCTCCTAGAGCCAACCCAAGCTTGTCATCCCGGCCAAAGCGAAGCGTAGAGCCGGGACCCAGGGGCGGTGCGCACAGCGCTCTGTCACTCCCTGGGTCCCGGACAGCCTCTGCGAGGCTTCCGGGATGACAAGCGTTGGGAAGCTTTGATCGGGCGGGTTTATCCCAGCACGAACACTGGCCCCCAGGCCACCTCGTAGCGATGTTCGCCCGTCGACAGGTGCGGGCGCAGCTGCCAGGCGCCGGGGGCCAGGACGCTTTCCGGGCGGCCCTCGACATAGGTCGTGGTCAGGATCTCGCCGCCGGGTTCGGACACCGAGAACTGCTGGATCGCCGGAGCCGCGTGCGACAGGGCCGAGGCGATCGTGTCGGTCGTGCTCACCTGCAGCGGGGCCGGCCCGGCCAGGCGCGCGGCCACTTCGGCATAGGCCCCGACGGCGATGACCTGCTGGCCCTTGTGATAGACGCCATAGCCGACATGACTGAAGCCCTTGGCCAGCAGGTTGGCGCGGTGGCCGGGGCTGGTGCGCCATTGCTCCATGATCTGTTCGGGCCGAACCGCGTCGGCGGCGTTGCGGCGCATGGCGATGTTCTCGCCCGGCGCGCCAACCAGGTCGCGAGCCAGCAGGCCGATGCGGCCGGCGGGGGAATAGCCCTCGCGGGTCAGGTGGTCGAAGTCGCCGGTCACGGCCATGTCGGCGGCGTGGGCGCGGGCGGCGAGGGCCAGGCCCTTGTCCCAGGCCAGCGACGGCGATCCCTGGCGATCCCGGAAGATGTTGTTGAGGTCCAGCAGGGTCTGCTCGAAGTCGGGGTCGAAATCGCCGCCCTCGGGCGGATCGGCCAGCAGGCCGCGCAGGCGGCGGTCATAGGCGATCCACGGCTGGGGCGAGGCGGCGAAGCTGGGCGTGACGAGAAGGGGCGCCGCGACCAGGGCGAGGCTGCCGGTCAACAAGGTTCTGCGCGCGATCGACGTCATGGCTTCTTTCGACAAACATTGACAGCGAGGGTCTGGGACCAGACCTAAGACGCATGCGTCCTGTCCGTTCCCTTTGGCTCGCCGGCCCCGAACTCTGGCTCCCCGACCACGAAGCCCAGGCGGCGCGCCAGCGCGCCTTGTGCCTGGAGGCCGGCCTGGAAGCCATCGTCTCCACCCCTATGCCGCCAGGCGAGGGCGGCGACGAGATGGCGGCCCGTCAATTCTACGCGAGCCGGATGGCGCAATTGCGCCAGGCCGACGCGGCGATCGTCAACCTGTCGCCGTTCCGCGGACCCTCGGCCGACGCGGCCACGGTGTTCGAGGCCGGCGTCCTGGCGGGCCTGGGCCGGCCGATCTTCGCCTATCTGAACGTCACCAGCGAAGCCGAGGCCGAATATGTGGGGCGCGTCGACACGACCCTCGGCGCCGCGCTCGACCCCTCGGGCGTCTGGCGCGACGGCGACGGCTGTGTGGTCGAGGACCACGGCCTGCCCGAGACCGTCATGCTGTGGGGCGAGGCCCGCCGCCTGTTCGTCATCGTCACCCACGACCTGCTGCGCGACCTGACGGGCCTGGAGCTGTGCCTGGAGGCCTTGGCGCTGTACGCGGAGTAGGGGCTAGCGCCGCGCGGCGGCCAGCAGCGCGCCGTGGACGCGGTCGGCGATGCGCTTGGACTGCGGGCTGCTCGTGCGATTGTAGTCGATGGCCTGGACCACGAAGGCGGTCTTCTGGTCGACGGCGATGCAATAGACGATCAGCGATGAGCCGCCGTTGGCCGGACCCGAGGCGAAGGTGGTCAGCTGGCCCGGATAGCGGTTCTCCAGCGCCGGAACATAGCCGATGGCCGCCGACTCACGCTTGGCGACGTCCAGGCAGGTGGCGATGCTGAGCTTGGCCGAGGCGGTGCGTTCGACCCGGTACTCCAGCGCGAACCGCTCGCTGGCGGCGGACGCGGCGACGGGCGCGGCCAAGCAGGCGAGGGCGGCGGCTGCGGACAGCGCGCGGCCGGTAAGCGAAAACGACGTCATGCGATACTCCCGATGGCGGACGCGGCGTGAACGCGCGAGGGGCGGGGAGGCTGCGTCACCGTTTTATGGCGGGGCGTATGCTGGACCCCTCTCTCTTTGAGAGAGGGAGGGGCCCGCGCCGTAGGCGTGGGAGGGTGAGAGGTTAGGCGAAGCCCGTGGAGGATCTTGGCGCCGTTGTGGGCGATGTGCCGGCACGCCGTCGAACTTCGTAACCCCTCACCCCAACCCTCTCCCTATGGGAGAGGGAGCCTCTATGGGGATTGGACGGCTTCTATCCTCGGCGTTCGCAAGATCGAACCCCACGAATTCAATCGCTTGTCGATTTTACGCGCCGCTGAATGATCCGCGTTGAATCCCACCGCACAATCATAGCCATCCCCGTCGCGGGGGAGGGCGTTTGGATCCGGCCCAAGACGGCGGCGGGGCTAGGTTGAGCGGGGCCGTTGGCGGTTCCCGGAGGCTCGAAAGTCGTCCCGTCTGTACTCTTTAGGCAGACCGGCTGGCGAACGGGCAGCTTCCGGGATCAAGGCCGACAGCGGGGCGACAGGGCGGTGATCGTATAAGCCGCCTATCGTGGATCGTCGGGGTCGAGACGGATGTAGCCGATCGACTTGGTCCGCGCCCGTCCGGGGGCTAGTGGGGACCCGAGCTGAAATACGCTCACGCCTCCCATCCTCACGGGCAAGAACAGCCTGGCGGAGCGGTCAGCGAGCCGAAACACACAAACCATTACGGTCTCCGGGTTCGCCCGGCCGCTCCGTCGCCTCCCCAACACCTTCAGCGGCTGGCCGCGTGAAGCCGAGGACGCATGAGCTTCACCACCCGAGCGCCGCCTCGCCCCGCAGAATCGCTTCGGCTTCGTCCGAGTGCTGCGCGCCGCCACGGTCGTGCAGCACCAGCGGCGGCAGCAAAACGAGCGGCGCCTTGCCGGTCTTGATCGCTCGCACGATCACCCGCTTGGCCGGGGCGTCGGCGAAGGGCGCGATCGGGCGGATCTTGAACGAGCCGGCCTTGGGAGCCAGCAGGTCGAGGATGTCGGCCAGGCGGTCGGCGCGGTGGATGATGGTGATCGTTCCGCCCTCGCGCACCGCCTTCAGGCAGAAGCCGGTCCAGGCGGAGAGGCCCCCGTCGGCCATCCAGGCCCCGCTCTTGGCCGGAGCCGGGGCGCGTAAGGTCGCCGGATCGTCGAAGAACGGCGGATTGGTCATCGCCGCGTCGAACACCGGCAGGTCCAGCGCCCGGAAACCGGCCTCGACATCGCCCTCCGTGACACTCACGCGGCCCGAGAGATCGTTCAACGCCGCGTTCTCGATGGCCAGGGCGGCGGCGGCGGAATCACGCTCCACGCCCTGGAAGATCGCCTCGGCACGGCGAGTCGCGGCGGCCAGCAGGGCGCCGCCGACCCCGCAGCCGGCCTCGATCACGCGCTGGCCGGGCAGGGCGTCGCAGGCGGCCGCCAGCAGGGCCGCGTCCATGCCGGCTCTATACCCGTCGGGCCTCTGGCGCAGCCGCACGCGACCTCCCAGAACCCGATCCTCCGTCACCTGCTGATCGTCCAATGCTTTCTAGGCCTTGTGCTCGCCTTGACCGTGACCTATCCCGCCACCATTGTCCCTCGCAACGGTTCAAGCGGGGAACGCCGCAAGGAGTGTATGGTTTTGGACGCAGCCGCAGCGACCCTCACCCGTAAGCCGGGTTCGGTGGATCGTCTCGTCCGCCTCGCCGAGACCGACATGGCGGGCGTGAACCGGCTGATCACCGATCGCATGCAGAGCGACGTGCCGATCATCCCGGCTCTGGCCGAGCACCTGATCGCCGCCGGCGGCAAGCGCCTGCGTCCGCTGCTGACCGTGGCCGCCGCCCGTCTGGCCGAATCCGACAATGACCACTGCCTGAAGCTGGCCGCGTCGGTCGAGTTCATCCACACCGCCACCCTGCTGCACGACGACGTCGTCGACGGCAGCCAGCTGCGTCGCGGCAAGGTCGCCGCGCACCTGATCTGGGGCGCGGCGCAAAGCGTGCTGGTCGGCGACTTCCTGTTCGCTCGCGCCTTCGAGCTGATGGTCGAGACCAATTCGATGAAGGCGCTGGAGATCCTGGCCCGCGCCAGCCGCGTCATCGCCGAGGGCGAGGTGCTGCAGCTGATGCGCAGCCACGATCTGAACCTGTCGCAAGCGGTCTATCTGGAGATCATCCAGGCCAAGACCGCCGAGCTGTTCGCCGCGGCCTCCGAGGCCGGCGCGGTCTCGGCCGGCGTCGATGCCGCCAAGACGGGCGCCCTGAAGGCCTACGGCCTGAACCTGGGCCTGGCGTTCCAGCTGGTAGACGACGCGCTGGACTACGGCGGCACGACCGAGGCCCTGGGCAAGAACGCCGGCGACGACTTCCGCGAAGGCAAGGCGACCCTGCCGCTGCTGCTGGCCATCGCCCGCTCGGGTCCGCGCGAAGCCGAGTTCTGGGAGCGGGCCATCGGCCGCCGCGAGCAGACCGAGGCCGACTTCCGCCGGGCTCGCGAGCTGATCGTCGGCTCGGGCGCGCTGGACGCCACGCTGGACCTGGCCGCCGACTATGCCGACAAGGCCAAGGCGGCGCTGGCGATCTTCCCGGCCAACGACTGGCGCGAGGCGCTGGAAGACCTGGCCGACTTCGCCGTCAGCCGCAGGGCCTAGATGTTCAAGCGGAAGTCACCCTCCTACGGCGGACTTCCCCCGACGCGACCCGGCGAGCCCTTGCCGCATCTCCAGACGATCATCGCCACCTCGCCGGAAAACCCCGGCGGCGACCCCAACGTGCGGCCTCACGAGGCGGGCGAGGCGGCCGGCAAGGTCATCGGCGGGGGCCTGGGCCTGGTGGCCGGGGCGGTGCTGATCATCCTGATGATGGGCCCGGTGCTGTGGGCGCCGCTGTGGGCGGGCCTGCGCACGGCGCGGTTCGTCGCCGGGCCGTGGCTGCCCTGGCTGGTGGGCCTGCTGGCCGGCGGTGTGACCGCCTTCATCCAGACCGTCCTGCTGGTGCAGCGCAGCCCGCTGCTGCGGTATCCGATCGTGCTGCTGCTGGCCCTGATCTGGATCGGCGGTCTCTGGCTGGAGTTCACCTCGCCGCGCCACGACTGGATCACGACCGCGCCGACCCTGCACATGCCGGGAACCTGGAGCTGGGTGCTGATCGGCGTGGGCACGGTGCTCTATGCCGGCGTCTACCTCCTGGCGCTGGCGCCCTTCGGCAAGAGCCGCTGGGCCAAGCGTTGGCAACTGATCAAGGCGTGAAGCCTTCCCGATCCGATATCGGATCGGACAAGAAGGCTGGCCGAGAATGGTCCCGAGGTGAATTCGCCGTAACGCCCTTCACAGAAGGGGCGGACAGGGCCACGTCTAGGGCCTGGGCGGCTTTCGCCTTCTTGGGGACCTTTGGACGTGATCCGTTTCATCCTGAATGTGCTGTGGTTGATCTTCGGCGGCCTGCCGCTGGCCTTCGGCTGGTTCGTGGCGGGTCTCATCCTGGCCATCACCGTCGTGGGTCTGCCCTATACGATGGCGGCCTGGCGTATCGCCGGCTTCGCGCTCTGGCCGTTCGGCAAGGAGATCATCCACCGCGAGAATGGCCCGGGAACGGGTCCGATGGGCTTCGTGCTGAACGTGATCTGGTTCGTCCTGGCCGGCTGGTGGCTGGCCTTGGGCCACCTGGCGGTCGCGGTCACCGAGGCGATCACGATCGTCGGCATTCCCTTCGCCATCAAGGACCTGCAACTGGCCCACATCGCCCTGGCCCCGATCGGCCGCGACGTGCGGCGGGTCGACTAGAACCCGGTGAGCAGGCGGTCGGGCGCGCGGCGGATGTCGTCTTCGCGCTCGGCCGCTGAACCGATCGAAATCACACGGACGAGCGTCGGCGAACCGGCCAGTCGATCACGTCGACCGCCCACAGTGGAGCCCAGATAAAGAACGGTTGCAGGAGCAGCAGTCGGGGCGCGTGATACCACCACGAGCTGGGCAGCGGCGGCACGGAGACGCCGCTGAACGCGTGCCAGATGTTCGCCGGCCAGACGCAGACGGCGTAGAGCGCCAGCATGATCCCGGCCAGCCGCCGGATTTGCGGGATGAGCAGTCCGATAGCTCCGGCGATCTCGCAGAGGCCCGTGAAGATCACCACCTCGCGCGGAAACGGGATCCCCGGCGGCATGATCGCCAGGAAGCCATGGGGCGCGATCACGTGCACGACGCCGAACGGTGCATAGATGGCCGCTAGCAGCAGGCGGAGAAGGCTACGGGCGTGGGGCATCGCCCCTATCAACGCCGAGGCCGAGCCATTCGAGCCCGTCGGGTAAGTCGAAATCGGCATAGTCCACCTGAAGCACGCGTCGCCGACGGGGCGGGGCGGCGCGGTCGGAGGCGTGGAGGATCGGCGTCGAATAGGCCCAGACGTCGCCGGTCTCGGCTAAGCAGACCAGTTGGGACAAGGCTTCGGCCTCTCGCGTCGCCCCCTCGGCCGGGACACGACCCAGGCGATGGGAGCCGAGAGCGACCCGTAGCGGGGCATTGCCGGCGTCGACGGGGTCGAGGTGGACGCGGATGGTCAGCATCCGGGCAAGGACCTCGAACGGCGGGGCGACGTGGAGTACGCCGTCCTTGGTCGACCAGGGGCCGAAGCCCTCGACCTCGCGGCGTGTCCGCACCGGGATCACGCGGTCCTGGTGCCAGGCGACGATCCAGTTGGCCTCCGGCGTCTTGTCGAACATCACCGCGCGCACCGGCCGGGCGGCGTCGGAGGTCAGGCGGGCCGCCAGGGCGCCGACAGGGCCTTCAGGCGACAGAACCTCGGCGAGGGCCGCATCGCCGCGCAGGCGGGCTCCTGGGCGCTTGCCGACGACCCTTTCGGCCAAGGCGCGCAGGGCTTCGATCTGGTCTTGCGAGAGCAGGGCGGGGACGAGAACCACACCATCGCGATCGAGCGTCTCGCGCATAGTCAGGCTTTCCGCATCACGTGCGTCCACGGTCCGCTCGTATCCGTCGCGAACCCCTGCGCCTCCCAGAACGGTCCGGCGGCCTCGGAGGCTCGCGCATTGACGGTCAGCAACCCCACGCTGTCGAAACCCTCGTGGATCAGGGCCGAGGCGAGGGCGGTGGCGATGCCGCGGCGGCGCATGGCAGGGCGGATGTAGAAACGGCGCAGGCGGCGGGCGGGCTCGGAAGCGGCGGGTTCGATGCCGAGCGCGCCGATTCCCGCCAACTCGCCGACCAGGAACGCGGCGAGGATCGCCTCGCCGTCGTCCTGGAAGCGTGCGCCGGCCTGCCAGCCTTCGGCCAGCAGGGCCATGTTGCGCACGCCTTCGCCGGAGGCCTCGGCGACCAGGTCGTCGAAGCCGTCCGGCAGGTCGTCAAAGATCCTGACGAGCTGGAGCAATCAAGCTCAGCCCGGCGAGACCATCTTTTCGGGACGGACGTACTGGTCGAACTCCTCGTTCGACAGATAGCCGCCGCCGACGGCTTCCTCGCGCAGGGTGGTGCCGTTCTTGTGGGCCGTCTTGGCGATCTTGGCGCAGATGTCGTAGCCGAGGCGGCCGTTCAGGGCCGTGACCAGCATCAGGCTGTTCTCGACGCCCTTACGGATGTTGTCGATGCGCGGCTCGATGCCGACCACGCAGTTGTCAGTGAAGCTGATCGCCGCGTCGGCCAGCAGGCGGACCGACTGCAGGAAGTTGTAGGCCATCACCGGGTTGAAGACGTTCAGCTCGAAGTGGCCTTGGCTGCCGGCGAAGGTCAGGGCGGCGTGGTTGCCGAACACCTGGACGCAGACCTGGGTGAGGGCCTCGCACTGGGTCGGGTTGACCTTGCCCGGCATGATCGACGAGCCCGGCTCGTTTTCCGGCAGGGACAGTTCGCCGAGACCCGCGCGTGGGCCCGAGCCCAGGAAGCGGATGTCGTTGGCGATCTTGAACAGCGAGGCGGCGACCGTGTTGATGGCGCCGTGCGAGAACACCATGGCGTCGTGGGCGGCCAGGGCCTCGAACTTGTTCGGAGCGGTGGTGAACTCCAGGCCGGTGATCGCGGCGATGGCCTCGGCCACGCCTTCGGCGAAGCCGATCGGGGCGTTCAGGCCGGTGCCGACGGCGGTGCCGCCCTGGGCCAGCTGCATCAGCTTGGGCAGGGTGCTCTCGATGCGCTCGATGCCGTTGGCGACTTGTTGCGTGTAGCCGCCGAACTCCTGGCCCAGGGTCAGGGGCGTGGCGTCCTGGGTATGGGTGCGGCCGATCTTGATGATGTCGGCCCAGGCCGCCGTCTTGGCTTCTAGGGCGGCGTGCAGATGCTTGAGGGCCGGCAACAGGTCGTGGACGATCTGTTCGGCGCAGGCCACGTGCATGGCCGTCGGATAGGTGTCGTTCGACGACTGGCTCATATTGACGTGGTCGTTGGGGTGGACGGGCTTCTTGGTGCCCATCTCGCCGCCCAGGATCTCGATCGCGCGGTTCGAGATCACCTCGTTGGCGTTCATGTTCGACTGGGTGCCCGAGCCGGTCTGCCAGACGACCAGCGGGAAGTGGTCGTTCAGCTTGCCGTCGATGACTTCGTTGGCGGCCTGGACGATGGCGTCCTTCAGGCCCGCGTCCAGCTTGCCCAGCTTGAAGTTGGTCTCGGCGGCGGCGCGCTTGACGATGCCCAGGGCGCGGACGACCGGCAGGGGCTGCTTCTCCCAGCCGATCTTGAAGTTGCCCAGGCTGCGCTGGGCTTGCGCGCCCCAGTAGCGGTCGGCGGCGACTTCGATCGGGCCAAAGGTGTCGGTCTCGATGCGCGTGGCGGTCATGCGGAGATCTCCGGAAAAACGGTCGAGCGCGGTCTAGACCTTGGGGGCGCGAAGGGCAATGTTCGCAAGCGCGAAGAACGCCGGAGGGACCCCATGCTTGTCGCCACGACCAATGATCTTGTCGGCTATCGCGTTGTCGAACAGCTGGGCATGGTGCGCGGCGTCACCGTCCGCTCACGCAGCGTGATCGGCAATATCGGCGGCTCGATCCAGTCGATCTTCGGCGGCAATCTGTCGATCTACACCAAGCTGGCCGAGACGGCCCGGCAGGAGGCCTACGACCTCTTGGTGCAGCACGCCCGCGAGGTCGGCGCCAACGCCATCCTGGCCATGCGTTACGACGCCAACGAGATCATGGAAGGCATCACCGAGGTCCTGGCCTACGGCACGGCCGTGCGCGTCGAGGCGCTGTAGGTGGCGGCTTTCGTCGCGCTGCCGCGCTCGATCAACACCGGCAAGCGCAAGGTGCTGAAGGAAGACCTGCTGGGCGTGGCGGCGGACCTGGGCTTCAAGGAGGCCAAGACCTACTTGGCCAGCGGCAACCTGCTGCTGTGGGGCGACCACGCCGGCGGCGAGGCCTTGGAAGCCGAACTCGAGGACGCGCTCGAAAAGCGCATGGGCCTGCGCACCGACTTCATGGTCCGCGCGCCGGCGCAGCTGCGGGCGCTGGTCGAGGCCAATCCCTTCAAGGCCGAGGCGCTGGACCATCCCAGCCACGTGATCGTCAATTTCCTGAAGGTCCCGCTGCCCGACGGCGACGAGGACATCCTGCGGGCGGCCAATACGGGACCGGAGCGGTTCGTGGTCGGACCGCGCGAGCTCTATCTCGATTTCCCGATCAGCATGGCCGACTCGCTGTTGGATCGGGACTGGAAGAAGACCAAACGCAATCCGGTTGGCACGACCCGCAACTGGAACACCGTGCTGAAGCTGACCGAGATGCTCGGGGCCTGAAGGGACAAGCATGACGACGACGTCGACGGGCCAGCGCATCGTGTCGCTGGACCTGCTGCGCGGCCTGGCCGTGGCCGGCATGATCCTGGTCGACAGCCCCGGCTCCTGGGCCAAGGTCTATGCGCCGCTGGAGCATGCCGCCTGGCACGGCCTGAGCGCGGCGGACCTGGTGTTCCCGACCTTTCTGTTCTGCGCGGGCATGGCCATCGGCCTGATGGTCCCACGCCTGACCGCCGAGGCGCGGGCCGGCTCGGCGTTCTGGCTGAAGGTCGCGCGGCGGACGGGGCTGCTGATCCTGCTGGGCCTGGCGATCAGCCTGCTGGGCAACGGCTTCGACCTCGCGCACCTGCGTTTTCCCGGCATCCTGCAGCGGATCGGCGTCTGCTACGCGGCGGCCGTAGCGATCTGCGTGCTGACGGCGCGGAGAGGCGAGGGCGGGCGCCTCGTCTTCAACCTGCCGGCCACGGCGGGGGCGGCCATCGTGCTGCTGGCGATCTATTGGCTGCTGGTCGCGCTCGTGCCGGTTCCTGGCTTCGGCGTCGGACATCTGGATTCCTACGGCTCGCTGCCGGCTTATGTCGATCGCCAGGTGTTCACGATCGCCCATCTGTGGGTCGGGGCGACGACGCCTGGCTTGGGCGTCACCTATGATCCCGAGGGGCTGATCTCGACCCTGCCGGCGGTGGTCAATACCCTGATGGGCGCGGTCGCGGCGCGGGTCATGATGCAGCGACGCGAGCGGGGCGGGGATGGGCTGACGCCGGTGCTCGTGCTGGGCCTCGCCCTGGTCGTCATCGGTCTGGCGTTGAGCCCGGTCATGCCGGTCAACAAGAAGATCTGGACGCCCAGCTTCGCCCTGCTGACCAGCGGGATCTCGACCCTTATCCTGGTCGGCTTCGAAGTCATCGCGCGGTCCGGACGGCGGCTGGGCTTTGACGCCGTGCTCGGCGTGCTGGGCGGCAACGCCATCCTGGCCTTCATCCTGTGTCAGTTGCTGGGCATCTTCAGCGGCCTGCGGGTCATCCCCGGTTCGAACCCGTCGCCGCAGGGCTTCGTCTACGCCCTGGCCCAGAAGGCGCTGCCCGATCCTTATCTGGCTTCCCTTGCCTGCGCGGTTCTGGTTCTTGCCTTCATCACCGCGATCCTGATCCCGCTGCACAAGCGCGGGATCCACCTGAGGCTCTAAGCGTGGCAGCCGAAAGTGTGGCGGTTTCGGCGGCCGCCACGCGACAGACAAAGGCGAAGCTTTGCTCGAAGACGACTGGACCCACCACGGCAAGGTCCGCGCCCGCGAGGCCGGGGGCGAGTTGACCATCGTGGTCGACGGCCTGACCACCCAGGGCAAGTACTACAAGCCGCTGATCTATGAGTTCTTCCGCAAGTCCTGGCGCGGCTCGCGGCCGGCCTGGGGCGAGTTCAGCGTCGAGATCGGCATGGAATATGTCGGCGAGCCGCCGTGGATGGACCTCGACAACCTGGCCAAGGCCCTGCTGGACGCCATCAAGGGCTATGCCTTCCACGACGACGCCCAGGTCGCCCGGCTGCTGGTCGAGCGCCGGCCGGGCGAACGCGAGCGGATCATCATCCAGGTGCGGAAGCTGACCTCAAACCTTATGCGGCGCACGCTCGAAGATTGAGGCGGCCACGGCGATGTACAGCACCGCCAGGAACGCGCCGTAGCGGCCGGTGCTGACCGGATCGCCGGTCGGCATCACCTCGGCGTAGCGGGCCACCACCAGCGCGCCGCCGACCAGGCCCGGCGTCGAATACAGGATCATCGGGAACAGGCGCCGATCACGCGGCGTATGCGTCAGCCGAGCCACCGCCCAGAAGGCGAAGGTCAGCGTCGCGGCCGCCGCGAAGGCGTTCAGGGCGTAGAACCAGAAGGCGCTTTCGAGGACCCCCCCGCCGAAAGCCGCATAGAACAGGGTCGCCGCCGCCCAGGCGACAAGACCTGTTCCGCCGAATGCCAGGCCGTCCAGTTTTGACACGTCGCGTCTCCCTCGCTCGTCTCCGAACGGCGATCTGCAAGCAGGGCGCCTGGAGACGAGGCTAGGGATGGATCGCGACGGGATCAGCTGCGCGGCAGCAAGTAGCCCCACATGCCCAGCAGGACGCTGAGCAGCACGAACAGCAAGGCGGTGAAGGTGAAGGCCACCTTGCGGCCGCTGCTCCAGCTATCGACGCGGCGACCGCCGCGCCAGACCATCGGCAGGGCGCCCAGGGTCAGCAGGCTGAGCGCCGCGGCGACCAGGGCGCAGGCCGAGCCGCTGAGCAGCCAGCCCGAGGGCCAGCCGAAGAACACGGCGGTCTGGTCCGAGGCCTTGAGCGAGAAGGCGCCCAGGCAGCCGGCCGAGATCAACCACAGCACCGCCTGCATGGTCTGCATCTGGGCGGCGCGGGCCTGGACCGGGGTCTGGCGGGCCTCGCGGCGGTTGCGGAACAGCACGCCCAGGATGGTGGCGATGCTGGCGAAGCCGGCGATGATCGCCGTCCAGCTCAGCAGGCCGGCCGAGCGGAAGAAGCCGATCCGCTCATAGGTCGAGAAGCCCCGGGCGGCGTAGAAGCGCGAAGGCTTGTCGCCATTGGCGTCGAAGACCAGCATCAGCGGACCGTCGACGGCCTTGAACACGCCGGGGCGGCCCGTGCCGTTGTAGAGGCTGCTGACGCCGCCCTCGATCACCGTCAGGCGGCCCTCGGCCGTGGCCCGCACGCTGGCGCGGCCGATGATGCGGCCGGTGAAGCCCTCCAGTCCGGCATAGGCGCGGCGGGTGGTCAGGTAATCGCCTTCATAGATCCTGGCCTGCTCGTAGCTGATGGCGCTGTCGGCCGGCACGGCCGGGGCGGGGGCGTAGAAATGCTCGACGATGGTGGCGGGCAGGTTGGCGGTCAGGTTGGCGCCGCTGTCGGTGTTGGCCGAGATGAAGATGCCCAGGCCCAGCTCCGGCACGATCACCATGTTCGAGTTGAAATACAGGGTCGCGCCCTGGTGGCCCAGGCCACGGCGATTGCCCGGCATCGGGCTGTCCTGGAAGCCGGCGTTCCAGCCGGCCGCTTCCGGGGCGGGACGGTACATCGGCGTGCGGAAGGCCAGGGCGGTCTTGGGCGAGAAGATGGTCTTGCCGTCGATCGTGCCGTTGGCCAGCAGCAGGGTCATGTAGCGGGCCATGTCGCCGGCCGTGCTGGAGGCCGAGGCGGCCGGAGCCACCTGGCCCATGAACTCGCGCGGTTGGGTCTTCCAGCCCATCGGCGTCCACGAGAAGCCGTCCGACAGTTCGGCGGCCAGGGCCTCGTTCATCGGGGCCGGCAGGCCGTCGCGCCACGGGCGGGCCTCGCGGAAGGTCGTGTGGCTCATGCCGGCCGGCAGGATGATCTCCTCGCTGACCAGCTGCTCGAACGGCTTGCCGGTGACGTTGGAGACAGCGGCGCCGGCCAGGGCCGCGCCGTAGTTGGAATAGCTGGGCAGCAGACCCGGCTCGCGCACCCGGCGCGGGCGCTCCTGGCGCAGGTAGTCGGCCAGGGTGCGGACGCGGTTGGGGTCGCGCTCGAACAGCTGGCCCATCGACCGGTCCTCGAAGCCGCCGGTGTGGGTCATCAGGTCGCGCAGCCGCACCTGGGTCTTCTTGCCCTGGTCCTTCAGCTGCAGCGGCTCGGGCAGGTAGAGGTTCACCGGACCGTCCAGGCGCATGTGGCCCGACTCGATCTCGTTCATCAGGGTGATCCAGGTGAACGTCTTGGAGATCGAGGCGACGCGGAACAGCGTGGTGTCCGGATCGACCTTCTTGTGCTGGCCCAGATTGGCGAAGCCGTAGCCCTTCTTCAGCACCACCTGACCGTTCTGGACGACCGACAGGGTGACGCCGGCGATGTGGTCGCGGCTCATGGCGCGGCGGACGACGCCATCGACGAAGGCTTCCAGCTCCGGCGTCGCCATCGGCGTGTGGGCGGTGGGCGCGGGCAGGGCGGGCGTGGCCGGCGCTGGCGTGGCCGCGGCGACGGCCGGCGCGGTGACGGGCTTGGGCGCGGTGGTCGCGGCGGCGACCGGACGCGGGCGCACGCGGCGCGGACGCAGGCTGTTATAGGGACGCGGCGCGGAATTCAGCGTGGGTTCGGTCGCGGCGGGCGGCGGAGACGACTCCTGCGCCCGCGCCTCCGATCCCGTGATGGACCACAGTGCGATGAAGGCCGCCGCAAGGGCGGCTGCGGGCGATACGCGCGACGTCAACGATGTCCCCTGGGTATTTGCGGAAGAACCCCCTAGAGCCTTTCATGGCCAGATGGACCCATCTGGCCATGAAAGGCTCCAGACCTAACATTTAGAGCATGATGGCCGCCGAAACCGGCAGCCACTTTCGGCTATCATGCTCTATCGTTTGTGTAGCGTGCTGAGCGCGGGGGTCAAACCCGATCACCGCTCAAGGTGCGGATGGTTTGCTCCGGTTGAAAGCGTAGAGCGGCAGCATCGGCCGCAGGGCCGGACCGATCCACACCTGCGGTTCGGAGGCGGGCTCGGCCCCGGTCTCCTTCTCGCGGCGCGCCACGCAGGCCTGGACCGCCGCGCCGAGGGCCGCGAAGTCATGGGCGCCGGGCGCGGCCGACAGGAAGCAATCGTCGAAGAACGGATACTTGTCGTCCTCGCCACAGCCGAACGAGGCGCGATCGGCCCGGGCGGCGGTGATGATCAGCCGGTTCTTGTCCTGCAGCGGCGGGATGAACACGCCCGAAAAGCAGGCGGAGATCACCACCACGCTAGGCCGGTTGGGGCAGGCTTCGTTCACCAGGGCCGCCAGCAGCGGCGGGCGCAGGACCCGCGGCCCCAGAATCACGCCCTCCGGGCCGCCATGGGTGCTGATGTAGAACAGGCATCCGGCCTTGGCCGTCTCGGCCTTGGTCTTGAGCGCCTCGTAGATGGCGCTGCCCTCGGCCCTGCCGGGCGCATCGGCGGGATACCGTTCGGGCCGCACCGAGAACTGCTGGATCGCGCTCTTGTCGAAGCCCAGCTCGACCAGCGCCTTGGAGACGTCGCGGCGGGCGTTGTCGAAGGCCTCGGTGGGGCCGCCGGAATGGGCGTGGAAGTCGCCGGCCACCACGACCGCGCTCCAGTTGGCGAACGGCCCTGCGGCGTATGCGGATGAAAACGGTGCGAGCAGGAAAGCCAGAAGCCCGATGACCGCCGCCGCCCCCCGCATGGCCCCGTCCCTTATTTCTTCTTGAAGTTGGCGAAAGGCGTCGGGATCGCCGTGCCCGTGGACTTGGCCAGCAGACGCCCCTCGGCGTCGTAGAGCTCGCCTTCCATGAAGCAGACCGTGCGGCCCCATTTCACCACGCGGCCGACGCCGCGCAGCGAGCCGGGCATGGCGGGGCGCAGGAAGCTGGTCTTCATCTCCAACGTGGGCACGACGTGGGTCATGCCCGAAGTGATCATGCCGGCCACGGACATGCACTCGTCCAGCATGGCGCAGACGAAACCGCCCTGGATCTGCCCCATCGGATTGCACAGCAGCTCGGCCTTCGCCGTGAAACCGACCTCGACCTCACGATCGGCCTGGCGCACGGCGAGGAGTTCGAAGCCCAGGGTCTGGGATCCGGTCGGCTGGCTCTTGGATGCGCGGAAGCGCGCGAGGATCGCCTCGTCCGTCAGGGTTTGCGGAGCGTCCGAGGCGATGTCGCTCATTTCCGAAAGGCGCTCACTTCTTCCGGAACTGGTCCAGGGAGACGATCTTGGGACCGTCGTCGCCGGTCGGCGCGGGCGTCTTGTCCTCGGCCTCGGGCTCCGGCTCGGGCTCGTCCTCGATGACCTCGGGGGTCGAGAACTGCAGGGCGAACTGCACCGACGGATCGTAGAAGCGCGTCAGGGCGGCATAGGGCACCGACAGGCGCTTGGGCTGGCCGCCGAACTTCAGGGTCACCGAGAAGAAGGTCTCGCCCGGGGCGAGGTCCCAGTACTGGTGCTGCAGGACGATGGTCATCTCGTCCGGATACTTGCCCAGCAGGTCCTGCGGGCCCGAGACGCCCGGCGCCTTGGTCTTGAAGGTGATGTACAGGTGGTGCGGCTCGGGCAGGCCGCCCGGAGCGGCCGCCTTCTTCAAGGCCGCCTTGACCACGCCGCGCAGGGCGTCCTGGGCCATGGCCTCGTATTGCATGAGGTCTTCGGGCGGTTCGGTCTGGGACATGCCGGGAAGGGTACTTCGAACTGGATAAAGAGACTCCGAGCCTAACGCGTCAGGGGCCTCGCGCAAAGCGGGTGGCGACGGAATCCGTCTGCGCGCAAACGATGTCGTTCTCGTTCACGTGAGGAAAGGTAGAGGGATTGTGCCGGCAAGCTCCCGCATCTCTTCTCAAGAAGGAGGAGGGAACCTCGGCAATGTCATGGAAAGTGGAGGGATTCTGTTGGCAGGCTCCCCCAATCTCTTCTCAAGAAAGAGGAGGGAGCCTCGGCAATGTCGTGGAAAGTGGAGGGATTCTGTTGGCAGGCTCCCTCCGGGCCCCGCCTAGGGATCTGAACCCCTAGGACTTAAGAGGCGAATTCACCTGCACCGCATTACGCGGCGACGGCGAACTCTTCAGCGAAGTTATCGTTCGCATTTAGAAAAATGACCCGAAACGGTGGATCAAGCCGAGAGAAAGCATACACCTTTACACGTCTGTCGATGCTGATCGGCCCCATGCAGTCCCAGATAACTTGGGAGAGATTGGTGGAGCCGCCGGGAATCGCACCCGGGTCCAGTCCGCTTATTACGTGCGCGTTTATCCCCATAGTCCGACCGAGGTCGGACAGTTCCAATATAGGGGGTTCGGTCCGCCAAGGGAAGGGCGGGGGCTAAGCCGTCCCCAGGCTTAGGCGGCCGTCTACCAGCGTGCCGCTGATGACCGCGCCGCGATCCTCGAACAGTTTCAGCCTTTCGCCGACCAGGACATAGACGCCCGTGAAGACGTCGGCGAAGTCGGCGCGGGTCTCGATGAAGCGGCCGTCGGCGCGCAGTTCCAGCGAGATATGGCCGTCGGGGGAGGTCCAGACGCCGGCGACCGGGATGTGGGGAACGATGGCGGACATCATGGTCATGGGGCGATCCTCCAGGCGGTGGTTGCGGGTGCGGGCGAAGTGGTGGGGAGCATGGCGGTCGCGGCGGTCAGCGCGGCCGTCCCGCCCAGCAGGGCGGCGACGAACCAACGCGGAGCCGTCACGCCGCGTTGGGGCGTGTAGCGTCTCATCGCTGAGCTCAAATTGTGGGGTTGGCCGCATCGGGGAGCGGAACGAGGTCACTATGGGGCATGGACCCGTCCAGCGCGTAGACCGATGCTCCGACATGATTGCACGAAAATCCAGAACCGAACGCCGTGCCATGACGGAGGATCGTGCAAGGCCTATAAATAGCCTCACTGCGAAAAGGGAAAAAGCATGAGCACGCGCGAGGCGCTGGCCGCCCTGATTGAACGATTCGCACCGGACGAAGGTCCGGTCGAGACCTGCTGCCCCAGGGTCAATCTGTACCGGGTCCATGCGCCCACTGAGCCCATGCACGCGGTGCACGACCCGTCGTTCTGTGTGCTGGCCCAAGGTCGCAAGCGGGTGCTGGTCGGCGACGCCATCCACGAATACGACGACCTCAACTTCTTCCTGTCGTCGATCGACGTGCCGGTGGCCGGCCAGGTGATCGAGGCCTCGCCGGAGAAGCCGTACCTGTCCTTCCGCATCGTGCTGGACGCCAACCTGATCAGCGAGATGATCATGGAGTGCGGCCTGGCCGCGCGCCTCGACGCCGCCGCGCCCTTGGTCGGCGGCATGTCGGCCGGGGCGATGACGCCGCAGCTGTTCGACGCCGCCTGCCGGATGGTCAGCCTGATGGACTGTCCCGAGGACGCGCCGATCCTGGCGCCGCTGATCGAGCGCGAGCTGCTCTATCGCCTGCTGACGGGACCGCAGGGCGGCCGTCTGGCCCAGATCGCCCGCCGCGACGGCCGCCTGCGGCAGGTCAATCGCGCCATCGGCTGGATCAAGCGCAATTTCGACCAGCCGTTCAGCATCGACGCCGTGGCCGACGAGGCGCGGATGAGCGCTTCCGCCCTGCACCAGCACTTCAAGGCCGTGACCTCGCTGTCGCCGCTGCAGTACCAGAAGCAGATCCGCCTGCAGGAGGCCCGCCGCCTGATCCTGGTCCAGCGCCTGGACGCGGCCACGGCGGGTCACTCGGTCGGCTATGACAGCCCCTCGCAGTTCAGTCGCGAGTACGCCCGCCTGTTCGGCGCGCCGCCGCTGCGGGACGTGGCGCGTCTGCGCGAGCAGCCGGAAGCGGTCGCGGGCGCCTAGACCCAATACGGGTATTCCAAGACTCGGATAAATCCCGCATGGTTGAGCTTACGCAGGGTCCAAATCCTGCGGAAGCAAAGTCGGGGAGATCTTGGGAATGTCAAAAATTGTTGCCGAATTCATAGGGACGTTCGCGCTGGTTCTATTTGGCTGCGGTGCGGCAGTTCTGGGCGCTGATCATGTCGGGCAGTTGGGCATCGCCCTGGCCTTTGGTTTCGCCATCATCGCCCTGGCCTACGGGATCGGTCCGGTCTCGGGCTGCCACGTCAATCCGGCCGTCAGCCTGGCGGCGTTCGTCGCCGGGCGGATGAGCGCCAAGGAGATGGGGCTCTACTGGATCGCCCAGTTCGCCGGCGCCCTGGCCGGCGCGGCCGTCCTGGCCTGTATCGCCGGCGGCACGACCCATGGCCTGGGACAGAACGGTTGGGGCCCTGGCTATCTGGGCGCCTACCCGCTGCACGCGGCCTTCGTGTTCGAGGTGGTGATGACGGCGTTGTTCGTCATCGTCATCCTGGGCGCGACCGGCGCCGACGCCGCGCCGGGCTTTGCGGGCCTGGGCATCGGGATCGCCCTGGCGGTGATCCACATCGTCGGCATCCAGGTGACCGGCGTTTCGGTCAATCCAGCTCGCAGCTTCGGTCCCGCTGTCCTGGTCGGCGGCAAGGCGCTGGCCCAGCTGTGGCTGTTCTTCGCGGCTCCGGCGATCGGCGCCATCCTCGGCGCGCTGCTCTACCGCTTCAAGATCCTGAAGGTCGGCTGATGTCCTTGAGCGCCACCGGCTGATCGGCCGGTGGCGCGGACAGGCCGTCAGTGCGGGAGGTCGGACCAGTTGAGCTCCACCGAGGCCTTCGACTGGCCGACCAGGATCAGCGTCGAGTTCCGGTTGCCGACATAGACGTCGAAGATGTAGCGGGCGCCGGGTTTCTCGACGTTCTTCAGGACCTTGCCGGTGGCGTCATAGGTGACCACGGCGAACGAGACCCGGTTGTCGATGTAGCTGTAGATCCAGGTCTTTCCGGCCCCGTAGCTGATGACCGGGCAGCTTTTGCTGATGGGCGCGCCGTCGGTCGGCGCGTTGAGGCAGGTGACTTTCAGGCCCGCCGGAGGCTGCGGCGCCTCCGCGACCGGCACGAAATTGACCTGGGGCGCTTGCGAGGCCTGGGCCTGGGCGGCGCTGGCCGAGCCCAGAGCGGCGGCGACGCCGGCGACGGCCAGCATTGATTTCAGGGCGACGGTCTTGGCCATGGCGTTTCCTCCCGAGGTTATGGCCAAGGTTGATAACGTCGTTATCTTGAAAATGCAATTTTCAGGCGTGTTTTGAATTCTAGCGCGCTATGGGCGCGTCTCAGGCTCTTCCTCCGCCGGGGGAACGGGGACCGTCGGTGGCTGCGGACGGTTACGCTCTCCTGGTATCAGCCGCCCGCCCGAGGCGACGAGGTCGGCATAGGCTCGGGCCTGCGGAGAGAAATCCGCGCCGCGCGGCAGCACCGCGTCGAAGCGCGGATCGCGGCTCGCCGCCGCGCCGACCGCCGCCGACAGCAGCGACGCGATCGAGCCGACCTCGGCGTCGTCGCACGCCCGGCGCAGGTGGCGGGCCTGGCCAGGAACGATCAGGGTCACGTCCCACGACACGCCGTCCACGCACAGGGCCGAGACCGCGCCGCCGCCATAATCGACGATGACCGAGCGCGGCTGGCTCCAGGCGGGATCGTCGGCCAGGGTCCTCAGCGGCGCGATCTGTGATGCGCCCAGCTCGGCGTCGATATCGACCCGGCGGCCGATCTCCGGCGTGCAGCAGCCCAGACCGGCGCGGGCCTGGACGAAGGCGCGGCCGTCGCGGCGCAGGGTGACGCGGACCACGGCCTGGCGCACGCCGCGTGAAGGCCGGGCCCAGACCTCCAGGATCAGCTCGCCCTTGCGGACGATCTGGCTCTGCAGCGGCTGCAGGCCCCAGAGGCGGTAGAGCAGGGGCTCGACGCCGTTGTCGATGGGGACGGGCTGCTCGCTCTTGCCGAGGCGGCGGTTGGCGAGCGGTTCCTGCTCGGCGGCGGGCCGGGGAACGGCCGGCGACCACCAGGTCGCCGGATCGGGCGCTGGAAGGGCCTGCTGGACGGCGGCGAGAGCAAGTCCCGCGATCAGTCCGGTCAGGCCGCTCATCGCCTACATCCCTTCGACGCCCCGTTCGATGGAAAGGACGCCCGTGCGGGAAAGTTCCACCAGGCCCAGGGGGCGCATCAGGTCCAGGAACTTGTCGATCTTGGACGGCGCGCCCGAGATCTCGAACACGAAGCTTTCCAGCGTGGTGTCGACCGGCTTGGCGCGGAAGATCTCGGCGATGCGCAGGGCCTCGACGCGATCGGGGCCCGAGCCGCGCACCTTGACCAGGGCCAGCTCACGCTCGACGCCGTTCGGATCGCGGGTCACGTCGTGAACGCGGCGGACGTTGACGACCTTGTTCAGCTGGGCCTCGATCTGCTCCAGCACCTGACGCGTGCCGCGGGTCACCACGGTGATGCGGCTGGTGTGGGCCTTACGATCGGTCTCGGCGACCGTGAGGCTCTCGATGTTGTAGCCCCGCGCGGCGAACAGGCCGACCACGCGATGCAGCACGCCCGGCTCGTTGTCGACGAGCAGCGCGAAGGTGGCGGTCTGCTCGACCTGGCCCGTGGGGCTAAGGTCGTAGGCCGAGGCGGGGGCGGGTTGGACGTTGGCGGTCATGGATCGCTTCTATGCCAAAAGGATAGGGAAGGGCGAGGGCGCGGCGCGCTTACACCAGGCCCGCGCCATCCTCGCCGATCACGTTCCCGATGTCCTCGACCTCGCCCATGATCATCTCGTTGTGGGCCTTGCCCGAGGGGATCATCGGCAGGCAGTTCTCGTGCTTCTCGACCCGGCAGTCGAAGATCACCGGCTTGTCGCTGTTGATCATCTCCAGAATCTTGCCGTCCAGCTCGGCAGGGTCCGAGCAGCGGATGCCGTGGGCGCCATAGGCCTCGGCCAGCTTCACGAAGTCGGGCAGGCTGTCCGAATAGGAGTGGCTGTAGCGTTCGCCGTGCAGCAGCTGCTGCCACTGGCGGACCATGCCCATCCATTCGTTGTTCAGGATGAAGATCTTGACCGGCAGGTCGAACTGGATCGCCGTCGACAGCTCCTGGATGCACATCTGGATCGAGGCTTCGCCGGCGATGTCGACGACCAGCGAACCGGGATGGGCCAGCTGCACGCCCAAGGCGGCGGGCAGGCCGTAGCCCATGGTGCCCAGGCCGCCGGAGGTCATCCAGCGGTTCGGCTCCTCGAAGCGGAAGAACTGCGCGGCCCACATCTGGTGCTGGCCGACTTCCGTGGTGATGTAGACGTCCTTGTCCTTGGTCAGCTCGTACAGGCGCTCGATGGCGTACTGCGGCTTGATGACCGTTTCGGAGCGTCGGTAGTTCAGGCACTGGCGAGCGCGCCACTGGTCGATCTGGGCCCACCAGTCGGTCAGGGCGGCCTTGTTGGGCTGCAGGTTCGCGGCCTTCCAGGCGGCGATCAGGTCTTCCAGAACCGAGCCGGCGTCGCCGACGATAGGCAGGTCGACGCGGACGTTCTTGTTGATCGACGAGGCGTCGATATCGATGTGGATCTTCTTGCTGCCCGGCGAGAAGGCGTCGAGGCGGCCGGTGACGCGGTCGTCGAAGCGGGCCCCGACGCAGATCATCACGTCACAGTCGTGCATGGCGTTGTTGGCCTCGAACGTGCCGTGCATGCCCAGCATGCCCAGCCACGCCGGATCCGCAGCCGGGAAGGCGCCCAAGCCCATCAGGGTCGAGGTCACCGGCGCGCCGGTCAGGGCCTGGAACTCCCGCAGCGCTTCGCTGGCCTTGGGGCCGGCGTTGATGACGCCGCCGCCGGTGTAGAAGATCGGACGGCGGGCGCCGGCGATCAGTTTCGCGGCTTCGGCGATGCGGCCCGCGTCGCCCTTGGTGCGCGGCGCATAGGCGTGGGTCGAGGCGACTTCCGTGGGGCCGTAGTATTCGCCCTTGGCGAACTGGACGTCCTTGGGGATGTCGATCAGCACCGGGCCCGGACGGCCGGTGGTGGCGATCTTGAACGCCTCGTGGATGATCTGCGGCAGGTCGCGGACGTCTTTGACCAGGTAGTTGTGCTTGGTGCACGAGCGGGTCATGCCGACCGTGTCGGCTTCCTGGAAGGCGTCGGTGCCGATCAGGTGGGTGGGGACCTGGCCGGTGATGACGACCATCGGGATCGAGTCCATCAGGGCGTCCATGATGCCGGTGATGGCGTTGGTCGCGCCTGGACCCGAGGTGACCAGGACCACGCCCGGCTTGCCCGAGCTGCGGGCGTAGCCCTCGGCGGCGTGGGTCGCGCCTTGCTCGTGGCGGACCAGGATGTGCTGCAGGCGCGGCTCATGGAACAGCGCGTCATAGATCGGCAGGACCGCGCCGCCCGGATAGCCGAACAGCACCTCGACGCCTTGGTCCACGAGGCCGCGAACCACGATCTCGGCGCCGGTCATGGCGCGATCGGCGGTGTCTGCGGGAGCCTTGCTCTCGATGGTCTGGTGGGCGGTCATGGGACGGGTCCGGTGAAGGAAGGGGCGGGAAGCTGGACTGGTGGGAAGCGGAAAAGAAAAAAGGTCCCGAAGGACCTTTGCGCGCGCGACCGAGCTACGACGTGACTTCAAGGTCACCCCGCGAACGGCCGCTCCATAAGTACGATCATGGTTTTGCGCACGAGTCTTGCTCCAAAGCTACGAAAGGGGTGATGACATGCGCCAGCTGGAGCGTCAAGGCGCGCTTTGCCGCAAGGTTGTGCCTTTTTGGGCGGTGTGACCTTACCGGAGTTTCACGTGACAGGGGCAGGTTTTCCCCCGCACGGTCGCGCTCCTGGAATGACGGGGTGCATCAGTGTTCGGACGGCGTGAATTTCTGGCGGGCGCGACGGCGCTCGGCCTAGTCGAAAAGGCCGGGGCCAGCGTACTTTCCGGCGGCGCGGCGGACCGTGCGGTGGACGCCTTCCTGAAGGTCCAGCCGTTCCAGGGCGTGGTGCTGATCGGCCGGGCCGGCAAGCCGATCTATTCGCGGACGGTCGGGTTCGCCGACATCGAGGCCAAGAAGCCGGCCACGCTGGACACGCCCTATGTCATCGCCTCGATCTCCAAATGGCTGACCTCGACGGCGCTGTTGAAGTTGGCCGAGGCGGGCAAGGTCGAGCTCGACGCGCCGATCACCCGTTACCTGCCCGACTACCGCGCCGACACCGGCGCCAAGGTCAAGTTGCGCCACCTGATGACCAACATCAGCGGCGTGCCGAACGGCTTCGCCACCTGGACCAAGGCCAATCCCGATCCGGACCTGTTCAAGAAGACCTTCACGACGGCCGAGGCGGTGAAGCTGTGGTGCTCGGGCGACCTGATCTTCGAGCCGGGGACGAAGTTCGACTATGTCCTGACCAATTGGGTGATCATCACCGCGATCATCGAGACAGTGACCGGCAAGCCCTACGCCCAGGCGATGGCCGAGCTGCTCATCGGCCCGCTGGGCCTGACCCGCACAACGCCGGCCGATCCGGCGGATATCGCCATCTCGTACCGCACGCTGGAGCCGCTTGCGCGGGGAGACAACCAGCGTTTCCCGTTCTTCGCGGCCAGCGGCGGCTATGTCAGCACGGCGGGTGACCTGTTGAAGGCCGCGCACGCGGTGCTCGATGGCGGGTTCCTGCCGCCGGCCCGCAAGAAAGAGCTGCTGACCGTCGGCTGGCCCGATCAGGAGTACGCCCTGGGCGGCCGGGTGAAGACCCTGTTCGCCGACGGCATCCCGCGCGTCTTCGCCTGGGAGACGGGGCGGGCGGCCGGCTATCGCTCGGTGCTGGGCCACCGCTTCGACGACCAGACCACCGTCGTGCTGCTGAACAATACGAGCATCACCCAGAAGGCCATGGACGAGTTCGCCTACAGCCTGTTCGGGACGGTCTAGGCGTCGAGTTCGTCCAGGGTCTTGGCCAGGAAGCCGAGCGCGGCGGCGGCGAACGCTTGCATGTTGGCGGTGCGCTGGTCGCTGCCGGTCTCAAGCGTGGTGCTGACCGACACCTCTTCACCGACCACGGCGAAGCAGCAGTGACCGGGCGCATCGCCATAGCGGTTGCCGTCCGGGCCGGCCGCGCCGGTCTCCGACAGCGCCCAGGTCGCCTTCAGGTTCTTGCGAGCCACGCGGGCCAGCATCACCGCGTAGGGCTCGCTGGCGGAGCGCAGGCCGTCCATGGCCTTCTGCGGGATGTCCATCAGGGTGAGACGGGCGCGGGCCGTGTAGACGACCGCGCCGCCGACATAGAACTTCGACGCGCCCGGCACGGCCAGCAGCGCCGCCGAGATCAGGCCGCCGGCCGAGGACTCGGCGATGGCGATGGTCTCGCCGCGCGCGGTCAGGCTGGCGGCGACGCGTTCGGCGAGGGCGTGGAGATCGGACATCATGCTTCTTTCGTAAGGACCATCACGGCGCGCTGACGCGCTCCCAGTCCGGTGTCTGGTTGCGGAACCAGGTCAGTTGGCGCTTGGCGTAGCGGCGGGTTTCCTGGCGGGCGGCCTCGAGGGCCTGGTCCAGGGTGGTCTCGCCACGCAGGTGGGCGGCGAACTCGCGGTAGCCGACGGCCTTGAGAGCGGGGAGGGACGGATCCAGGCCTCGCGCCTCCATGGCCGCCACCTCGTCCAGGGCGCCTTGCTCGACCATCACCGACAGGCGGGCGTCGCAGCGGGCATAGAGCTCGGCGCGTGGCGGATCGAGCACGCGGCCTTCCCAGGTCCCGGGCTTCAGCGTGGGCTTGGTGTCGGTCTGCCACGAGGTGAGGGACTTGCCGGTGGCCACGGCCACGGCGTGAGCGCGGACCAGACGCTGGCGGTCGCCGATCTCGATGCGCGCCTCGGCCTCGGGGTCGAGCGGGCGCAGGATTTCGCGGAACTCCGGCTCGCCTCGGGCGGCGTAGAGCAGGCCGGAAATCTCGCGCTGGGTCTCGGGCACCGGCGGCACGTCGGCCAGGCCGTGGGTGAGGGCGCGAAAATAGAGGCCGGTGCCGCCGACCACGATGACCGGATTGCCCCGCGCCTCGATCTCGGCGATCGCCTGGGTCGCGGCTTCCAGCCACTTGCCGACCGACCAGCCTTGGGCCGCGTCGGCCACTTCGAACAGATGATGCGGGGCCTTGGCGCGCTCCACGGGCGAGGGGCCGGCGGTCAGCACGCGCAGGCCGGCATAGATCTGCATGGAGTCGGCGTTGACGATCTCCGCGCCCGTCCACTCGGCCAATTGCAGCGCATGAGCGGACTTGCCGCTTGCGGTCGGGCCCGCGATCAGCCAGATGCGGGGCGCGATGTCCGAACTCTCCACCATTCCGACCGTCCTCACCGTCGTGGGGGCTGACCCCGACGCATATGCACAAGCCGTTTCGCGCGTCGAAGCCAGGCTGTCCAGCCGTCGCGAGGACTTGGGGCCGCTGGCCGCCGACTTCTTCGTCGAAGGCGGTGACCTGGAGGCGCTGAAGGCCGACCTGGCGGACCTGCCGGTCGACTTCGCGATCCAGTCGGCCGAGAACCGCAGGAAGCGCCTGCTGATCGCCGACATGGACTCCACGATCATCAACGTCGAGTGCCTGGATGAGCTGGCCGACTTCGCCGGCGTCAAGGAACAGGTCTCCGAGATCACCGAGCGCGCCATGCGCGGCGAGCTGGCCTTCGAGGGGGCCCTGCGCGAGCGGGTCGGCATGCTGAAGGGTCTGGGCGTCGAGGCGCTGCAGAGCTGCTACGACCAGCGGGTCCGGCTCAACCCGGGCGCGGAAATCCTGGTCCGCACCATGGCCCAGCACGGCGCGCGCTGCGCCCTGGTCTCGGGCGGCTTCACCTTCTTCACCAGCCGGGTGGCGCAGGCGGCGGGTTTCCACCTGAACCGCGCCAACACCCTGATCGAGCTGGACGGCGCCCTGACGGGCGAAGTCGGCGATCCGATCCTGGGTAAGGAAGCCAAGCTGGCCGCGCTCAACGAAGAGACGGCGGACCTGGGCGTGACCCGGGCCGAGGCTCTCGCCGTGGGCGACGGGGCCAACGATCTGGCGATGATCGAGGCCGCCGGCCTGGGCGTCGCCTACCGCGCCAAGCCCATCGTCGCGGCCCAGGCGCACGCCAAGGTCGACCACACCGACCTGACGACCTTGCTCTACTTCCAGGGTTACAAGACCGAGGAGTTCTACAAGTGAGCTTTCCCCGCCGCGTAGAGGCCGTCGTGTTCGACATGGACGGCCTGCTGCTGGACACCGAGATCGTCTATCGCGCCGCCATGATCGAGGCGGGCGAGGTCTTCGGGGTCCACTTCACCGGCGAGACCTACGCGGCGATGGTCGGCAAGACGACGCCCGAATGCGGCGTGATGCTGCGCGAACTCTATGGCGACGACTTCCCGGTTCAGGCCTATTTCGAGCGCGTCTGGGCCGATGTCGAGGATCTGCTGGCGGCCGAGACCAAGCTGAAGGCGGGGGTCATCGAGATCCTCGACTATCTGGACGACCTGGGCCTGCCGCGCGGCATCGCCACCTCGAACGGCATGGTCGCGGTCGAGAAGTATCTGGGGCGCTTCGACCTGCTGCACCGGTTCAACGCGGTGGTCGCCCACCAGGACGTCACCAAGCACAAGCCGAACCCGGATCCCTATCTGCTGGCGGCCGAGCGCCTCGGCGTCGATCCGGCCCACTGCCTGGCGCTGGAGGACAGCCACCCCGGTGTCCGGGCCGCCCACGCGGCCGGCATGATGACGATCATGGTCCCCGACATCCTCGATCCGAACGAGGAGATGCACGACAAGTGCGTGCACATCGCCGACAGCCTGCACCACGTGCTGGACCTGCTGAAGGCCTCGGTGGAAGAGGTCGCGGCTTAGCGCCCCCTCCGTCACGTCGCCTATCGGCGCCGCGCCACCTCCCCCGCAAGCGGGGCAGGAGGAAAGACCTTCTCCTCCCCTGCGAAGCGGGGGAGGTGGATCGCTGCGGATACGCAGCGAGACGGTGGGGGCGCTCTAGGCCTGCAATCGCGCCGGGGCCTCCGCCGGCAGCTCGATCGACCATTCGCCCAGGAAGTCGACCAGCTTGTCCAAGCCCATCGGCTTGGCGACGTGGTAGCCCTGGGCCAGGTCGCAGCCCATCAGCTGCAGAGCGGCCAGGCCTTCGCGGGTCTCGACGCCCTCGGCGGTGACCTTCATGCCCAGGCTATGGGCCAGGTCGACCGTGGATTTGACCAGCAGGGCGTCCTTGCCGCCGGACTCCAGGCTCATGACGAAGGCCTTGTCGATCTTCAGCTCGTCGGCGCGGATCTGCTTCAGATAGGCCAGGGACGACAGGCCTGAGCCGTAGTCGTCGATCGACACCGGGATGCCGGCCTCGGCCAGGCGGTCCAGCACCGACAGGGCCACGTCAGGATTGCCGATCACGGCGGTCTCGGTGATCTCGAAGCACAGGCGCGCCCCGGCCGCCGTGACCTCGGCGATGGCGTGCTCGGCAAAGCCGCAGTCGTCGATCAGGCGGCCCGAGACATTGACCGACATCAGCACGTCGTGACCGGCGGCGCGCAGGCGGGCCTGGTCCTCGATCGCCTGGGTCAGGACATAGTCGGTGAGGGCGCGGATGTGGCCGGTCTCCTCGGCCATGCCGACGAACAGGTCCGGACGGATGAAGCCGCGCGTGGGGTGGTTCCAGCGGGCCAGGGCCTCGACGCCGGTGATCGCGCCGGTGCGCAGATCAAGCTTCGGCTGGTGGTTCAGATAGAGTTCGCCCTTGCGGACGGCCTCGAGCATCTCGCTCATCAGCGACAGATTGGCCGACGGGTCGCCATAGGCGGCGGCGTCGAAGGCCATGAACTTGCGGTGGCTGGCGCGGGACTGGTCCAGGGCGATCAGGGCGCGCTCGATCAGGCGGGCGGCGTCCAGCTCGCCCTGCGTCGTGGCGGCCAGGCCCTGGGTGATGTGGACGTCGACCAGCTCGCCGCCGACCGCGATCGGGGCTTCCAGGCCGGGCAGAGCGTCCTCGACCAGCTCCAGCACGTGGTCGAGGCTGTTGGAGGCCGAGACGACGCAGAGGATCGAGGTGGTCAGGCGCGACACCAGCACACCGGGCGCGATCTCGAAAATCCGCTGGCCCAGCTTGGCGACCAGCTCGGTGGCCAGCTCATAGCCGATGGCGGCTCGAACCTGAGGAAAGCGGTCGAAGCCGATGGCGGCGATCACCACCTGCTCGCCGGGGCCGATGGCGGCCAGGCGCATCTCGATGGCGCGCTCCAGGGCGCGGCGGTTGGGCAGGCCGGTCTCGCCGTCATGCAGCGCCTGGCGGATCATCTCCGCCTCGCGCTCGCGGATTTCGCTGGCCATCAGGTTGAAGCTCTCGGCCAGGCGGCCGATCTCGTCGCGGGTCGTGACCTCCACGGTGACCTCCTCGCCGCGCTGCAAGCGGCGGGCGGCGACGTCCAGGGCGGTGATCGGCTTGGCCAGGCCGCGCGACAGGGCCCAGCTGGCGGCGGCGACCAGGGCCGCGCCCAGCAGGCCGGCGATGATCACGGCGGCCATCAGCGGCTGATAGGGGGCCATGGCCTGGGCCATGGGATAGCGCAGCACCAGGGCCGCGCCGGTGGTGCGATCCAGGGCCTTGATCGGCTTGACCAGCACCAGGCTGTCGGCCCCGCCGCGCAGCAGGGTCGGCGCCAGCAGCTTGTCGTGCATGGCCTTGCCGACGAAGTCGGCGAGCGGCTTGTTGACCGGACCCGCATCGGCCGAGACCCAGGCATCGCCGCGCTGGTCGAAGACCTGGGCGTCCAGGCCGATGGCCGACAGCTTTTCCAGACCCCGCATTTCGGGCTCGTCCAGTCGGGCGGCGAAGACGATCCAGCCCGTCAGGGTAGGCGACAGGATCGGGGCCGAGATCAGCTGATAGGGCTTGCCGTCGATCGTGAACACGCCTTGCGCGCCGTCCTCGGCGTCCAGGGCGCTCCACAGCTTCTCGAGGTTCAGGCGGGCTGGGTCCATGCCGACGACATCGCCGTCGATGCCGACGGTGAAGGCCAGGTCCAGGCCCAGGCGCTGACGCAGGTTGGCGACGGCCGACTCGACGGTCGGGCGGTCATGGGTGGCGACGGCGGCGCGGAAGCCGAAGTCGCGCGACAACAGTTCGGCGCCGTCGTGCAGGCGCTGGGTGCGCAGCGCCCAGACGCGGTCGAACACGGTGCCCGACGCGGCCAGTTCCTCGCGGACGGCGCGCTGGGCGTTGCTGGCGATCGCCACATAGACCGTCACCGCCACCACGCTCAGCGCCAGGGCGAAGAGCCCGGCGTAGAGGACGGTCAGCTTGGTCTGCAGGCGCTGGAACATCGCGGCGGCCTAGTGTCCGGCCGGGGCGCGAAGGTCCACGGCGACCTGCTCGCGGGCGGCGCCGGCGCCGACGCTGGTCGTGGCCAGGGCCTTCTCGTTCTTCATGGCCCGCATGTAGGGGTGCCAGACGCTGGCCTTGATCGCGCCGGCCGGGACGTCCTGGATCGTCACCACGCCGTTGGCGTCGGTCTTGCCGGCGTACTGGGTGTCAACCACGCGGATGAAGCCGACCATCTGGTCGTGGATGTTGCAGCCGATGGCCGCCACGCCGACCGTGCTCATCTTGGCGGTGCGGTTCTCTTCGTGGCCGAACAGCTTGATCTCGAACTTGTTGCCCGCCGAGAACGAATAGACGTGGTGGCGAACCTTATCGAGGTTCGGGAAGCCCACGTCCGCGCCGACCGGGACCACCAGCATGAACGGGTTGAATTGGATGTTCTGCTGCGCCACGCGATAGGGCCAGGGGAACTTGATCGGTCCTTTGGTCGGCTGGCCGTTCGGATAGACCATGACCACGGCGTCGGGCACGGGCTTGCCGTCGGACCCGCGCACGGTGACGGTGAAATCACCCGCCATAGCCGGTCCAGCCCAGAGCGCGGCCATCAGAAGTAGAGCAGCGTGTCTCATGAGATTTCTCCTAGCCTCTGCGGCATGAAATGCGCGTTAACGCCCAAGCTGGGGTGCGACGTTCGGTCCGGAACCAGATTTGGGTTTCTGAACTACTTCGCAACGCTCCGTAAAAGCTTTGCCTGCAAGGGTCCGCGCGCCGAGACGTGAGCCGTCTCCGGGTCTGGAGGGGGTAATGAAGCGACTTAAGATGCTGATGCTGGCCACGGCTGCAATGGTTTGCGGTCTGGCGTCGACCGCCACGGCGGGCGAGATCGAGACCGGCGGCAAGCTGCTGCTCACCCATGGCGTCAGCGCGGTCGAGGGCGGCGCTGGCGGTGGTCTCTCGACCTGGGCGGTGATCGCCGGCGACGAGACCGATCACGGCGTTGGCGGCGAAGTCCACGGGACCTATGTCGATGTCAAGGATTACAAGCTGCGCGCCTTCGGCGGCGCCGTCGGCTGGCATGACCGGGTCGAGCTGTCGGCCACGCGCCAGGAGTTCGACACCGGCGCGACGGGCGCAAAACTGGGCCTCGGCAAGGGTTTCACCTTCAAGCAGACGGTGCTGGGCGCCAAGGTCCGTGTCCTGGGCGACGCGGTCTATACCCAGGACAGCTGGGTCCCGCAGGTAAGCGTCGGGGCGCAGTACAAGGACAACAGCCAGGACGCCATCGTCCGCGCCGTCGGCGCCAAGAACGACAAGGGCGTCGACTACTATGTCGCCGCCACCAAGCTGCTGCTGAACCAGTCGCTGGTGCTGAACGGCACGGTGCGGATGACCAAGGCCAACCAGACGGGCCTGCTGGGCTTCGGCGGCGTCAACGGCGGCTACAAGCCGCAGTTCGAGGGCTCGGCCGGCTATCTGCTCAGCAAGCGTCTGGTTGTCGGGGCCGAGTACCGCACCAAGCCCAGCAACCTGGCCTTCGCCAAGGAAGACGACTGGATGGACCTGTTCGCGGCCTATGCCGTCAACAAGCACCTGTCGGTCACCGCCGCCTATGTCGACCTCGGCGACATCGCCACGTTCAAGAACCAGCGCGGTTTCTACCTGTCGCTGCAAGCCGGCTTCTAAGGGGATCGCACCGATGCAAAAGACCTTCGTGCTGGCCGCCGTCGCGGCCCTGACCCTGGCCGGTTCGGCCTTTGCCCAGGACACGGTCCCGGCGGGCGAGAAGCCGGTGGACCCGTACACGCAGTCGCCGGCCAACGCCGCCGCCACGCCGCTGGCCGATCCGGCGACCTTCCAGGCCTTCCACGGCAAGGAGGGCCTGGTCCGTATCGCCGCCGACCTGGTCGATCGCAGCATCGCCGATCCCCGCATCAAGGACATCTTCGCCACCACCGACGTGCCGCGCCTGAAGCGGACCCTGGCCGAGCAGTTCTGCTACGTGCTGGGCGGCGGCTGCGTCTACACCGGCCGCGACATGGCCGCCGTCCACAAGGACATGGGCGTCACCAATCGCGACTTCAATGCGCTGGTCGAGAACCTGCAGTGGGCGATGGACAAGGAGGGCGTGCCGTTCGCCGTCCAGGGCAAGCTGCTGGCCAAGCTGGCCCCGATGCAGCGCAAGGTGGTCGAGCGCTAAGCGCCGTCACGGACTTGTAAAAGCAGGCGGTCACGCGGATATGAGGCCCTCCTGACTGGAGGCCTCGCCCGTGACCGCTACCCTCGACGACGCCCGCGTGGCGCTGGACCGCATCGCCGACCCGGCGAGCGGGCAGGGGCTGGTCGCCGCCGGCCTGGTGCAGGGCCTCGTCGTCCGCAACGGCCGCGCCGGCTTCATGCTGGAAGTGCCGGCTGCCCAAGCCGCTGCCTACGCCCCGATCCGCGACGCCGCCGAGAAGGCCTTGGCCGCTCTGCCCGGCGTCGAGCAGGCTCAGGTCGTGCTGACCGCCCAGGCCGCCGAGGGCGCGACCCGGGTCCGCAAGGGCGCCAAGATCTCCGAAGATCCGCAAGCTCGCGTGGTCCCGCCGCCGGAGGCCGAGAAGCCCGCCCACGTCCGCCACGTCATCGCCGTGGCCTCGGGCAAGGGCGGGGTGGGCAAGTCCACCGTCTCGACCAATCTGGCCGTCGCCTTCGCGAAGATGGGCCTGCGGGTCGGCCTGCTGGACGCCGACATCTACGGCCCCTCGGCTCCCAAGATGATGGGCGTCGATGGCGATCCCTCGTTCGAGAACGAGAAGCTGCAGCCTCTGGAAGCCCATGGCGTCAAGCTGATGTCGATCGGCTTCATCGTCGACGAGGGCAAGGCGATGATCTGGCGAGGACCGATGGCGTCTTCGGCCGTCCGCCAGATGATCCACGACGTGGCCTGGGGCTCGGAAGCCGCGCCCTTGGACGTGCTGGTCGTCGACCTGCCGCCCGGCACCGGCGACGTGCAGCTGACCCTGGTGCAGAAGCTGCGGATCGATGGGGCGGTGCTGGTGACCACGCCGCAGGAGATCGCCCTGATCGACGCCCGTCGCGCGGCCTCGATGTTCCAGAAGACCGCCACCCCGATCCTGGGCCTGATCGAGAACATGGCCTTCTTCCCCGATCCCTCGACCGGCGCGCCGATCCCGATCTTCGGCGAAGGCGGCGGCGTGGCCGAGGCCGAGCGCCTGGGCGTGCCGCTGCTGGGCCGTGTGCCGATCGAGATCGCCGTCCGCCTCGGCGGCGACCAGGGCGTCCCGGCGGTGATCTCCGAGCCCAAGGGGCAGGCGGCGGAGGTCTTCGTCGCGGCGGCCAAGACCCTCTGGCAAACCGTTCAGCCGTAACGAAAAGCCCGCCCGGATCGCTCCGGGCGGGCTTCTCATTTCAACGCTGCGTCAGCCTTAGAAGCTGAAGCGGGCGCCCGTCGAGATCACGACGGCCGAGCCCGTCACGTCGCCGTTGAGGCGCACGGTCGAGCTGGTGGCGGTCACGTCGGTGCGGTTGATCTGGCTGTCCTTGAAGCTGATGTAGCTGATCGCGGCGTCCAGCTTGATGTTGTCGGTCGCGGCCCAGGTGGCGCCGGTGGCGTACATCATGCGGTCGCCGTCCGGCACGCGGGCGGTGCGGCCGACGTCCGGCGTCGGGGTCGGGTCGTACTGGACGCCGGCCCGCAGGGTCAGGCGCGGCGAGGCCTGGTAGTCGACGCCGGCGGCGTAGGTGGTGACGTTCTTGTAGTCCTGGGCGCTGGTCGAGGCGCCGCCCGGGAAGCTGACGCGGATGGCGTCGAACTCTTTCCAGCCCACGCGGCTGACCGAGGCGTTCAGGGTCCACTGGTCGTTCACCGCCCAGCGGGCGCCGACATTGGCGATCCAGGGCAGGGTGATCTTGGCCTGGCCATCGACCGAGAAGTTGTTGGCGGCCGGGATCGGGGCCAGCAGGCCGGCGACGGTCACGGTGCCGTCCAGCTTCTGGTCGATCTTCGAACGATAGCTGGCGCCGATGGTCAGGGCTTTGCTCGGGTGGATCTGGGCGCCGACCGTGTAGCCATAGGCCCAGCCATTGCCCTTCAGGGCCTGCGAGCCATCGGGCTGCAGCGGCGAGATGTTCGGCAGGGCGTTGGTCAGCTTGGCGTCGGCGTAGAGCGCGGTGACGCCCACGCCCAGGTCGATCAAGTCGTTGACGCGATAGGCGACGACGCCGTCGACATTGACCGTGCGCAGCTGCGACTTCAGGGCGTCGTAACGCGTCCAGCTGTTGGTGTTGTACTCGGTGGTGAAGTTGTACGGCGCGGCGACCGAGATGCCGAAGGCCAGCTTGTCGTTGATGCGGAACGCGGCGCCCGCGTTCGGCACGATGCCGTCATTGATCGGATCGAAAGCGGTGTTGTCGCCGCCCACCGGCGTGGTCAGGCCGGCCGGCGGGACCGGGCGGGTGATGGTCGAGCCGTTGTTGGTGACCTTCGAATCCACCTGGATCATGTTCAGGCCGATATAGCCTTCGTTCTTCTCGATGCCGGCGATCGAGGCGGGGTTCCACCACAGGCTGCCGACGCCCTTGTCGGCGACTTCGCCCGAATAGGCGCGGCCGGTGCCGCGCACCGATTGTTCCTGCAGATAGAAGGCCGAAGCAGAGGCCTGGGAAGCGGCGGCGAGCGCCAGCAGAGCGACGCCGGCGGCGAGGCTGGTACGCGAGAGAGACATGATGACTAGCGACCTTCTTGGGGAGGAAGAGGCTCGCGAGCACCTTACGGGGCTCGAGGAGCGCCGCCTTTAACGTATCTGCTCAAATAGCGTTGCTATAAATTGTCCAAAACAGCAATTTTGTCGGTTTTGTTAAAGACGCGGGGCCGTAAAGGCCCCGCATCAATCGTTGTTCTGTCAAAACGGGCCCAATTCTGACCCGTTACCTAAGGTCAACCGCCTGCCATCTTGCGGAAGAACTTCTGACCTTGCTCGCCGCCGTTGAAGTAGGCCTTCTGGCCGTCCTCGGCGGTGATCTTGTCCCAGCTGTCGCGGACCTCTTCGGCCGACAGGCCGTCCTCGCCCAGATAGACGCCCTCGGTCTCGTAGATGCGCGACAGGGCGAAGGCGCCGGCGCCGGCGGTCAGGATCGCGCCGGTCGGGGCCTCGTCCGAGCACAGGTAGACCACGCCCGGCGTGACATATTCCGGGGCCAGCTTGGCCAGCACTTCCGGCGGCATCAGGCCTTCGGTCATGCGCGTGGCGGCGACCGGGCTGATGGCGTTGATCTTCACGTCGTTCTTGGCGCCCTCCAGCTTGAGGGTGTTCATCAGGCCCAGCACCGCCATCTTGGCCGCGCCGTAGTTGCTCTGGCCGAAGTTGCCGTACATGCCCGACGACGAGGTGGTGACGACGATGCGGCCGTAGTTCTGGGCCTTCATGATGTCCCAGACCGCCTTGATCGGCTTGAAGGTGCCGAACACGTGCACTTGCATGACCAGCTCGAAGTCGGCCAGCTCCATCTTGGTCAGGGTCTTGTCGCGCAGGATGCCGGCGTTGGCGACCAGGATGTCGATGCGGCCCCACTTGTCCATGGCCGTCTGGACCATGTTGGCGACGCCCGCGTCATCGGTCACCGAGGCGCCGTGGGCGATGGCTTCGCCGCCGAAGGCCTCGATCTCGGCCACCACCTTCTGGGCCGCCTCGGACGAGCCGCCCGAGCCGTCGACGCTGCCGCCCAGGTCGTTGACCACGACCTTGGCGCCGCGACGGGCCAGTTCCAGAGCGTGCTGTCGGCCCAGGCCGCCACCGGCGCCCGTCACGATCGCCACCTTGCCGTCGAAGCGGATGTCCGTCATGCCCGTCGTCTCCTCAAACGCGTGTTTGGTTTGGCCGTGTTGTGCGGCGCGGGAGAGGGGGCGTCAAGGGCGCGCGCTCTCGACTTCACGCGGCCAAATCCGCTGAAGGCATGAAAGGGAAGCGGAGCGCCCGGGCGACGCCCGGAGGGTTGGAGAGTGATTACCGTTTCGACGAAGCCTGAGCGCTCCGCGTAGCCGTTATCCGGTGAGCCCTCGACGCGCGGGGTCTTAACCCGCTTCCGAAGGAGGCCCCCGACGGGCGGGCCGGGGCGACGACCCCGGTCCCGGAACGCCCGGGCGATTTCAGCCCGAGCCTGCTGCTCTCATCGACCCGACATCCCACGTCGTTTCTGTGTTCCAGGGCCGACCGCCGCCAGAGGGATGCAGTTGCGGCCGAAACCGCGCCGACGAGCGCTACCCGCTCGACCACCCCTGACAGCCGTCACGATCGCCGGCCGGACGTCCCTTCCAAGCTATCAGGTGCAATCAGTATGAGGGCGGGTTTGAGCGCGGATCATTCAGGGACGCGTAAAATCGACAAGTGGTTGATTTCGCTGGATTCGCGATCGCCAATTCCGAGCATCCAGCCGCGCCAATCCCCGTGAACGGCGCCAGGCGTGTCGCGTCGAGCTTGACGTGAAAACGATCTACAACATATTGTGCAATATATTGTAGAAATGGATCGACGATGCTCTCTCGCCTTCTTGTCCCGCTTTTGACCCTCGCCACCCTGGCGCCCGCGCCGGTCTTCGCTGACACCCTCGACCGCCAGGCGCAGCAGGAGGTTGTCGCCCACCTCAAGACGGCGCTGCAGCAGAATTACATCTTCCCCGATCGCATCCCCGCCATCGCCGCCGAGCTGGACAAACGGGTCCAGGCCGCGCCGATCGACGGCGAGCAGTTCGCGACCAGCCTGGGGCAGGGTTTGCTCAAGGCGAGCGACGACCTGCACTTCTCGGTGGCTTTCGATCCTGAAGAAGTCGCCGCCGCCCGGCGGATGAAAGCCACGGGCGAGACGACGACCCAGGCCCAGCGCGACAGCGAGCGGGCGGCCAATTTCGGCTATCGCGACGCCCGGCGGCTGGACGGCGGCCTGGCCTATATCCGGTTCGACTTCTTCGCCGACCCGCAATACGCCCAGGACATCGCCGCGGGGGCCATGCGCTTCGCCGAGGGCGCCAAGGGGCTGATCTTCGACCTCCGCTACAACAATGGCGGCGTGCTGGAGATGGCGCAGTTCCTGATGAGCTACCTCTATCCGGCGGGGAAAGAGCAGAAGTTCTTCGACTACTATTACAAGGAGAACGGGGTCCGCGTTGAGCGCAGCCAGTGGAGCTTGGCCGCCGTGCCGGGCCAGCGGTCGGGGACGATCCCCGTCGTGGTGCTGACCGGCTCGACCTCGTTCTCGTCGGCCGAATGGATGACGTTCGCGCTGCAACGGCTGGGCCGCGCGATCGTGATCGGCGAGCGCACCGCCGGCGGCGCGCATCCCGTCACCCGCGTGCCGATCGACGACCGGTTCATGCTGCAGACGCCGTTCGGTCAAATCCGCGATCCGGTCGGCGGCAAGGATTTCGAGGGCGTCGGCGTGACCCCCGACCTGGCCGTACCGGCCTCGGACGCTTTGTTGGCAGCCCAGAAGTTCCTGCTACAGGCCCGAGCGACGGCGGGTGACGCGGACGCCAAATGGGCCCTGGTCCCCGTCGAGGCCGCGCTCTCGGGCCAGGCGTTGAGCGCCAAGGACCTGGACGACGCGGTCGGGGCGTATGAAGGCCGGACCCTCGTTCGGACCGCCAACGGCCTGGCCTATCACTGGCGCGATCGCCTCGTCGTCGCCCTGGACCCGATCGGCAAGGACCTGTTCGCGGTGCAGGGGACGGAGGATTACCGGTTCCATCTGGTGCGCGAGAATGGTGTTGTGCGCGGCCTTGAGCGCGTGTGGAAGTCTGGACGGACCAACACCTATCGTCGCCTGAACTAGAGGACCGTCGGGCGAATGACCGAATTGAGCCGCACCTTCCTGGGCCGCCTGAGCGAGCAGCTGAGCGACCTGATCGAGCAGCAGTCGGCCGAGGTGTTCAAGCGCGCCGGCCTTGTCCTGCCGGTCAAGTCCGCGTCCCTGCTCAGCGCCATCGCGACGCTGGGGCCGGTGTCGGTGTCCGACCTCGTGCGCGCCCTGAACCGCTCGCACCAACTGATCCAGCAGAAGATGCCCAAGCTGGTGACCCTGGACCTGGTCACCCGCCGCCCCGATCCCGCCGACCAGCGCGCGATCCTGGTGGAGATTACGGAGAAGGGGCGGGAACAGCTGGCTTTGCTGGATCGCCTGGCTCCTGAGTTCGAGCGGGCCTATGCGGAGATCGAGGCGGATGCTGGGCCGGTGTTCGACGCCATAGACCGCGCGATCCAGGCGCTGAAAGCCCGACCGCTGATCGAGCGGATTGGGGGCTGACGTCTCCTCCCCCTCTGGGGGAGGTGGCCCGGAGGGCCGGAGGGGGCAGCTCGGCCTCTACGGAG
>NZ_JBWKZF010000033.1:0-7017 GCF_059424195.1 Caulobacter sp. GW456-12-1-14-TSB4
CGATGCGTATCCGCATCGCGCCACCTCCCCCGCAGGCGGGGGAGGAGAGGGTTGTATCTCCTCACCCGTGAAACGGGGGAGGTGGATCGCCGCGGATACGCGGCGAGACGGAGGGGGCGCTTGGGTCGGGCCCTGTGGATAACCTCTACTTCCCAAAACCCGCCGTCACGACCGCCCGCGCCACATCCGCCAGCACGGCGCTGCGCACGTCGTCGTCCGCCGAGCCCTTGTCGTGGAACGCCGCGATGAACAGCGGCTTGCGCCCCGGCGGCCAGATCACCGCGATGTCGTTGGTGGTTTCCTTGCCGTTGTTGCCGGTCTTGTCGCCGACCTTCCAGCCGCGCGGCAGGCCGGCGCGCAGGCGCTTGTCGCCCGTGCGGTTGGCCACGACCCAGGCGGTCAGCTGCTTGCGGGAGGCGGGCGAGAGGGTGTCGGTGGTCAGCAGGGTCTTCCAGGTCTCGACGATGGCCGTGGGTGTGGTGGTGTCGCGCGGGTCGTCCTCGGCGCCGGTGTTGAGCTCGGGCTCGCGGCGGTCGCAGCGGGTGGTCTGGTCGCCGAGGGCGCGCAGGAAGCGGGTCAGTGCGGCGGGGCCCTCCAGCGCATCGAGCAGCAGGTTGGCGGAGGCGTTGTCGCTCCAGATGATCGTGGCCTCGCACAGCGCGCCGACAGTCATGCCTTTGCCGAGGTTTTTCTCGACCACCGGCGAATTGCCCATCAGCACATCGGGGCCGTAGCCGATCTTCCGGTCCAGGCGCTCGCGGCCCTGGTCGACGCGGCGCAGGATGGCGGCCGCCAGGGGCATCTTGAAGGTGCTGCACATGCGGAAACGCTGGTCGCCGCGCCAGGCGAACCGGCGGCCGTCGTGGGTGTCCAGCACGGCCACGCCCAGGCGACCGCCGCTGCGCTGCTCCAATTCGCTGATACGTGAGCTAAGAGCGGAGGTCGGGGCGCTGGTGAACACGGCGGCTTGCGAGAGCGCAGGCGTGAGGGCGGGCGCGGCCGCCAGGGCCGTTAAGAACTTGCGACGATGAAGCATTGGGTCGGTCTCCTTGCCCGCGAAACCTGCCTGGGGCTGGCGCCGCCCGCAAACGACGATACCTTGGCGGAGCCCCTAGATAGATTTGGGTCATTCTTAATGAGCCGCGCCCAACTGCCCCTCAACGCCCTGCGCGCCTTCGAGGCCTCGGCCCGGCACCTGTCGTTCACGCGGGCGGCGATCGAGCTGTGCGTGACCCAGGCCGCGGTCAGCCATCAGGTGAAGGGCTTGGAGGCGCGGCTGGGCGCGGCCTTGTTCCGCCGCCTGCCGCGCGGCCTGGCCTTGACCGACGAGGGCCTGGCCCTGCTGCCCAGCGTACGCGACTCGTTCGACAAGCTGGGTGACGTGCTGGCGCGGTTCGAGGGCGGCCGGGTGCTGGAGGTCTTGAGCGTCGGCGTGGTGGGCACCTTCGCGGTGGGCTGGCTGCTGCCGCGCCTTCCCGCCTTCCGAGAGACCCATCCGTTCGTCGACCTGCGGATCTTCACCAACAACAACCGCACCGACCTGGCGGGGGAGGGGCTGGACTGCGCGGTGCGGTTCGGCGACGGCGCCTGGCACGGCACCGAGGCCGCGCCGCTGTTCGAGGCCCCGATGAGCCCGCTATGCTCGCCGGCCGTGGCCGAGCGCTTGGCCGGTCCCTCCGACCTGTTCGGCGAGACCCTGTTGCGCAGCTATCGCGCCGCCGACTGGCCCGACTGGTTCGCGGCCGCGGGCTTGTCGCCGCCGCCGATCCGTGGGCCTGTGTTCGACAGCTCGTGGGTGATGGTCGAGGCGGCTCTGCAAGGCGCCGGCGTGGCCCTGGCGCCGCCGATGATGTTCGAGCGTCCTCTGCAGGAGGGGCGGCTGATCCGGCCCTTCGAGACTCAGGTCAGCGCCGGCCGCTATTGGCTGACCTGGCTGAAATCCAGGGCCCCGACTCCGGCCTTGCGGGCCTTCCAGGCGTGGCTTTCGGGTCTCTGCGAAAACTAAATAATCTTCGGAACCAAACTCCGGACACAGCGCTTGCGCGCGGTATAGAAGTCCACGAAAAGAGCTTGAGTATCAATGGCATAGCTTGACCCAGGAGCGCCGGAATCGCGCCCATCTTTGGTCAAGTTCTGCTGTCCGATTTGCCAATGCGAGCGTTGCAGGACGTCCCGCAACCCCATTCTACGGACGAGACCCAAACAATGATAGCAAGCACCAAGACCCTGATGGTCGCCGCCGCCCTGGTGATGGGCGGCCTGTCGGTCAGCGGCTGCGCGACCAAGAAATACGTCAACACCCAGGTCGGCGCGGTCAATGAGCGGGTCAGCGCTCATGACACGCAGATCGGCGAGCTGGACAAGACCTCCAAGGACGCGCTGGACCGCGCCATCGCCGCCGGCAAGCTGGCCGAGGGCAAGTTCCAGTACGCCCTGGTGCTGAGCGACGACTCCGTGAAGTTCCCGGTCAACGCCGCGAACCTCTCGCCGGAAGCCGAGCAGCGCCTGTCGGAGTTCACCGAGAAGCTGAAGGCCGACAACAAGAACGTGTACCTGGAGATCCAGGGCCACACCGACAATTCGGGCTCGAAGGAATACAACGACGAGCTCGGCGAGAAGCGCGCGGAAACCGTGCGCAAGTTCCTCAGCGTCCACGGCGTCGCCCTGAACCGCATGGCCACGATCTCGTACGGCCAGGACGCCCCAGTCGCCCCCAACGAGTCGCGTGAGGGCCGGGCCCAGAATCGCCGCGTCGTGGTGATGGTGCTCAGCTAGTTTCGCGTTCCAGGCGGTTTCCCACCGGTGCGCATCAACCCGGTAGGAAACCGTCAGGGCGGACTCGTCGGCGCGGGAGTGAGCGCCGCGCCGACGAGCTTTCCGCTTTAAGCGGTTTTGAGGCGAGCCGCCGGCTCGCTGCGCGACAGGTTAGGATAGAGCTTGGCCTTGGCGGCCAGGGCGCCGTCCCAGTCGGCCGCGTCGGGCAGCGACGGGATCGTCACCAGCTCGCCTTGGTCGAAGCCGGCCAGCGCCGCATCGACCATGTCATCGACGCCCATGATCATGCCGGGGTCCATCGCATTGATGTCCGAACCCGAGCGTTCCCAGATCTCGGTACGCGTGGCGCCCGGCAGCACCGCCTGCAGACGCACGGCCGACTCGCCGAACTGCACGCGCAGGCCTTGGGTCAGATAGGTCACGAAGGCCTTGGTCGCGCCGTAGACCGGCATGTTCAGCTCCGGCATCAGCCCGACCACCGAGGCCAGGTTGACGATCGCGCCCTTGTTGCGCGGCAGGAAGTTGCGGGCCGCCGCCGAGGCGAGACGGGTCACGGCCGTGATGTTCAGCTGGATCATCTTCTCGAAGGCGTCCGGATCGGAGCCGACGAAGTCGTTGGAACCGGCGACGCCGGCGTTGTTGATCAGGGCGGTAATGTTGGCGTCGGTGGCCAGGCGCTGTTCCAGCTTCGAAAGGTCGGCCTTGTCGGTCAGGTCGGCCTTGATGACCTCGACCTTGACGCCGGTCTGGCCGCGCAGACGCTCGGCCAGGGCGTTCAGGCGGGCTTCGTCGCGGGCGACCAGGATCAGGTCGTAGCCGCGCTTGGCCAGACGGTCGGCATAGGTGGCGCCGATGCCGGTGGAAGCGCCGGTGATCAGGGCTTTTCCTTGGGCGATTGGGCCCTTGTTCGAGGTGGTCATGGTGTGGTTCCTCATCGATCTTGCCGAGGCCCCATCGGTCCGGCGTGACCCCTAGCTATGAGGTAACTTGCAAATCGCAAGTGACTCACCAAATTATTTCCATGGCCGCTTCGCAAATCCCTCCCCAGCCTTCTTTCGAGAGCTTGTCCTCCGCCGCGAGCAGCTCGCGGTACAAGCAGTGCCCGCTTGGGCGCACGCTGGAGCGGGTGGGCGATCCCTGGTCGTTCCTGATCCTGCGCGACGCCTCCCAGGGCCTGACCCGGTTCGACCAGTTCGAGAAAAGCCTGGGCGTCGCCCCCAACATCCTGACCAAGCGACTGGCGGGACTGGTCGAGGGCGGCCTGCTGGAGAAGCGCCGCTACAACGAGCGGCCGCCGCGTTACGAATATGTGCTGACCGAGCTGGGGCGCGATTTCCAGTCGGTGCTGACCGCGCTGATGGCGTTCGGCAACCGCCACTTCTTCCCCGACGGCGTGGCCAGCGCCCTGTTCGATGTCGAAACCGGACTGCCGGCCGAGCCGGTGCTGGTCGACAAGGTCAGCGGCAAGCCGATCGACGGCCATCACTTCGCCTATGGCGCTGGCCCGGCGGCGGAGCAGGACGTGCTGGACCGCGTGGCGTTCGTGGCGGAGCAGCGGGAGAAGGTCTAGGCGATCAGGTCCGGGTCGTTCCGCTTCAGCCAGGCGGCCGCGTAGGAGCACAGCGGGGTGATCCGCATGCCCTCGGCGCGCGCCGTCTCCGCGACCTTGGTCATCAGCCGTCCGGCGGCGCCGGTGCCGCGCAGGGCCGGATCGGCCTCGACGTGCGGGATCACCAGCCGATGGCCCGAGCGCTGATAGTCGGCCACGGCCAGCAGGCCATCGACCTCCAGCTCGTAGCGGCTGTGTTCGGGGTTGTGGCGGAAGGTGTCGGTCATGCTGGGTGAACGCGCCTTGCTCTGATCTGATCCTCCCCCTTTGGGGGAGGTGGCCCAGAGGGCCGGGGGGGGGCAGCTCGGCCTAAGCCCAGATGGCCCCCTCAGTCGCTCCGCGACAGCTCCCCCAGAGGGGGAGCATCTTAGATGGGCTAGACCAGCTCGATCGCCATCGCCGTGGCTTCGCCGCCGCCGATGCAGAGCGACGCCAGGCCCTTGGTCTTGCCCCGCGACTGCAGCGCGTTGATCAGCGTGCACAGGATACGCGCACCGCTCGCCCCGATCGGGTGGCCCAGGGCGCAGGCGCCGCCGTTGACGTTGAGCTTGTCGGCATCGATGCCCAGTTCCTGCTGGGCGATCATCGGCACCACGGCGAAGGCTTCGTTGATCTCGAAGAGGTCGACGTCGTCGATGCTCCAGCCGGCCTTCTTCAGCGCCTTGCGCATGGCCGGCACCGGGGCGGTGGTGAACAGGCCCGGCTCGTGGGCGTGGGCGGCGTGGCTGACCACGCGGGCCAGGATCGGCAGGCCTAGGGCCTTGGCGACACTCTCGCGGGTCATGACCAGGGCGGCGGCGCCGTCGCTGATCGAGGAGCTGTTGGCCGCGGTCACCGAGCCGTCGCGGCTGAAGGCCGGGCGCAGGGTCGGGATCTTGGCCGGATCGGCCTTGCCGGGCTGCTCGTCGGTGTCGATCACCTCGGTCCCCTTGCGGGTGACGACGGTGACCGGGACGATCTCGGCCTTGAACGCGCCGCTCTCGACGGCGGCCTTGGCCTTCATCAGGCCCTTGGTCGCGTAGTCGTCCATGGCCTCGCGGGTGAACTGGTACTGGTCGGCGGTCTCCTGGGCGAAGGCGCCCATCAGCTTGCCGGTGGTGTAGGCGTCTTCCAGCCCGTCCAGGTACATCGAGTCCCACATCTGGTCGTGGCCGATGCGGGCGCCGCCGCGGTGCTTGGACATCAGGTAGGGCGCGCCGGTCATGCTCTCCATGCCGCCGGCCACGACGACGTCGACCGAGCCGGCCTTCAGCGCGTCATGAGCCATGATCGCGGCCTGCATGCCGCTGCCGCACATCTTGTTGACGGTGGTGGCCTCGACGGAAAGCGGCAGGCCCGCGCCCAGCGCCGCCTGGCGGGCCGGGGCCTGGCCGAGACCGGCCGGCAGCACGCAGCCCATGAAGATCTGCTCGACCTTGTCGCCCGCCACGCCGGCCCGCTCGATGGCCGCCTTGACCGCCGTCGCGCCCAGCTCGGTGGCCTTCACCCCGCCCAGGGCGCCTTGGAAGCCGCCCATCGGCGTGCGGGCGTAGGAGACGATGACGACGGGATCGGACGCGGACATGGTTTAGCTCCCTGAAGCGGTATTTTGGGCGAGATAGGCCCTGATCACCCGCTCATGCGCAAGTGGGTTGCGAGGATGTGATGGGAAAGGGGCGAGGCGCTGCGGATCGAGATCGCCGCGCCTCGCCAGTCCTGCAATAACCGAGAGAGTCAATTGCGATAAAAAACCTACCTTGGTTCATATTCAAACGCAACGCTCTCTTGCTTTCCCTCGCGGAACGCCGCACCCTTCGAAAATGGGTCGCACAGCTGACTATACGAACGAACGTTGCTCGGTCGCCGCCACGCTGGAAGTCGTGGGCGATCCGTGGACGCTGCTGATCCTGCGCGACGCCTTCGCCGGGGTGAAACGCTTCGAGCAGTGGCAGGAACGCCTGGGCGTGGCCCGCAACGTCCTGGCCGCGCGCCTGAAGACCCTGGTCGCCCACGGGGTCATGGAGACCCGGCGCTATTCCGAGCGTCCGCCGCGTCACGAATACTGGCTGACCGAGAAGGGCCTGGCCCTGTCGCCGGTGCTGCTGACCATGTCGGAGTGGGGCGATCGCTACGTCTATGGTCGCGACCAGTCGCCGGTGCTGTTCAACCACAAGGGCTGCGGCTGCGCCTTCCACCCGGTGCTGGCCTGCGAGGCCTGCGGCGAGGTCGTCCAGCGCCGCGACCTGGAACGCAGCGCGCCGCCCGAGCGCGGCCTGACCGTCGGCGAGGCGCTGGAAGCCGCCAAGATCGCGGCGGAATGAGCCGCTACCGCTTCCACGTTCACCTTACCAAGCCCGACTACCGCCTGGTCACCGCCGACGGCGCGCCGTTCCCGGCGGACGGCCGCGAGGAAGACTGGCGCTTCACCCGCGCCCGCGAGCGCGCGGACACCAATCCTGATGTCGCCCGGCTGGTTGATGAGACGGGTTATTGCCTGTTCCGGATTGGGCTGACGTTCGACGCGATCGACTGAACCTCCAAATACCGATCTCCCCGGCGAAAGCCGGGGCCCAGATCGAACCCACTAAGCTTGCTGTTCGCACTGGGCGCCCGATCGCGAACACCCCCAGACGCTCAGGCTGTATCTGGGCCCC
>NZ_JBWKZF010000033.1:7027-61737 GCF_059424195.1 Caulobacter sp. GW456-12-1-14-TSB4
GATCGGGGGGAGGGGAAGGGTTCGGGAGCTAACCCCGCAGGATCTTCTCCATCGCCTTGCCCTTGGCCAGCTCGTCGATCAGCTTGTCCAGGTAGCGGATTTCGCGCATCAGCGGCTCGGCCACCTCTTCCACGCGGACGCCGCAGACCGTGCCCTTGATCTCGGCGCGGGCGGGGTTCAGGGCGGGGGCTTCGGCGAAGAAGGTCTCCATGTCCTTCTTCTCAGCCAGTTGGGCGGCGAAGGCCTCGGGCGTGAAACCGGTCAGCCACAGGATGATCTGGTCGACCTCGGCTCGGGTGCGGCCCTTCTTCTCGGCCTTGGCGACATAGGCCGGGTAGACGCTGGCGAAGGCCATTCCATAGATGCGGTGCTTGGTCGTCTGCGTCATATCCATCCCTCCATGCCCCATACCGAAACCTTGGTTTTCATCCGCCTGCGGTCATTCACCATTTTTGGAAATGATTAACCGCGAACCTTAGCCATTCCTTGGTTCCTACCTGCGAAAACAGTCACATCAGATTTGAACGCCGCAAGGGGCAGGACCAAACATGAAACTCTCGATCGCGCTCGCCGCCGGTATCGCTGGCAGCTTCTTCGTCGCTCAGGCCGCGTCGGCCGCCGGCGGCTTCGAAGACCAGATGGGCCGCTGCCTGCAGCAGTTCGCGAACACCCGTGACGCCGCCCAGGTCATGCTGGAATGCAACGCCGACGCCGGCAAGCTGTCGGACTGCAAGGTCGTCGACAACAGCGCCGCGGGCAAGGGCTTCGACAAGGCCGCCATGTGCATCGCCGAGAAGCTGCCGATGGGCGCCAAGACCGGTTCGGTGAAGGTCCCCTTCCGTTTCCCGGGCGGCGCGTAAGCATCGCTTCGTCAGCTTGACGACAACAAAGCCCCCGCCGGTCCGCCGGCGGGGGTTTTTGCTGTTTGGGGCCTAGAGCCCAGAACCTAGAGCAGCGTCTGCTGGGCGGGCGGCGTGGTCTTCGGTTCGGCGACGGCTTCGCCCCGGCGGCGCAGCTCGGTCTCGGCGCTGAAGCGGATGTTGATGTCGCGCTCCTGGGCCAGGGCGCGCAGGGTCTCGCCGGGCAGGCGGTCCCAGGGCTTGCCGCGCTCGGGACCAGCGGGCACGCGGGGCAGCAGGCCCGGCTCGACGCTCCAGGCCAGCAGCTGTTCCAGCGAAGCCTCGTTCAGCATGTCGCGCAGGTGATGGGCGGTGACATAGGCGTCGGGCAGGGCGCGGTGCGCCGGCAGGCCCAGCTCGCGGACCAGGCCTTCGGGCATCCGCTGATAGCGCAGCATCTGGTTGGAGAAGCCCTGCAGGTGCGGCCACAGCCGCAAGGCGCATTTCCAGGTGCAGATCCAGGCCGCGCCGCCGGCGAGTTTCGGCGTGCAGAAGCGCTGTTCGAACGCCGCGCGGTGGGCGGCCAGGGCCTGGACGCCGTCTTCGGGGCGCAGGACGGACGGCGCGACATCCTTCCAGAACGGCGCGCCGGCCACGTCGGCGTCGATGATGTGGTGAACGGCCATGGTCTCAGGCGTGATCCGCCGGCCGGGATTCACCAACTGCGACCCGCGTCCTTCATCGTCGATCCGCCAGAGGCCATCGGCGCCCTGGGCGACGTCCTGCCAGCCGATCTCGCAGACATCATGCGGGCCGGAACCGGCGGTCTCGAGATCGACGACGCGGACGCGAAGCGGGGACATCGGATGAATATGGGCGTCGGACATCGAAGGTCCAACGCGCAAGAGGCGCGTCAGGCCTCGACGAGGTCCATCGCCAAATCCATCTGGCGGGTCGTGCCGGCGATGAAACCGCCGCCCAGCACGCGCTCGGGATCGGCCGGGTCGTACAGCACGCAGGCCTGGCCGGGCGCCACGCCTTCCTCGGCGCCGTCGAACACGACCGAGACCTGACCGTCGCGGATCGCCAGGCGGCCGGCGACGGGCTCACGGGTCGAGCGGACGCGGGCCAGCACCGGCTGACCGTCCTCGGCGGCGGCTTCCAGGCTGTCCTGGCCGCCCAGCCAACTGCCTTCCTTGAGGGTGAGGGCCGCGGTCAGCAGGGCTTCGCGCGGGCCGACGATGACCTGGCGCTTGTCGGCGTCGATCTTCACGACGAACAGCGGGTCGCCGACGGCGATGTTCAGGCCCCGGCGCTGGCCGATGGTGTAGCGGGTCACGCCCTCGTGGCGGCCCAGCACGCGGCCGTCCAGGTGCACGACGTCGCCCGCTTCCGCGCCTTGCGGGCGGATGCGGTCGATCACCGTGGTGTACTTGCCCTCGGGGACGAAGCAGATGTCCTGGCTGTCGGGCTTGTCGGCGATGGCCAGGCCCAGGCCGAAGGCGACGGCGCGCACGGTCGGCTTGTCCATGCCGCCCAGGGGGAAGCGCAGGAAGTCCAGCTGGTCGCGCGTGGTGGCGAACAGGAAATAGCTCTGGTCCTTGGCCGGGTCGGCGGCGCGACGCAGCTGCGGGCGGTTGCCGCCACCGGCGAAGGCGCGCTGCACGTAGTGCCCGGTGGCCATGGCTTCGGCGCCCAGGTCGCGGGCCACGTCCAGCAGGTCGCGGAACTTGACCGTCTGGTTGCAGCGCACGCAGGGGATCGGCGTCTCGCCGCGCAGATAGGCGTCGGCGAAGTCCTCGATGACCTGCTCACGGAAGCGGCTCTCGTAGTCCAGCACATAGTGCGGGATGCCGATGCGCTCGGCGGCCATGCGGGCGTCCAGGATGTCCTGGCCGGCGCAGCAGGCGCCCTTCTTGGTGATCGCCGCGCCGTGGTCGTAGAGCTGCAGGGTCACGCCGACGACATCGTAGCCGGCCTTGGCCAGCAGGGCGGCGGTGACGGTGGAATCCACGCCGCCAGACATGGCCGCGACGATACGCGTCCCCTCCGGCAGGCCGACGGCCTCGCGCACCTGTTCGACCGCGCGCGCGATGAGGGCGTCGGCGTCTTGGGCGGGGGCAGGGGTCAGCAGGTCGGCGTTCATCGCCGCCATATAGCGGTTAGGCGGCGGTTTTGCATCCTCCCCCGCTGGGGGAGGTGGCCCGAAGGGCCGGAGGGGGCAGCGCGGCATAAGCCCAGATGGCCCCCTCAGTCGCTCCGCGACAGCTCCCCCAGCGGGGGAGCATCTCTACTACTTCAGCACGTTCAGCAGCGACGAGGCCTGCAGGCTGGTGAACACCTGGGCCGAGGCCTGGACGGCCAGCTTGGCGGCTTCCAGGCGGGTCACGGCGTCGGCCATGTCGACATCGACGATGTCGCCGACCATGCCCGTCAGGGTGTCGGCCTGGTTCGACAGGTCCTTGCTGGCGCTCTCGAAGCGCTTCTGGGTGACGCCGTTCTTGCCCTGCAGGTCGACCACGCCCTTCTGGGCGGTGTCGAAGACGTTCAGCAGGCCGGTCAGGAACTGGGTCTGGGTGTCGTCCAGCTTGCCGGTGAAGTCGCCATTGGCGTCGACATAGGCCTGGACCTGCTTGAAGGCCTCGAACACGTCGGTGCCGATCGCGTCGCCCAGCACGCCGGTCTTGGCGTTGGTCTGCTCGTCGATGCGGTTGGTGGTGATGTACTGATCGTTGTGGAACAGGTCGGACGTGGCCGGCGTGGCGGTCAGATCGGCCATGGTGGTCGCAGAGGTCGTGGCCGTCTCGGTCTGGGCGCCGGAGAAGACGTAGAGCCCGTTCGACTTGGTGTTCAGGCCCTGGATCACGTCGCTGAAATTGGCCCGCAGCTGCTGCATCAGGGTGCTGGCGTTGCCGGCGGCCAGGGCGTTGGCGATGGCCCCGCGGGCGCTCTGGGTGGCGTCGGAGACGCGGCCCAGGCCCGTGTCCTGCATCTCCAGCCGGTTGCTGACCTGCTTGGACTGGTCCAGCAGGCCGTTGATCTTGGTCTGGGTGCCGCGCATGGCGGTCAGGACCTCGGCGTTCTTGGCGTAGCCCTTCAGGTCGGTGGCGACCTTCTGGCTCGAGACCTGGGCGCCCACCTCGTTCTGACGGATCTGAGCCGCCATCAGGTTGGACGTCATGATGTTGTAGTTCTGGACGGTCGAGACGCGGGTCATGGCTTACCTCACGAGGCCGGTGAGCACATCGAACATGTCCTTGGTCGCCTGGATCAGGCGGGCCGAGGCGTTGAAGGCTTGCTGGTAGGTGGTCAGGTTGATCAGTTCTTCGTCGAGGTTCACGCCCTCTTCCGACTGGCGCTGGCTATCGACCTCGCTGGACACCGCGTCGGCGGCGTCCTTGCGGCTGGCGGCGGTAGAGGACTTGCGAGCGATGGCGCCGCTGAAATCGGAGGCGTAGCGGTTGACGGTCATGTTCGTGGCCGAGGCGTCGCCGGCGGCCGAGAAGCCGGCGGTGGTGTCGCCCGACTTGGCCAGGGCCAGGGCCCCGCGACCGTCGCCGATGGCCAGGGCGGGGTTGCCGCCGACGCCCTGGGTCAGGTCCAGCTGAGCGAAGGGCAGCAGCTTGGGGTTCTCGTTCATCGCCTGGCTGACGAAGAACTTTTCGCCGCGCGTGCTGCGCTCGGCCGGGCCGAGGCCGAACAGCTGGCTGACCGACGGGCCGCCCGTGCCCCGCTCGGTGGTGTCGGCCTGGATCGACATCGACACCGGCGTGGTGCTGGCCGACGTGAAATTGATCTGGCCCTTCGGGTTCAGCGAGAACTGGCCGTAGAGGCCCACGCCCGAGGCGCGCGAGTTCAGCGCGTCCAGCATGTCCTGCATTGTGCCGCCCGGGGGCGGGTCGACGACGATGTCGCGGATGCGGCCGCCTTCGACGTCGGTCAGGCGGATGGTCATCGAGCCCGAGGTGAAGCCGTGCGGATCGGCCGCCGTCAGGCCCGTCTCGTACGGCGAATAGCCGTTGGTGCGGACGATGTCGTTCAGGCCGAAATAGTGGCTGAAGCCCTTGCCGGCCTTGAGCGACGGGTTGGTCGCGTCGTCCTGGATGGCCAGGCCCATGCCGCCGGCGCCGGTCAGGGTCAGGGCCCCGCCCGAGAAGCCGGCCGAGCCCATGCCGCCCATGGCGGTGTTCAGCTGGGCCATGAAGTTGCTGGAGTCGAAGGTCGGGCCGCCGCCGCCGTCGACGCTCATCGAGCCGGCGTCGAAGTCGATGTCGATCCGGCGCTGGATGACGCCGCTGCTGTCGGTCAGGGCGATCGTGGTCTTGCCCTTGAAGCCGGTCATGGCCGCCTGCTCGTCCAGGCCGGTGTTGCGACCGGTCATGCTGGTCGGGGCCGGCACCGACGAGGCGGCGTTGGCGGCGCGGTTGATCTCCTCGGCCGCGCGCGAGGTGAACTCGCCCAGCTGGTCGGACAGATTGACCAGCTCGACGTTGCGCACGTCCAGCAGGCCCTTGATCTCGCCGCTGGTGATGTTCAGCGGGGTGGGCTGCACCGAGCCGTTGGCCAGCTGCACCGTCAGGTAGCCGGTGGCGGTGGCCGAGGTCTGATAGGTCAGCTTGGCCGCGCCGTCGCCGGCCAGCGGGAGGCCTTCGGTCGAACGCACATAGACCCCGCCCAGCTGACGGGGCGTGATCTGCACGTTCATCATCTTGCTGAGTTCGTCGACCAGGCCGCTCTGGACGTTCTCGGCGCCGGTGGCGTCAGCCCCGGCCACCTTGGCGCGGGTGATGTCGGTGTTCAGGCCGTCGATCTGGCTGAGCAGGTCGTTGACGCGGTCGACATCGGCCGAGATGCGGGTGTCGGCGTCCTTGCCCAGCTTGGACAGCGACGAGGTGATCCGGCTGGACTCGCTGAGGAAGTCGTCGATGCGCGTCAGCGACTGGGTGCGCAGCAGGGACGATGACGGATCATCCTGCGCCGCCGAGAAGGCGGCGTAGATGTCGTCCAGGGTCGAGAAGAAGCTGGTGTCGCCGCTGGGGTCGCCGAACAGCTGCTGGGCGCGGTTCAGGGTGTCGGCCACCACCGAGGTGCGGCCGCTGTCCGAGGCGGCGTTCAGGCTGGCCGACTGCAGGAAGCGGTCGGTCGCGCGCTTGATGGCGTCGATGCTGACGCCGACGCCCATGCCGTTGGACAGCAGGTTCGACTGGCTGATCGTCTTGCGGACGTAGCCCGTGGTGTTGACGTTGGCGATGTTGTCCGAGGTGACGCGCAGACCCGTCTGCGCGGCCATCATGCCGGACGTCGCCGTGTTCATGATCGCATTCAGCGACATGCGTTGGCTCCTTCAAGCCCGGCAATCCGCGTAACGCACAGCGCGTCGTTGCCCGGCGAAACTTGCCGGGTCACGGAGGGAATTGCGTTCCCGATATTTGCCAAGCTATTGAATCTCATTGCGAAAGTTTCCGGTGGTCGGAAGTTCGACGAGATGTGATGCGCAAGGACGGCGCCAACTGGCCCCGCGACGGGGCGACGCGGCAACTCCCGTCCTCAACGACCGGAAGGACTCGGCAAAAAGCGCCGCACGGGGAGCGATTTTTCTTCGTAAACAAGCCATTAATATGAAATAAAACAATGGCTTGAGGTGGTTTTGGCGAGTTGGCCCAACCGTTGCTCAGAGGAGGTCGACCAAGGCGTGTTCGTCACGGACCGCCCAGCAACCGAGCAACGACTGCGAATGACCGCGATCGCCGCACCCACCGCCGCTCTGCCCCCCGCGCCGACCCCGGTCGTGAGCGCCAAGGCGTCGGACACCGGCTTCGACGCCCTCCTGGCCATCGCCGGCAAGAACGACGAGGCGCCGCGCGCTCCGTCGCGCGCCGAGACGAAGAACGACGCTCGCGACGACAAGAACGACGTTCGCGACGCTCGCGATACGAAGGCCGCCGACAAGCCGGCCAAGACCGACAGCAAGTCCGACGCCAAGCGCGCCGATCGCGCCGACAAGGCTGCTGATCGGGCCGACGACGCTCACGAAGCCAAGACCGACAAGGCGGACGCCGCCGACGCCAAGGCCGACGCCAAGGCTTCGGACAAGGCCGACGCGACCAAGAACGCCAAGAGCGACGCCGCCGATGGCAAGGCCTCGGACAAGGACGCCGACCAGAAGGACGCCGCCAGCAAGGACGGAGCGGCCACCGCCGCCGACGCCGCGGCCCAGGCCGCCGCCACCCTGATCGCCGCCATGACCGCGCCGGTCCAGGCTCCGGTCCAGGCCGAAGCGACGACCGACGTCCCGCCGACCGTGGACGCGACGAAGACCGTCGCCGACCAGGCCGCCGACTTCGCCGCCGCCGTGCAGACCGCCCAGACCACGCCGGTCGCGGCCCAGCCGGCCGCCGCCCAGACCGCTCAGCCGGCTCAGGTCCCGCAACAACAGCCGGTCGCCGCCCAGGCTCAGGCCGCCGCGCCGGAAGGCCAGGCCGTCGACGCCGCCGCCCTCGAGGCCCTGGCCGCCCTGGCCAGCGACGACGCCGCGCCGATCTCGACCGACGACCTGACCGCGCCCAAGGCCGCCGACGCCAAGACCGCCGACGCGCCCAAGACCGCTGAAGCTCCGAAGGCCGCCGTGGCCCCGCAAGCGCCGGTGATCACGGCCGCGCCGATCGCCGCTCCGGTGGTGGACGCGCCGGTCGTCGAGGCTCCGATCGTCGCCGAGACCGTCGCCGCCGATGCGACCGTCGCAGCCACGGACGCCGCCGCCACCGCCGAGGCCGCCGCGCCGGAAGCCGCCCAGACCTCGGCCAAGCCGACCGAAACCCAGAAGCCCGCCCTGACGCAGCTCTCGGTCCAGGCCAAGGCCGCCGACGCCGTGGCCGTCGAGACCGCCCAGGCCGTGACCGCCGTCGCGGCGGGCTCCGCCGGCAAGGGCGGTGAGACGACCACCGACTCCAAGGGCTCGGACAAGGCCGCCGCGACGATCGCCCCGGTCGATGCGCCGGCCGCCGCCGCCGTCGCCACGGTCGACACCAACGCCATGGCCGTCCAGGCGCCGGCCGCTCAGGCCCCCGCCGCCAGCGCCTCGGCCGCCGCCGCGGCCCCGGCCGGCGCGCGCGGCGGTCCCGAGACCGTCGCGGCCCTGTCGGCCGAGATCATCAAGAAGGCCGGCGACAAGGCCACGCGCTTCGACGTCACCCTGACCCCGGACAACCTGGGCAAGGTCGACGTGCGCATCGAGATCGGCCGCGACGGCGCGATGACCGCCTCGATGAAGTTCGACACGCTGCACGCCGCCCAGGAGCTGCGCGGCAAGGCCAGCGAACTGCGCCAGGCCCTGGCCGACGCCGGCTTCACGGTCTCGGACAACGGCCTGTCGTTCGACGTCTCCAGCCAGAACAACGGCCAGAATTCCAACCCCTTCCTCGCCTTCCAGGACTTCGGCGACCAGGGACAGCGCGCCTTCTCGGGCCGCGCGTTCCAGTCGGCCCTGAACGGCGAGGACGACATCCTCATCACCCCCGAACTGCTGCCCGGTCTGAAGACGACCGCCGACAGCGGTCTGGACATCCGGATCTAAGGAAGAACCGAGCCATGGCCACCGCTATCAATTCGCAGAACACCTCCTCGGTCCTCGACAAGATCAACAACTCGCGGACGTCGCTCGCCAACAACGAGCAGACGTTCCTGAAGCTGCTGACCACCCAGCTGAAGAACCAGGATCCGCTGTCGCCGACCGACACGACCCAGATGACCCAGCAGATCACGTCGATGACGGGCGTCGAGCAGCAGTTGGTCACCAACGACCTGCTGGCCGCTCTGGTCGGCATGAACACGGGCACGGGCCTGTCGGAAAGCGTCGGCATGATCGGCAAGCAGATCACCGCCACGACCGACAACTCGACGCTGAAGAGCGGCAAGGCGACCTTCTCGTGGAGCCAGCCGGGCGCCTCGACCACGCTGACCGTCGAAGTCAAGAACGCCGCCGGCAAGGTGGTCCGCACGATCAAGCCGGACGACCAGTCGAGCGGCGCCCACACCCTGACGTGGGACGGCAAGGACGACAGCGGCGCCCAGCTGGCCGACGGCGGCGTCTACACGATCGCGGTCACCGCCAAGGGCCCCGACGGCAAGGACATCAAGGCGACGAACGTCAAGGGCCGCACCGAAGGCGTGGTCACGGGCGTCGACAACTCGACTGGCCAGGCGATGGTCATCATCGACGGCAAGATGGTTCCCGTGGACAGCGTCATCGGCGTCGCCACGGTCACCGCCACCAACGACGACAAGACGGAAGACAAGGCCGCCTAAGGCCACTCCACCCCTTCGAACGGGCGTCAGAAAGACGCCGACGCGGTCCCCGGAAGACGGTCTTCCCCCGGACCCAAACGCAAACAGCGCTGAACCCTTCGAACCCCATTCAGAAGTAGGAATTCAGTCATGAGCATCAACAGCGCCATGCTCGCCGGCGTCTCCGGCCTGATCGCCAATTCGTCGGCCCTGGCCGCGATCTCGGACAACATCGCCAACGTCAACACGGTCGGTTACAAGCGCTCCAGCGCCAACTTCTCGACCCTGGTGACGTCCGGCTCGAAGAACCAGGCCTACAGCGCCGGCGGCGTGAAGGCCCAGACGCACCAATATGTCAGCCAGCAGGGCCTGACCCAGTCGACGACCTCGAACCTGGATCTGTCGATCTCGGGCTCGGGCTTCTTCGTCACCACGGAAAAGCCGGAAAACCTGACGGCGACCGACACCCGCTCGTTCACCCGCGCCGGTTCGTTCCAGCTGGATAACCTGGGCTACCTGCGCAACGACGCCGGCCTGTATCTGCAAGGCTGGCTGGCCGATCCGGTCAGCGGCCAGATCACGCCCGACCCGTCGGACCTGATGCAGCTGTCGTCGATCAACGTCGGCAGCGTCGGCGGCACCGCCGAGAAGACCACCCGCGTCGGCGTCAACGCCAACCTGCGCTCGGAACAACCGGTCGCCGCCGCCGTCTCGTTCAAGGTCGGCACCGCCGGCTCGCCGTCGAAGACCAACGTCCAGGACGACAACCTGGTCAACCACAACTTCGACGTCGTCTACAGCTCGACGGGCGTGGCCAATCCGGTCGCCGGCAACAACGAATATCTGGTCGACATCAAGGAAAACGGCGTGATCGTCGCCACCGGTAAGGTCGGCTACGACTCCACCGGCGCCCTGGTCAGCTCGACGATCGACTTCAAGGGCGCGGCGACCCCGGCCGGCAACGTCACCGACACGGTCATCAACTCCGCCGGCGACAAGGTCCAGCTGGCCGACCTGGGCCTGGCCACCGACGCCGACGTCAAGCTGGGCAAGCTGTACGATCCGTCGACCTGGTCGATGTCGGACTACGCCCTGGACAACACCAAGGGCGTGAAGCCGGACTTCGAGATCCAGGTCCCGCTGTCGGACTCCAAGGGCGGTCAGCGCACCGTCACCCTGTCGCTGCTGAAGGGCCCGGGCCCGAACGAATGGTACGCCGAACTGCGCGCCAAGCCGGGCGACCTGGCCAACAACGGCAACGGCCTGATCAGCGCGGGCATGGTGAAGTTCACGACCGACGGCAAGCTGCAGAGCACGGGCAACCTGTTCGGCGGCACCAACCCGACCTCGATCTCGATCCAGGCCTCGGGCACCCCGCTGGTGACCCAGCCGGCCCCGCCGGCCGCGCAACTGCCGCAACCGCCGATCTGGGCCGACAACCTGGGCATCGACACCCAGGACGTCCAGATCGACCTGGCCAACGCCGCCGGCGGCCTGACCCAGTACAACAGCCAGTCGGTCGTCCAGTCGGTCAACACCAACGGTACGGCCTTCGGCAACCTGACCAACATCGAAGTGGATGACGACGGCTACGTCTCGGCCATCTTCGACAACGGCGTCACCCGCCGGATCGCCCAGGTCGCCGTCGCCACCTTCTCGAACCCGAACGGTCTGAAGGGCGTCAACGGCAATGCCTATCGCGTCACCAACGAAAGCGGCACCTACAGCCTGAAGGCTCCGGGCCAGGGTGGGGCCGGCGCGCTGGCCCCGTCGACGCTGGAAGCTTCGACGGTCGATCTGTCGACTGAGTTTACGGGCCTGATCACCACGCAACGCGCCTACTCGGCGTCGTCGAAGATCATCACGACCGCAGATCAGATGCTTGAAGAACTTCTGAATATTAAGCGCTGATCATAGGAATTAACGATCTTTAATTCTTGTGTTTCACATTGATACACTAGGAACTGCTTAAGGAGCCATTCTGTTCAGGCATCTTTTACTATTGGGATTAAGTCGCTGTTATTAGGCGGCGCCTATAGTGAGGCCTCAACAGTGATGGTTGTGGGAAAGGCGTAAAGCCATGTTGCAACAGCAGCGCACGAACAGCCGGGGTGAAAAGTATGTCATCGGTCCGACCGGTGCGCCTCTTACCCTGTCGGATTTGCCGCCGCCGGAAACCCAGCGTTGGGTGATCCGTCGTAAGGCCGAAGTCGTGGCCGCCGTCCGCGGGGGCTTGCTCTCGCTCGACGAGGCCTGCGATCGCTACAAGCTGACGAACGATGAGTTCCTCAGCTGGCAGCAGTCGATCGACCGGCACGGCCTGGCGGGTCTGCGGACCACCCGGATCCAGCAGTACCGTTAATACCCCGAGAGGGGGTGCGTTAATGTGACCACCCCTTGTCGGCCTGAAAATCCCCAAGGCCTTGCGCCACAAGGGTTCGAAGACGTTCAGCGGCCGCTCCCGAAAGGGGGCGGCCGCGACGTTTTGGCGCCTCGGCCAGGCCCTCCACCGGCCAAATATAAACACCTCGTTTACCTTGTACCGGGTAAATCTTGCCTACCGACGGGCGGTTCTCGTTCGCCTGCCGGTCGCTCTCCTTCGAGGAGGGCGCGTGGGATCAAGGGTGAGGCTTCGTGGAAAGCTTTCTGGGTTCGATCAAGCAGTTTGGCGTTGGCCGTCTGGCCGCGATGCTGGGCGTTGGCGCCGGCGTCGTCGCGGTCCTGGTGGCCCTCGTCATGTTCATGGGCAAGGAGCCCAATGAGCTGCTGTATTCCAACCTGGACCTGAAGGAAGCCTCCAGCGTCACCCAGGCGCTGGACCAGGCCGGCATCAAGTACGAGACCAAGGGCGACGGCTCGACGATCATGGTGGCGCGCGACAAGGTCGCCAGCGCCCGTCTGATGATCGCCGGCAAGGGCCTCGTGAGTTCAGGCTCGATCGGCTACGAAATCTTCGACGGCAACAACGCGCTGGGCCAGACCGACTTCGTCCAGCAGCTGAACCGTCAACGCGCCCTGCAGGGCGAGCTGGAACGCACCATCAAGGCCATGCAGGGCGTCAACAGCGTCCGCGTCCACCTGGTGCTGCCCAAGCGCCAGCTGTTCGAGGAAGACGCCGAGCAGCCGTCGGCCGCCGTCACCATCGGCGTGGGCATGCGCGAGCCGGGCTCGGAAATGGTCCGCGCCATCCAGAACCTGGTCTCGTCGTCGGTCCCGAACATGAAGGCCGAGAAGGTCGCGGTCATCGACCAGCACGGCAAGACCCTGTCGGCCCCGTCGGACGACAGCCTGGCTGGCAAGGAAGCCGAGGATCGCCGCACCGAGGCCGAGGCCCGCATCGCCAAGACCGTCAAGGACATGATCGAAGGCGTGCTCGGCCCGGGCAAGGCCCGCGTCAACGTCACCGCCGACCTCGACCTGAACCGCGTCACCACCCAGGAAGAGAAGTTCGACCCGGATGGCCAGGTCGTCCGCTCGGAAAGCACCAACGAGCAGGGCAACAGCGAGACCAAGAACGACGACACCTCGGGCGTCACCGCGACCTCGAACGTGCCGGGCCAGGGCGGCGCCGGTGGCTTCCAGGCGTTGGGCTCGCGTTCGAACGCCAACGAGAGCGTCACCAACTACGAGATCTCCAAGTCGGTCACCACGACCGTCCGCGAGCCGGGCACGATCCGCAAGGTTGCCGTGGCCGTGGCCATCGACGGTATCACCGCCCCTCCGGGCAAGGACGGCAAGCCGGGCGCCTATACCCCGCGCACCGCCCAGGAGATCGCCCAGATCGAGGAACTGGTGAAGACCGCCGTGGGCTTCGACGCCCAGCGTGGCGACCAGGTGAAGGTCACCAACATCAAGTTCCCGCAGCCCGAGGACCAGGGCCTGGAGAAGCAAGGCCTGCTGGCCGGCTTCGACAAGAACGACATCATGCGCTTCGCCGAACTGGGCATCCTGGGCGTCGTGGCCCTGCTGGTCCTGCTGTTCGCGGTCCGCCCGTTCATCAAGAACCTGTCGACCCCCGCGCCGGGCCAGATCGCCCTGGCCGGTCCGGGCGGCGGTCAGCCGGTGACCCGCCTGGTCACCCTGTCGGACGGCACCCAGCAGCAGGTCGTCATCGACCAGTCGGGTGAGCCGATCGCCATCGCCGGTCCGGCCTCGGATATCGACTCGCGTATCGACATCGCCAAGATCGAGGGCCAGGTTAAGGCCTCGTCGATCAAGCGGGTGTCCGAGTTCGTCGAAAAGCATCCGGAAGAATCGGTCGCGATCCTCCGTAACTGGCTGCACGAGTCCAACTGATGGCCATGAAAGCCGCCATCACCGATATCAAGAACCTCTCGGGGCCGGAAAAGGCCGCGATTGTTCTGCTCGCGCTCGGTGAAGACCACACCAAGATCTGGGAATCCCTGGACGACGAGGAGATCAAGGAGGTCTCCCAGGCCATGGCCGGCCTCGGCACGATCTCGGCCAGCGTCGTCGAAGATCTGCTGGTCGAGTTCGTCTCGGGCATGAGCTCGACCGGCGCGATCATGGGTTCGTACGAACAGACCCAGCGCCTGCTGATGTCGTTCATGCCCCAGGAGAAGGTCGACGCCCTGATGGAAGAGATCCGCGGTCCGGCGGGTCGAACCATGTGGGACAAGCTGGGCAACGTGAACGAGGCGGTGCTCGCCAACTACCTGAAGAACGAATACCCGCAGACCGTCGCGGTGGTGCTGTCCAAGGTGAAGTCCGACCACGCCGCCCGCGTGCTGGCCTGCCTGCCGGAAGACTTCGCCCTGGAATGCGTCACCCGCATGCTGCGGATGGAGCCGGTGCAGCGCGAGATCCTCGACAAGATCGAGATGACCCTGCGCACCGAATTCATGTCGAACCTGGCGCGCACGTCCAAGCGCGACAGCCACGAGATGATGGCCGAGATCTTCAACAACTTCGATCGCCAGACCGAAGCCCGTTTCATCGCGGCCCTGGAAGAGCGCAACCGCGAGGCCGCCGAGCGGATTCGCGCCCTGATGTTCGTGTTCGAGGACCTGTCGAAGCTGGACCCGGGCGGCATCCAGACCCTGCTGCGCGGCACGCCGAAGGAGCAGCTGGGCCTGGCGCTCAAGGGCGCCTCGGACAAGCTGCGCGACATGTTCTTCTCGAACATGTCGGAGCGCGCCGCCAAGATCATGCGCGAGGACATGGAAAGCATGGGCCCTGTGCGCCTGAAGGACGTCGACGCCGCGCAGGTGGGCATGGTGCAGGTCGCCAAGGACCTGGCCGCCAAGGGCGAGATCATGCTGGCCGGCAGCGGCGGCGACGACGAGCTGATCTACTGAGGAGGATGGCATCATGATGGACACCCCTCACCGCAAATTCGGCTTCGACACGGTCTTCGACGACCGTGGCGGCGTCGCCTACACCCCGCCCAAGGTGAAGAAGAGCTTCACCATCGAGGAGGTCGAAGCCGCCAAGGCCGAAGCCTACCAGCAGGGCGAGCGCTCGGCCGTGGCCCGCGCCGAGCAGGAAGCCGCCCACGCCCTGAACGACGTGGCCCACGCCATCCGCGAGGCCTTCGGTTCGCTGAGCCAGGTGGCCCACGAGCACCGCGAGGGCTCGGCGATGCTGGCCCTGGCCTGCGCCCGCAAGATCGCCGACGCGGCCCTGCACCACTTCCCCGAGGCCCCGATCGCGGCGGCGCTGGAGAGCCTGGCCCGCGAGGTCGAGGCCCAGCCGCGCATCTTCGTCCGGGTCTCGCCCGAGCTGGAAGAGCGCACGCAGGCGGCGCTGGAGCACGTGGCTGGCCAGATCGGCTACCAGGGCCAGGTCGTGGCCCGCGCCGACGGCGCCATGGCGCCGGCCGCTTTCACTTTCGACTGGGGCGACGGCCGCGCGGCCTTCGATCCAGACGGCGCCGCCCAGCGCGTCGCCGAAGCGCTGGAGGCGGCCATCGCCGCCGAAGGTCTCCACGCCGAACCCATGTTCTCCTGAGAAGGCTGACCTAAGATGGCCGAAGACAATCTCCCGCTCGACGAATTCGGAGGCAGCATGCTGGCCTCCGAAATGCCGGTCGAGCTCAGCGACAAGACGGCGTCGGACCTGGCGCCGGTCTTCGACGTGCCGGTCAATATCTCGGCCGTGCTGGGCCGCGCCCACATGTCGGTCGCGCAGCTGCTGCAGCTGAACCAAGGCTCGATCCTGGAGCTGGACCGCAAGGTCGGCGAGGCGATCGACATCTATGTCAACAACCGCCTGGTCGCCCGGGGCGAGGTCGTCGTCGTCGACGAACGCCTGGGCGTGACCATGACGGAAATCATCAAGGACGGCGACCAGCAGGGCTAAGGCCCCCTGGTTGTAAGGAGTTAGATCATGCGGCTTCTCGTCGTCGGAAAACTGAACGGACAGCTCTCGGTCGCCGTGAAAATGGCGATGAACGCGGGCGCCAAGGTCTCGCACGTCGAAACGACGGAAGCGGCGACCAACGCGCTGCGGGCCGGGCAGGGCGCCGACCTTCTGATGGTCGACTACTCGCTCGACATCGCCAGCTTCATCGCGGCGAACGAGGCCGAGCGGATGCGGGTGCCGGTGGTGGCCTGCGGCGTCGACGCCGATCCGATCCGCGCGGCGAACGCCATCAAGGCCGGCGCTAAGGAATTCATCCCGCTGCCGCCGGACGCCGAGCTGATCGCCGCCGTCCTGGCCGCCGTCACCGACGACGAAAAGCCGATGGTCGTCCGCGACCCGGCCATGGAGTCGGTGCTGAAGCTGGCCGACCAGGTCGCCCCGTCCGAAGCCTCGATCCTGATCACCGGCGAAAGCGGTTCGGGCAAGGAGGTCATGGCCCGCTACGTCCACGGCAAGTCGCGCCGGGCCAAGGCGCCGTTCATCAGCGTCAACTGCGCCGCCATCCCCGAGAACCTGCTGGAAAGCGAGCTGTTCGGCCACGAGAAGGGCGCCTTCACCGGCGCCATGGCCCGCCGCATCGGCAAGTTCGAGGAAGCCGACGGCGGCACCCTGCTGCTGGACGAAATCAGCGAAATGGACGTGCGCCTGCAGGCCAAGCTGCTGCGCGCCATCCAGGAGCGCGAGATCGACCGCGTCGGCGGCTCCAAGCCGGTGAAGGTCAATATCCGCATCCTGGCCACGTCCAACCGCGACCTGGCCCAGTCGGTGAAGGACGGCGTCTTCCGCGAAGACCTGCTCTATCGCCTGAACGTCGTGAACCTGCGCCTGCCGCCGCTGCGCGAGCGTCCGGGCGACGTGATCAGCCTGTGCGAGTTCTTCGTGAAGAAGTACTCGGCCGCCAACGGCGTCCAGGAAAAGCCGATCTCGGCCGAGGCCAAGCGCCGCCTGATCGCCCACCGCTGGCCGGGCAACGTCCGCGAGCTGGAAAACGCCATGCACCGCGCGGTGCTGCTGTCGACCGGCGACGAGATCGAGGAATTCGCCATCCGCCTGCCGGACGGCCAGCAGCTGGCCCCCGCGCCGGCCCCGGACGTGGCCATGGCCCGCGGCGCCCAGATGGCCGCCGACGCCGTCTCGCGCACCTTCGTCGGCTCGACCGTCGCCGAGGTCGAACAGAAGCTGATCATCGACACGCTGGAGCATTGCTTGGGCAACCGTACGCACGCCGCCAACATCCTGGGCATCTCGATCCGCACGCTGCGCAACAAGCTGAAGGAATATGGCGACGCCGGCGTCCCCGTTCCGCCGCCGCAAGGCGGGGTCGGCGCCGCGGCCTGAGGGTGCGACTCCATGGCTCGGCGCCGCGACCATCCGTCCGGCGCCGAACATGGCTAATTTTGGTTAAGGAGATGGCGGCGGACCGCAAATCGCTCCAAGCGCTGGTCTAGCCTATCCATCAACGGTTCAAGGTTCAGCATGGCCGACGCCGCCGCCCCGACCGCCGGTCGATCCGTCCCCAGCGCGAAGTCGCTGCTGGATGGCTTCCTGCGCGGCGAAATGGGCCTGGCGCTGGGCGTCGTGGGCATCATCGTCCTGCTGATCCTGCCGGTTCCGCCGATCCTGCTGGACCTGCTGCTGGCGATCTCGCTGACCGGTTCGGTGCTGATCCTGATGACGGCGGTGCTGATCAAGCGGCCGCTGGAATTCACCTCGTTCCCGACCGTCCTGCTGGTCGCGACCCTGTATCGCCTGGGCCTGAACGTCGCCTCGACCCGCCTGATCCTCGGCCACGGCCAGGAAGGCAGCGGCGGGGCCGGCGCGGTCATCGAGGCCTTCGGTCACCTGATGATGCAGGGCAACTTCGTCATCGGGGTGATCATCTTCATCATCCTGGTGGTGGTGAACTTCATGGTCGTCACCAAGGGTTCGGGCCGGATCGCCGAAGTCGCCGCGCGCTTCACCCTGGACTCCATGCCCGGCAAGCAGATGGCCATCGACGCCGACCTGTCGACCGGCCTGATCGACCAGGAGCAGGCCAAGCTGCGCCGCAAGGAGCTGGAGCAGGAAAGCACGTTCTTCGGGGCCATGGACGGCGCCAGCAAGTTCGTGAAGGGCGATGCGATCGCCGGCCTGATCATCACCGGCATCAACATCGTCGGCGGCATCATCATCGGGGTGGTGCAGCACAAGATCCCGATCGGCCAGGCCGCGTCCTCGTACACGATCATGACCATCGGCGACGGCCTGGTCAGCCAGATCCCGGCCCTGATCATCTCGATCGCCGCCGGTATGGTGGTGTCGAAGGCCGGCGTCGAAGGCTCGGCCGACAAGGCCCTGATGACCCAGCTGGGCATGAACCCGGCGGGCCTGGGCATGGTCTCGGCCTCGGCCGGCATCATCGCCCTGATCCCGGGCATGCCGATCATCCCGTTCGCGGCCCTGTCGCTGGGCGCGGGGGCCCTGGCCTACAAGCGCATCCAGGACGCCAAGAAGCCCAAGCCAATCGATCCATCGCTCTTGGAGCAGGCCTCCGCGCCGTCCGAGGCCGAGGAAGAGCCGATCAGCGCCTCGCTGGCCATCGACGACGTCAAGATCGAGCTGGGCTACGGCCTGCTGACCCTGATCAACGACCTGGACGGCCGCAAGCTGACCGACCAGATCCGCGCCCTGCGCAAGACCCTGGCCGGCGAGTTCGGCTTCATCATGCCGCCCGTGCGCATCCTCGACAACATGCGCCTGGCCAACCAGGGCTACGCCATCCGCATCAAGGAAATGGAAGCCGGGGCCGGCGAAGTGCGCCTGGGCAACCTGATGGCCATGGACCCGCGCGGCGGCCAGGTCGAGCTGCCGGGCGAGCACGTGCGCGAGCCCGCCTTCGGCCTGCCGGCCACCTGGATCGCCGACGACCTGCGCGAGGAAGCCACCTTCCGCGGCTACACGGTCGTCGATCCGGCCACGGTGCTGACCACGCACCTGACCGAGATCCTCAAGGAGAACATGGCCGACCTGCTGTCGTACTCCGAAGTCCAGAAGCTCCTTAAGGAGCTGCCCGAGGCGCAGCAGAAACTGGTCGCCGACCTGATCCCCGGCACCGCCACGGCCACCACCGTGCAGCGCGTGCTGCAGTCGCTGCTGCGCGAGCGGGTCTCGATCCGCGACCTGCCGCAGATCCTGGAAGGCATCGGCGAGGCCGCCCCGCACACCAGCTCGGTCACCCAACTGGTCGAGCAGGTCCGCGCCCGTCTGGCCCGCCAGCTGTGCTGGGCCAACCGTGGCGACGACGGCGCCCTGCCGATCATCACCCTGTCGGCCGACTGGGAGCAGGCCTTCGCCGAAGCCCTGATCGGCCCCGGCGACGACAAGCAGCTGGCCCTGCCGCCCTCGCGCCTGCAGGACTTCATCCGCGGCGTCCGCGACGCCTTCGAGCGCGCCGCCCTGGCCGGCGAGGCCGCCGTGCTGCTGACCAGCCCGGGCGTCCGTCCCTATGTACGTTCGATCATCGAGCGCTTCCGCGGCCAGACCGTGGTGATGAGCCAGAACGAGATCCACCCGCGCGCCCGTCTGAAGACGGTGGGGATGGTCTAAAGGTCGCACCGGCTGCGGTTGTCGTAAAACCGTAATAGATTTGTCGCATGGAGGGGGCGCAGGTGCTCTTTCCCATGGTGCTCGTTTGCATCCCAAGATCACGACCCTCGTCGCGCTCGGCGCGGCGGGCGCCTGCCTGCTTGCCACTCCCGCCTTCGCCCAAGAGGCCCTGAGCCCCGACGATGTCGCCGCCCTGCGCGCCGAGATCGCGACCCTGCGCGCCCAGCTGCAGCGGATGGAGGGGCGGCTGAACGCCGTCTCCGCCGCTCCGCCGCCGGTCGCGCCGGCGCCGGCCAAGCCCGCGACCAGCGAGATCACCTGGAAGGGCTCGCCGGTGATCTCGGCCAGCGGCGGGCGCAGCTTCAAGGCCAAGGGACGCATCCAGACCGACATCGGCTATGTCGATGCGCCCAGCGCCCTGGCCGACCGCGGCTTGGGCTACGTCGCCGAGGTGCGCCGCATCCGCCTGGGCGGGGAGGGGAGCCTGGGCGCCGGCATCGGCTACAAGCTGGAGCTCGAGCTTTCCGACAACGTCGTCGATCTCGTGGACACTTTCGTCACCTACAAGACCGGCCCCTGGCTGCTGGCCCTGGGCAACCAGAACCAGTTCCAGTCGCTGGACGAGCTGACCGGCGACACCTCCGGCTCGTTCATGGAGCGGGCGGCCTTCACCGACGCCTTCGCTTTCGAGCGGCGGCTGGGGCTGTCGGCCCAGTACGAGAAGGGCCCGTGGGTGCTGCAGGCGGGCCTGTTCGCCGACGACATCACCGCCCTGTCCAACGCCAGCGACGGCCCGGCCGGCGGCGACGAGAACAACAGCTACGGCCTGGACGGCCGGATGGTCTATGCGCCCAAGATCGGCAAGACCCAGCTGCACTTCGGCGGCTCGGCCCATTGGCGCAACCTCAACCGCGTGAGCGACACCGCCACCCGCTACCGCCAGCGGCCCTATCTGCACACGACCAACAGCCGCCTGATCGGCACGGCCGCCTTGCCCGTGCGCGAGGAGACCCACCACGGCGTGGAGGCCGCCTTCGTCCGTGGCCGTTGGCACGGCGCGGCCGAGGTCCATCGTCTGGACAGCACCTTGAAGACCGGCCCCGACGCCCGCTTCGTCGGCGGCTATGCCGAGGTCGGCTATTTCCTCACCGACGACACGCGCGGCTACAAGAGCGGCCAGTTCGACCGCGCCAAGCCCAAGACGCCCCTGGGCGCGGGCGGCGTCGGGGCGCTGCAGCTGAACGTCCGCTACGACTATCTGGACCTCAACGATCGGGGGATCGTCGGCGGCCAGCAGGACGCCTGGCTGGCGGCGCTGATCTGGCAGCCGGTCGAATATCTGCGCTTCAACTTCAACGGCGGGGTGCTGGCGTATCGGGACGCGACGCCGCTGCCGAACGGGGACCGGGACTACACGGCGCGGGTCGCGGGCGCGCGGATGGAGCTGGATTTCTAGGCCCTAAAGCGCCCCCTCCGTCTCGCTGCGTATCCGCAGCGATCCACCTCCCCCGTTTCACGGGGGAGGAGAAGTAACTCCCTCCTGCCCCGCTTGCGGGGGAGGTGGCGCGGCGCCGATAGGCGACGTGACGGAGGGGGCGCTTAGGCCGTCACGGGCCTGCCCGTCGGCCGATACTTCTCGGCGTCGCTGGTGAACTCCGCGTGGCCATACCGGGCCAGCTGCTTCTTCAGCTTGGCCACCAGCCGGCGGTCGGCCACGTCACTCACGCCCGGGACGTTGCGCGCCAAGCGGTAGGCCATCAGCTGGCTGGTCACCAGCAGGGCCACCAGGCCGAACATCATGAAGTCGCGGGGGCCGATCTCGACGCCCATCTTCCTGGCCGCCGCCACGTCGCCGTTCAGGAAGTTGCGCAGGAAGAACACCTTGGAGAACCGGCGCTCGACCTTGTCGAACAGCTTGTTCTCCGGGCTCTCGTCCGGCGGCAGATAGGCGTCCAGCGTGGCGCGGACCAGCTCGCCGCAGGTGGCGTCGTCGAAGCCGGCGCGTAAGGTGCCCGAGCGGGCGTTCATGGTGTCCACGACGCCCTGCGGGGTGTCGGCCAGCAGGTCCTCGGGCAGGCCCAAGAGGAAGCAACGGTAGCGGGCCAGCTCGACCCGGGCGCGCTCCTCGGCCGTGAAGGTTTTCCGCCCCTGGGCGACGATCTTGTAGCTCATCAGGAAGATCGGGATCAGGCCGGCGGGCATCTGGTCGACCTGCGGGATCGGGATGCCGTAGACGCGCACGTCCCAGTTATCCGAGCGCTTCAGCGCATTGAACCGCACCATCGAGTGCATCAGCCGCACCATGGCGGCGGCCTTGAACCCGGCCCCGTGACGCTCCAGCGAGCCGGGCAGCAGGGTGGTGGTGAAGAAGGTCGCCGTCTCGTTGACCCGCCGGGCGGCGGTGTCGTTCGACAGGGTCCCGGTCAGGGCCATCGGCAGGGCGGCGTACTTGTTCATGAAGGTGGCGATGAACGCGCCCCGGATCGCGAAGGGACCCAGATTGGCGGCGGCGTTGCGGTCCAGCCGCTGGCCCTCGCGCACCAGGTCCATGTCCACCCAGTCGGGCGTGGCCTCCATGTCGGCGATGAAGGCGACCAGCTCCGGCGGCGCATCGGCCACGGCGGCGATCCCCTCGTCGCAGGCCTTGGTCAGCATCTGGATCAGCGGCCGGAAGCCGTACTTCGGCATCAGCGCCGCATAGGCGTCGGCCACGACATCGCCCAGCATGGTGTAGGCCTTGATCAGAGCCACCTTGTCGGGATCGAGATTGCGCAGGCGCGGGGCGACACTGACCTTGGGATCGTCGGTGAAGCGTTCGGGCGTGCTGTCGAAATCGACGTCGCCATACAGCGCGGGCAGGGCGGTCTTCTGCGACGCGACCTTGGCCCGGACCTTTTCGAGGGCGGCGTTCATGGGAACCTCGTACGTAGCGGAACCGAGACGGATCCAAGTCTTGCGACCTAGGTTAGGCTGATAGGACCCGCGCGCTACTCGCCTTGCCCGCATCTTCGGAGGCTCAGCCGCAAGTGACTGAAAAGGCGAGACGAACGCCACGCCAGCCGCGCTCCGAGGCGACGGTGGACGCGATTCTGGAGGCGGCCTTTCAACTTCTCGATCAGGGCGGCGTCGAGGCCCTGACCACCAATCACATCGCCGAGCGGGCCGGGGTCAGCGTCGGCACGCTCTATCAATACTTCGCCGGCAAGCAGGCGATCCTGGCCGCCCTGGCCCAGCGCCGGGCCGCCGCCGCCCGCGACCGCATCGCCGAGATTGTGATAGCCGGGCCGGAGCTGGGCGCGGTGCGTTTGATCGTCCGCACCCTGGCCACCGCGTTCGAAGGCGCGCCCGCCACCCGTCGCGCCCTGCTGGACGCCCTGACCCAGCAGGGCGAGGACGACGTGGTGATGCGCCATCACCTGATCTTTTTCGACACCATCGCCGGCAAGACCGCCTTCGGCTTCCCGCTGTCGCCAGAGGCCGGCTTCGTCCTGACCCACGCGGTCATCGGCCTGCTGCGCGCGGCGACGATCGAGACCGACCTGGCGCTCGACCCGCAACGACTGGAAGACGAGCTGACGCGGCTGATGGAGGCCTATATCGCGGCGCTCGTCGCGCGCCGGTAGAGCATCACGTCGACTCTCCGACGGAACCGTGTCCGCAAGGTCACGTTGTTTCAGCCAAGGGAGGGGCCCTTCGACGGAGAGTTTACATGACCAACAAGATCGCCCTGCTCGCCGCCGCCGCGTCCCTGACGTTCGCCGGCGCTGCTTTCGCCCAGAGCACCACGACCACCACGACCCCGGCTGCGCCGACCACCGGCGCCATGCCGCCGGCTGCTGAAACCGCGGCCCCGACTCAGTCGACGACGACCACGACGCCGACCCAGAGCACGACCACCACGACCACGCCGTCGGCTTCGACGACGACCCAGACCGCCACGCCGCCTTCGGCCAATCCTGCTGATGCGGCCGGTACGCCGACCTCGGCCAGCGTGGCCAGCTTCAAGGTTGGTTCGGCCGTCAAGGACGTCGCCGGCGTCTCGGTCGGCCAGATCACCGGCACCAGCACCGGCGCCGACGGCTCGACGAACGTCATCGTCACCAACGGCGGCGTGAAGTTCGCTCTGCCGGGCAACAGCCTGAGCGCGGGCGCGGACGGCAGCGTCTCGACCACGGCCACCAAGGCCCAGATCGACGCCACGGTCGCCGGCGCCAAGCCGCAGTAAGCCTCACGGCTTCCAAGGCTGATAACACCGCGAGCCCGCTCGGCATTGCCGAGCGGGCTTCGCACTGCTAGCGATGGCCCATAAGAGGGGCGGTTCTCGCCGACTTGGGGTTCAGTATGCCTCCGGCCAAAAAGACTAAATCCAACTCGTTGATGTGGGATTTGCTGACGTTCGACCGCCTGGTCACCGGGCCGGTGATCCACTTCATCTATTGGGCGGGCCTGGGCGTCGTGGCCCTGTTCGGCTTTTCGGTCGTCGGCGCCGCCGTCGGCCTGGCGCTGAAGGAGCCGGGCGTCGGCTCGCTGCTGCTGGCCTTTCCGGTGCTGATCGCCGGCCTGCTGGTCGCCGGCGCGCTGGTGCTGCTGTGGCGCGCCTTCTGCGAGTTCTATGTCGCGATTTTCCGGATCAGCGAGGACCTGCGGGCCCTGCGCCAGACCAGCGACGCCGACCACGCCGCCCACCGCGCCCGCCAGCAGGCCGCGCAGCCGCAGCGTCCGCCGCAGGCTTAAGCCCGCTAGGTCGCCACCGTCTTCAGACGATCGCGCAGCGCGCCCATCGTCTCCAGCGGCATGTCCAGCGCGCAGAACAGCTTTTCGGGAATCGTTTCCGCCTGGTCGCGCAGCGCGCGGCCCTTGTCGGTCAGCGCCACGATGACCCGCCGCTCGTCTTCCGGATCGCGGGTGCGGGCCACGAGGCCCCCGGCTTCCAGACGCTTGAGCAGCGGGGTCAGGGTGCTGGAATCAAGGTCCAGGGCGTCGCCCAGGGCCCCGACGGTCCGGGGACTGGCCTCCCACAGCACCAGCATGGCCAGATACTGCGGATAGGTCAGCCCCAGGGCGTCCAGCATGGGCCGGTAGAGCCGCGTCATCCGGTTGGCCGCGCCGTAGAGGGCGAAGCATAGCTGGTTGTCGAGGCGCAGGACCTCGATCGGAGCATCGGACGGCGCGGACTTCTTCTGGCTCATGACAATACGGCTTAGGCCGCCTTCACGGTGATGGCCACATCGACGTTGCCGCGGGTGGCGTTCGAATAGGGGCAGACCTGGTGCGCGGTGGCGACCAGGGCTTCGGCGTCGGCTTGGCTCAGGCCTTGGGTTTCGACTTCCAGCGCGACTTCCAGCTTGAAGCCGACTTCCTGCGTGGCGAGGCCGACCTGGCCGGTCACGGTCGAGCCGGTGAGCGCGATCTTCTGGGTGCGGGCGACGTGGGCCATGGCGCTCTGGAAGCAGGCGGCGTAGCCGGCGGCGAACAGTTGCTCGGGGTTGGTGCCGGTCTCCTTGCCGCCCAGGGCCTTGGGCATCGACAGCTGGACGTCCAGCAGGCCGTCTTCGGTGCGAGCGTGGCCTTCACGGCCGCCAACGACGGTAGCGCGGGTGGTGTAGAGCGTGGTCATGGGAAACTCCCTCGGTTTGAATTGATGTGAACGATTTAATCGCGCGCAATTTAATTGCAAGTGGATGGCGCGAAAAAAGATCGTGCGCGATTGAATAAAATGAAGCGGCGTGCGTGAGTGTCTCTCCTTCCCCTCTTGGGGGAGGGGGACCGCCGAATGGCGGTGGAGGGGGATAGCGCTAGCTCGGCGACAGGGTGCTGGCCCCCTCCGTCTCGCTGCGTATTCGCAGCGATCCACCTCCCCCAGAAGGGGAGGAGAGATTAAAGCAGCGTCAGGCCGCCCAGGCCGCCGCGAAGCGCTTCAGCAACGATCGGGCCGGGCTCTCGGCTCCGGCTTCGGCGGCTTCGAGGCGCAGGAACAAATCCCCCGCCTTGTGGTTGGCTCGCGCCGGCAGGCCCTGCCCCGGCAGCCGCACCAGCCCGCGCGCGGCGGCCTTGGTCGAGATCCAGGCCGGGCGAGGGCCCAGCGGGGTGTCGGCGTCGACGCGGCCGCCCTCGGACAGCACGCGCGGATCGACCTTGCCGGTCAGCCAGATGTCGTCGCCGCGCACCAGGGCGCCGTCCTGGGCCCGCAGGCGGACCTCGAAGGTCACGCCCTCGACCCGGACCTTGTCGCCTTCGCGCAGGCCCGCCGGCAGCTTCAGCCGCAGGCGACGGCCGTCGATGGCCAGCTCCTCGGCGCCGCCGGTCACGGCCGTGGCGATGTCGATCTCGAGGAATACGCGATCGGCGACCGGCGCGGCCTGCGCCACCGCCGGCGGGAAATTGTGCTGAACGACCGGCGTGTCCTGCAGCAGGCGATAGGCGGCCAGCACGTCGCGGAACAGAGCCGCGTCGCCGGTCGGGCGATCAGGGTGGGCCCGTTTGGCCGCCTCGCGATAGGCGGTGCGCAGCTCACGCTCGTCCGCCATCGGACCGACGCCCAGCAGAGCGCGGGCGGCCGAAAGCGTGAGCGTGGACATGCGGGTCGTCATCGCCCGACCCTGCCGCCAGGATGGTCAACGGCGGGTTAAGTTAAGACTTTAGGGGATGGTGCGGATGTGGCCCTCGTCCACGCCTCGTCCTATATCGAAGGTCATGAGCGCCGACCCGACCTTGATCCCCGCCTCGCCCAGCGAGGACGACTATGTCCGCCAGGTGACCGAGGCGGTCCCGCCGACCCTGCTGTCGGAAGAGGACCCGTTCGCCTTGTTCGCCGAATGGCTGGAAGAGGCGGGCAAGAAGGAGCCCAACGACCCCAACGCCATGACCGTCTCGACGGTCGACGAGGGCGGCATGCCGGACTCGCGGATGGTGCTGCTGAAGGACTTCGATCCGCGCGGGTTCGTGTTCTACACCAACACCCACAGCGCCAAGGGCATGGAGCTCTCCGGCCATCCCAAGGCGGCCCTGCTGTTCCACTGGAAGTCCCTGCGTCGCCAGGTGCGCATCCGCGGGACGGTCGAGCCGACCACGGAGGCCGAGGCCGACGCCTATTTCGCCAGCCGCGCCCGCGCCAGCCAGATCGGCGCCTGGGCCAGCGACCAGTCGCGACCGCTGCCCGACCGCCTGGCCCTGGAAAAGCGGGTGGCCGAGATGGGCCTGAAGTTCGGCCTGGGCAAGGTGCCGCGCCCGCCGCACTGGTCGGGCTACCGCATCGTCCCGGTCACGATCGAGTTCTGGCGCGACCGCCCGTTCCGCCTGCACGAGCGGCTGGTGTTCGACCGCGTGGACGCTGGCTGGACCACGAAAAGGCTGTTTCCCTAGACTAAAGTCTATGGGTTGAGCCTTCGTGGCGGCTACATCCTTGAAGTGCGATTAACCCTGGCGGCCTAGGATTCCAGCGAAATCCGAAGGCTTCTGGATGCGGTTGAACCCGATTTTCACGTTCCTGGCGGCGGCGTTCGCGCTGCTGCTGACCGCGACCGGCGCGTCGGCGGCGTCGTGCGGCGCGTCGGCGACGTCCTCCGGGACGCTGCCCGCCCAGTCGCCAAACGCCGTGTACGGCGACGTGGTCCCCTATGCCAGCGTCCCCGGCGGCTTCGGCTGTCCGACCGGCAGCCCGGTCCTGACCCTGTTGGGCTCCAACTATATCCGGGCGACGATCAGCAACACGGCCTACAAGCTGACCCACACCAACGGGACCAACACCGTCGATTTCCTGCTGTCGGCGACCTCATCCGGCACGCCGCAACTGAACGGAACGACGGCCTACTACGTCAACGGCGTGCTGATCGACGTCCTGGGCCTGACGGGCAGCGCGCCGACCAGCCTCCCGGTCTACGTCAAGCCCCGCCTGACCAGCATCGCGCCCTTGCCCGGCGTCTACACCGGGACGTTCAGGGTGAAGTGGGAGTGGAGCATCTGCACGGGCATCAGCCTGGGGGTTTGCGTCATCGGCAAGACCGAGACGGGGAACGTCAACACCGACGTCACCGTCACCCTGACCATCGGCGGCGTCGCACCCACCATCTCGACCGTCGCCACCACCACCTGGGACGACCAGAACGGGACGTTGTTCCCCAAATCGATCCCCGGCGCCAAGCGCCGCATGACCGTGACGGTCGGCAATCCCGACATCGCCGCCCAGGACAACAACGCCGTGGCCGTCGTGATCGCCACCCCGTCCAACACCACGGTCGCCCTGGACGGTGACGGCACGAGCAGCGCCTTCGCGACCTTTACCGAAGGCAGCCCGGCATCGGGCCTGGCCTTCTCTTACGTCTCAGGCACGAGCACCTCGGATGACGTCGAGTTCTCGTCCGACGGCGGCGCGACCTGGACCTTCGCCCCGACCGCCGCGACGCAAGGCTCGGTGACCCACGTGCGTCTCAAGACCCGCAACGCCATGGCCGCGAAGTCGAACTTCACCGTCAAGCTGGCCTACAAGGTGAAGTGAGGGGCGGCCTCAGCGCACCCCATACCGCGCCAGGAACGTCTCCACGGCGTCCTCGGCGATGTCCTTGACCGGACGCCTCGACAGCACCTCGTCGCCGGCGGACAGGCCCAGGACCAGGGTGACGTGGTCTAGCATGCCCATCAGCTGGCCGGCGGCCCAGGAGGCTTTCTCGACCTTGAGTTCGCCGGTCTTGACCAGGTCGTTGATCACCGAGATCGCTGCCCCACCCAGCTCGTCGCGGGCGCTCTGCAGGAAATATTCGGCGACGTCCTCGAAGCGGCGGCGCTCGGCCGTGACCATGCGGAACATGGCCCGGGTGTCGGCGCGCGACAGGAAGGTGGCGTAGGCCACGGCTAGCGCTGTCAAGCGCGCGCGGGCGTCGCCCTTGACGCGGACGGCCTCGCGCACCGGGGCGCCGACCCCGCTGACCGTCTCCAGCACGATCGCCTTGAACAGGTCGGCCTTGCTGGGGAAGTAGGCATAGAGCGTCGCGGTCGAGACCCCGGCCGCGCGGGCGACGACCTCCATGCCGGTGTCGGCGTAGCCTTCCTTCAAGAACAGCGCCCTGGCCGAGGCGAGGATCTCCTCGCGCTTGTGCCCGGATCGTTTCAGTCCCGCGCCGACCAGCATATGACACTCGCAATCGATGACTAGGATGCAATCTAACCGCGAAATTTCGAGTCCGGCAAGGCTTGCGCGAGAGGACGTGAGCGCACGTTTCGGTTATGCAGCCCGGACGCCGTTTTCGAGGCGCGGAAAGATGGGACGCCAAGCGTGATCAAGGACGCGGAAGCCGCGCGCGAGCAGGAAGTGGCCGCCTGGTTCGAGGAACGGTCGGAAAACACGATCGAGACCTCGTGCGCCCGTGTGTTCCTGCTCGGCGACTCGGCCTTCAAGGTGAAGCGACCGGTCGATTTCGGCTTTCTGGACTATTCGACGCTGGAGCTGCGCCGCTGGGCGCTGGAGCGCGAGCTGTCCTTCAACCGCGCCGCCGCGCCGGACATCTATCGCGAGGTCCGCCGCCTGAACCGCACCGCCGACGGCGGGCTGGAGATCGACGGCGAGGGCGAGATCGTCGAATACCTGCTGGAGATGCGCCGCTTCGACCAGAACGGCGTGCTGGCCACCCAGCCCTGGGCGATCGACGACGCGCTGGAGGATTCGCTGGGCCGCACCGTGGCGCGCTTCCATGCCGGCTCGTCCCTGCGTCCGCAAGGCGGCGGGGTCTCGGCGTTGGGCTACACGATCCGCTCGAACGCCAACCTGCTGCGGGGCCTCTCGGCGCGCCTGGGCAAGCAGGCGGTCGAGCGCCTGGTGCATGAGACCGACATCGCGCTGGAGCGCCTGGGTCCGCTGCTGGACGGCCGCGCCAAGGACGGTTTCGCCCGCCACTGCCACGGCGACCTGCACCTGGGGAACATCCTGATCGAGAACGGTCAGCCGATCCTGTTCGACTGCATCGAGTTCAACGACACCCTGTCGGACATCGACGTGCAGTACGACCTGGCCTTCCTGCTGATGGACCTGGACTTCCGCCGCCGCCGCGACGCCGCCGGCCGGGTGCTGAACGCCTATCTGGACGAGGCCGCCCGCACGTTCGACGAAGGGCTGTGGACGGGCCTGGCGGCGCTGCCGCTGATGCTGTCCGTCCGCGCCGCCGTGCGCACTCACGTCTGGGCCTATACCGGCGACGACGAGGCCGCGCGGGCCTATCTGCAGGCTGCTCTGGACCACCTGGCCCCCAAGCCGGTCAGCCTGGTGGCGGCCGGCGGCCTGTCGGGCTCGGGCAAGTCGACCTTCTCGCGGGTCTGCGCCCCTGGTCTGGGCTCGGCCCCCGGCGCGGTGGTCCTGCGCACCGACGAGATCCGCAAGCGCCTGTGGGGCGTGCCGTCGCTGCAGCGCCTGCCGCGCGAGGCCTATACGCCGGAGATGAGCGCCAAGGTCTATGACCAGCTGTTCCACGACGCGCAGCTGTGCCTGAAGGCGGGGCGCTCGGTGGTGCTGGACGCGGTGTTCCTGAAACCCGAGGAGCGCGCCCGCGCCGAGGCCCTGGCCAAGAGCTGCGACGTCGGCTTCCTGGGCGTCTGGCTGGAAGCGCCGCCCGAAGTGCTGCGCGAACGCGTGGCGGCCCGCGTCAACGACGCCTCGGACGCCGACGTGGCGGTGCTGGAGAACCAGCTGTCACGGGATACGGGCGAGATCACCTGGCGCAAGGTCGACACGGTCAACGCCTTCGAGGACGAGGCTCGGGCGCTGGCGGAGACGATGGGGTAGGCCGTAGCGCCCCCTCCGTCACGATGCGTATCCGCATCGCGCCACCTCCCCCGTTCCACGGGTGAGGAGTTTCTTCTCCTCCCCTGCGCAGCGGGGGAGGTGGATCGGCGCCGATAGGCGACGAGACGGAGGGGGCGCTCAGCGGCCTAAGCCGCCCTCAGCCCCTCGTTCGGCGGGTCCGGGTTCACCGCCCGGATGATCGCCGTGATCAGGTCCATCGGCTTGACCGGCTTGCCCAGGTGGTCGTCGAAGCCCAGCCCCAGGAACCGTTCGCGGTCGCCGGCCATGGCCGAGGCGGTCAGGGCGATGACGGGCAGGGCGGGGTCGCCGGCCTTGCCGTCCCGGATGGCCTCCAAGGCGGTGATGCCGTCCATGACCGGCATGTTGATGTCCATCAGCACGCAGTCGTAGCGGCCGGATTTCATCGCCTTGAGCGCTTCCTCGCCGTTCTCGACGACGGTCAGGGCCACGCCGGTCGGCTCCAGCATGGTGCGCACGACCAGCTGGTTGACGGCGTTGTCCTCGGCCATCAGCACGCGGATCTGGTCGAGGTTGTCGTCGTCCTGCTCCTCGGGCTCCGAGATCGCCTCGGGCGCCACGGTCTCCACGGCGCGGATGCTCAGCACGAAACAGGCGCCGACCTGGGCCGGGCGTAGCTCCAGGTCGCCGCCCAGCTGACGGGCCAGGGCGCGCGAGATGGTCAGGCCCAGCCCCGCGCCGCCGTGGCTGCGCGAGATGGTCTCGTCGGCCTGGGTGAAGCTGTCGAACACCCGGTCGGCGGCGGCGGCCGGCACGCCGGGGCCGGTGTCGCTGACCGCGAAGCGCAGCATCCAGGCGTCGCCCGCGCGCTCGGCGTTGACGCTGACCCGCACGTGGCCGGCGGTGGTGAACTTGACGGCGTTGGACACCAGGTTGGTCAGGATCTGGCGGATCCGCAGCGGGTCGGCGCTGATCCAGACCGGGACCTCGGCCCCGAAGTCGGCGAACAGCGACAGGTTCTTGAACACCGCCGCGTCGCGCCAGGTGTCGACCACGTCGGCGACGATGGCGCGGGGATCAATGGCTTCCGGCGCCAGCTCGACGCGGCCGGCCTCGATCCGCGACATGTCCAGCACGTCGTTGAGCAGCTGCATCAGGCTGTCGCCCGACTTCAGCATCAGGGCGACCTGCTCACGCTGGGCGGGGTTGAGGTCCGAGCGCTCCAGGGCGTGGGCCATGCCCAACAGGCCGTTCATCGGCGTGCGCAGCTCGTGGCTGGTGACGGCGATGAACGTGGACTTGGCGCGGGCGGCTTCCAGGGCGCGCTCGCGCTCGTCGCGCAGGCCCCGCGTCAGCTCGTCCATGCGGCGGGCGGCGGCGCGGTTGCGCAGGGCGACATTGAGGGTGACGGCGATCAGCAGCACCAGCGACCAGCGCATCGACTGGGTGACCAAGTCGGCGCCGGGCATGAAGAAGAACGGGAAGATGACCAGGCTGGCCGCCGGGATCACGCCGCTGAGGACCAGCAGGGCCAGGGGCTGGTGACGATACTGCTGAGCGAAGACCAGCTGGCCGCACCAGATGGCGACGGCGGCGATCTTCAGCTTGTCGGAGCCGTGCAGCCACAGCAGGCTGGCCAGGGCGGCCCAGCTGCCGTTGACCGGGATCGAGGCCAGGATGAAGGCGGCGCGATCACCGCGCGACGCCGGGCGGTCCTTGCCGAAATTGCGGGTGGCCAGGGTGGCCAGGCCCTCGGCGACCACGAAACCGGCCAGCCAGGCGAAGGCGGTGAGGGCGCCCAGGCCCAGCCCGACGATCCCGGCGGCCACACAACCGGAGATGAGACGCGAGACGCCGAGCCGCCGGATGTCGGCGCCCACCTCGTCCAGTCTCTCATCCGCCAGGGTGTCGGCCAGCCAGCCCACGCCATCGTCTCCTGCTGACGAACCACGTTCGCTCAGCACGAACTATCCGCCCATCGCAACCAAGAGTCTCTAAATTCACCCTGCGGCTGATTGGCGCGGTGTGGTCGGGTACCCGACGGAGTTCGCGGTTGTGCGACGGCCCTCTTTTCCCTTGTGGGGGCGCGTCGCGTTGCGTGTTGCGCCGCACACCGATAGCGTTGCGTGAACAACGATAAGCGGTCGGGAGCGTGGAGTTCAGATGCAGGGTTTGATGCAGCACGGGGCCCTGACCCTGGACAAGATCATCGACCACGCCGCCAAGTGGCACGGCGGGCGCGAGGTGGTCAGCCGTTCGGTCGAGGGACCGATCGTGCGCACGACCTATCGCGAGATCCGCGACCGGGCCAAGCGCGTCTCCAACGCCCTGCTGGCCCTGGGCGTCAAGCCGGGCGACCGCGTCGGCACCCTGGCCTGGAACACCGGCCGCCACATGGAAGCCTGGTACGGCATCATGGGCATCGGGGCCGTCTGCCACACCCTGAACCCGCGCCTGTTCCCCGAGCAGATCGCCTGGATCGCCGACCACGCCGGCGACCGGCTGATCTTCACCGACCTGACCTTCCTGCCGATCATCGCCGCCATCCTGCCGCGCCTGCCGCATGTCGAGCACGTGGTCGTCTTCACCGATCGCGACCGCATGCCGGCCGACTTCCCGCTGGCCGGCGAGGCCCCGCACTTCAAGGGCCTGCTGGCCTATGAGGACCTGCTGGAACAGCACGGCGCCGAGTGCGCCTGGGGCGGCTTCGACGAGGGCACGGCGGCGGGCCTCTGCTACACCTCGGGCACGACGGGCGACCCCAAGGGGGTGATGTACTCGCACCGCTCGAACTTCCTGCACACCTTCATCACCATGCAGCCCGACGTGATGGGCGTGTCGCAGCGCGACGTGATCCTGCCGGTGGTGCCGATGTTCCACGCCAACGCCTGGGGCGTGGCGTTCAGCGGTCCCGGCGCGGGCGCCAAGATCGTCATGCCGGGCGCCAAGATGGACGGCGCCTCGATCTTCGAGCTCCTGGACACCGAGGGCGTGACCTTCTCGGCCGCCGTGCCCACCGTCTGGCAGATGCTGCTGCAGCACCTGGAGGCCACGGGCGCCAAGCTGCCGGTGCTGAAGAAGGTGGTGATCGGCGGGGCGGCCTGTCCCGAGACCATCATCCGCGCCTTCCAGGAGACGTACGACGTCGAGGTGGTCCACGCCTGGGGCATGACCGAGACCTCGCCGGTCGGGACGCTGTCGGTGATGACCGACGAGCTGGAAAAGCTGCCCTACGACCAGCAGATGCCCTATCGCTTGAAGCAGGGCCGGCCGCCGCTGGGCGTGGAGCTGTGCCTGACCGACGACGACGGCAAGTTGCTGCCGCACGACGGCCACGCCTTCGGCCACCTAAAGATCCGCGGCCCGATCATCGCCGCCGAGTACTTCCGGGGGGCGGGCGGCAACATCCTTGACCAGGACGGCTTCTTCGACACGGGCGACATCGCCACGATCGACGAGCACGGCTTCATGCAGATAACCGACCGCGCCAAGGACGTGGTCAAGTCGGGCGGCGAGTGGATCAGCACGATCGAGATCGAGAACATCGCCGTCGGCCACCCGAAGGTGGCGCTGGCGGCGGTGGTCGGCCAGCCGCATCCCAAGTGGGACGAGCGGCCCGTGCTGCTGATCAAGCTGAAGCCCGGCGAGGAAGCGACCAAGCAGGAGATCATCGACTACCTGCAAGGCAAGATCGCCAAGTGGTGGATGCCCGACGACGTGATCTTCGTCGATGACATCCCGCTGGGCGCGACCGGCAAGATCGACAAGAAGGTGATCCGCAAGCGTCTGGCCGACGAGGGCTACACGCTGCCGGAGACGCCGGTGCAGCCGTCGCCGCCTCCGCCGCCCGCGCCGGAGCCTGAACCCGAGCCCGAGCCGGCTCCGCCTCCGACCGTGGCCGCCGCCGACGGTGCCCACGCCGCGGTGCTCTACGCGCCCGAGCCGGTCGAGGAGGTCGCGGCCGAGACGGTGCTCGACGCGCCCGAGCCCGAGCCTGAGCCGGAAGTGGTCGCCGATCCGACGCCAGAGCCGGAAATCCAGCAGGTCTCCGCCACCGACGCGATCATCGCCGAGGCCACCGCCATCGCCGCCGCGACGTCGGCCGAGGCGTCCGCCGAGCCGGCGCCTGAACCCTCGGCCGCGGCCGAGGTCATCGCGCCCGAGCCGATCGCGCCTACGCCGGTCAAGGCCGAGCCCGAACAGCCGCTGCGCCTGCGCGAGCCAGACGCCAGGCCCGTCCTCGCCGACGCCGGCGAGGCCCTGCCGTTCGCCATGCCGATCACGCCGGGCAAGCGCGGCAGGTCCAGGACGAGCGCCAGGACCGACGCGCCGGCCAAGGCGTCGGGCAAGCCGCCCCGCTGGGCGCGGCTCTATCTGGACCTGGCCCTGCTGGTCGCCCTGGCGCCGGCCATCCTGGCGGCCGGCGGCGCGCTGGGCGTCAAGCTGGGCATGATCCCGCTGCCGCTGGGCTACACGTCCATGACCCTGGACTGGGCGCCGCGCGTGGCCTTCATCAGCGTCGCCACCGGGCTGATCGGCCTGATCATCGCCCTCAGCGCCGGCTTCGCGCGGCTGTGGAAGGGCGCGGTGCTGGCCCTGGTGGTCACGGCGGCGACCTTCGGGGTGATGTTCGCGGCCAAGGCGCTGGGCGGTCAGTCGCCGCCGATCCACGACGTGGCCACCGACTGGAAGACGCCGCTGGGCTTCTCGGACGCGGCCATGGCCGCGCGCGGCGGTTCGGCCGAGATCGTCGACGACGACCCCAGCCTGCCGGTCGGCTCGGCCGCCTATGCCGGGCGCCGCCTGGCTGACATCAACGCCGAGACCTGTCCGGCGGCCCGTCCCCTGATCAGCGAACGCGCGCCCGGCGACGTCTACGAGTCGATCAAGGCCGCCGTCCTGGCCTCGGGCATGACCCTGGTCACCGACGATCCGATGGACGGCCGCCTGGAGGCCACGGGCAGCAGCTTCTGGTATGGCCTGATCGACGACCTGGTGGTGCGGGTGCGCCCCGACGCCAAGGGCTCGCGCCTCGACATGCGCTCGATCGGCCGCGACGCCGGCCCCGATCAAGGCCGCAACTGCGCGCGGATCGGCGCGCTGACGGCGGCGGTGGCGCAGGGGCAGTAAGGCGACGGGAATGATCGACGGCCTCCGCCGCCTGTTCGGCCTGCGACCTTCGCCGACGCCGACCGGGTCCGCCTGGCGGTCCCATCCCGTGACGCCGGAGAGCCTCGTCACCCAGCCCGTGGGCGTCGATCGGCAGGTCGGCGGCGTGGGCGAGATCGGCATGGGCGGGCCGAACTATTGGACCATGCTGCTGGCCGACGGGGCGATGCTGGACGGCGTCTGCGGCGGGGTGAGCGATGTCGGCCGCCTGCGCGTGGCCCCGACCCTGACCCGGCAGGGCGAGACGCTGCAGGTCTACGACCCCGAGGCCCTGGTCATCTACACGCTGGACCCGGCGCCGAAGACGATGGACGAGGTTCGACTGCTGGCGGCGTGTCGGCAGGCCGGGCGGTCCGTGGCGCTGCGCCCGGTGCGCGGCTTGCGGCTGGAGGACGCCGTTGAGCCGCCGGAGTGTCTGATCCGCGTGCTGCCCAGCGGCCGGACGCTGGAGGCGCGGCTGCTGCTGCCGGACGACCTGCGCGGCACGGTCGAGGTCGAAGGGCTGCTGCGCAACCCGCCTTACGGCCTGTGGCTGGAGGGTATGGCGACGGGCCTGCACGTCGCGGACTTGGACGAGGTCGTTGAGGCGCCCAGCGGACAGCTGGTCCTGCGCGGGCGAAGGCTGGACGCCACCGGCCGGGTCATCGACGGGCTGTGGCATGTCTGGCGCGAAGGTCGCTGGAGCGCCTTGCTCGGACACGCCTTCGAGCCCCTGATCGGCGGCGGCGGCCGCACGCCCTACTTCCTGTCCGATCCCCGGTTCGACGACGAAGAGCAGGTGAGCTTCGCCCTGCGCACCTTCGGCTGGGGCCCCGACGGCGAGTTGCCCAGCCAGCCCGCGCCGATGATGGTCGAATTGGCCGTTAGCTGGCGCGCATCTCCGCTCTTGCTGCGGCCGCGCGCCGATCGGATTTCGCTGCGCGTGCCTTGAGGCGTCAGGCTAGCCGGTATTCCGCGTCCAGCGCGGGCTCGCCTGGCGTGGTGACGCGGCCTTCGCGCACCAGCTGGACCATGTGGGCGAACACCGAGTGCGCCGCGGCCGGGTGCAGGCGTGGGTCGACGGCGGCGTAGAGGCTGGGGACCATGGCCCTGATGGTGGTGAAGCCGGCTTGCAGCGCCTCGACGATCTGCGCCTCGCGGGCCCGGCGGTGGGCGACATAGGCGCCGATGAACGGACTGACCTCGCGGACCGGCGCGCCGTGCGTCGGCCACAGGACGTCGAAGTTCCGCGCCTTCACCTTGGCCAGGCTGGCGAAGTAGTCGCCCATGTCGCCGTCGGGCGGGGTGATCACCGTGGTCGACCAGCCCATGATGTGGTCGCCGGCGAAGAGCGCGTTCTCCTCCTTGAGGGCGAAACAGACGTGGTTGGAGGTGTGGCCGGGCGTCGTCACCGCCTCCAGCGTCCAGCCCGGGCCCGAGAGCACTTCGCCGTCGGTCAGCGTCACGTCGGGGCGGAAGCGGTCGTCGCCGCCTTCCTCCAGGGCCGGGGTGTCGCTCGCGTATGGGGCTGGAGCGGGCAGGCCGTACACCCTTGCCCCGAACGCCTGCGCCAGCGGATGGGCGAGGGGAGAGTGGTCGAGGTGATGGTGGGTGACCAGCACGTGGGTCACGCGCTCGCCGGCCAGGGCGCTTTTGAGGGCCTCGAAATGCTCGGCGAGGTCCGGGCCGGGATCGATGACCGCCACCTCGCCCCGGCCGACGATATAGACGCCCGTGCCGGTATAGGTGAACGGCCCTGGATTGCGGGCGATCACCCGCCGGATCAACGGCGAGACCTGGTCGCAGCGGCCGTATTCGAACTCCAGCTCGCGGACGAAGGGGATCATCAGAAGACTCCACAAGCGCGTTGGGCGAAAGTGTGGGGCGGTTTCGCCCATAAAACGCGCGCTGTCTTTAAGACATGGGATCTGCCTACCGGCAGATCCCGGCGGCGCCGGTCTTGCGCTTTAAGCCTTCAGTAACCCTGGAGAGACCGGCCATGACGGCGGACGCGGCGATTTTTGTATCAAAACGGCTCCAGCGCGCGGCCTTCGCCATCCTGTGTATCATCATGGCGCAGTTCGTTCTGACCAGCTGTCAGCCCGAACCGACGCCGATGGCGGCTCGCGAGTCGGCCGCTTTCTAGCGCCGACTAGGCGGGCAACACGCCGGAGAGGTCGTAGCCCGCTTCCCGGCCCTGGTTGACCAGGGTCTCGCGATCCTCGCCCGCCAGCGCCTGGCCGATCGACCAGGTGACGATCGAGCGTGTGCCCGAGCGGCAGAAGGCCAGGACCGGACCGTTCGCGGCCTCGGTCGCCGCACGGACGGCGTCGACCTGCTCCTGCGTGGGGCCGCCGCGCACCGGCGCGTGCAGATAGTCCATCCCCGCCGCGCGCGCCGCCGCCTCGATCGCGGCGCTGGACGGCTGGCTGGGGTCCTCGCCGTCGGGGCGATTATTGATCACCAGGACGAATCCCTCGGCCGCGGCCCGGGCCATGTCGGCCTCGGTCACCTGCGGGCTGACCGAAAGGGAGTCGGTGACGCGTCGGAAATCACTCATCGGTTCTTTGCAGCTCGCTTAGCGGCGCCATCCGCCGCGCCGGTATTCTCACGAGGGTAGGGCGCCTACGCAATGGTCAGTGGCGTCGATCAAGGTGCGCGCCGGGGTGGCAAGAGTGAAGAAATTGTGTCGCCATCGAGGCGTTGGTTAAAAGGATTTGTGTCGAACTTCGTTATTCCGGGCATGATTTTGTGTCTGTCAATTCCGGGTCGTAATTTTTTGGCGCGTTTCTCTTCGAAATGATAACAGCTTGAACGGCGTTCTTTGAGGTCGAAATAGCCACGTTAAAACAAAAGCATGACGAAGTTTTTGCGCGACCGTCCGAGGCTTCGGTATTCAGGTTGAGCACTGATCTCCGGAAAAGCGGCGACCCTGTGGCGATTTTGCGACAGCTTCGAGCGATGTGAATTACAAATTTGCAATGACAATTGACCCTCGGCGGCGCGCCCCCCTAACGTCCGTGCAACCGGAGAAATGTTTCCGGGACACCAGTGATCTCGTGGCGCCGTTTGGCGGTTTTTCCGCTCCAGGTCGGACAAAGTTTCTAGAGGGGTTTGTCCGTACTTGCCGCCCGCGCCACGCTCAGAGGGGATTTGAAGAGCATGGAATTCAACAAAGGTAGCGCACGCGCGCGCCTCGCGAAGGGCGTGAGCCGCGTCGCGCTCGGCATTGCGCTGAGCGTCTGCGTCACCGGGGTCGCCATGGCCCAGTCGCAAACCGGCGCCCTGCGCGTCGCCGTCACCGGCCCGAACGGCGCCCCGCTTTCGGGCGCCACGGTCGTCATCAAGTCGCCGGACTCGCTGTCGCCGAAGACCGCCACGACCGACGCCGACGGCCGCGTCCGCGTCGGCGGCCTCGACCCGTCGACCAACTACACCGTCACCGTTTCGGCCGGCGGCTACAGCAACTTCAGCGCCGACCACGTCGCCGTCGTCTCGGGCAAGGACCTGTCGGTCGGTTACGCCCTGGCCGCCGAAGGCAACACGATCGAAGAAGTCGTCATCACCGGTCGTTCGCTGGCCGCCGTTGACGTGACCTCGGCCACCGTCGGCACCACCCTGACCCTGCAGACGGTGGAATCGCTCCCCACCGGCCGTAACTATCAGAGCTACCTGCAGCTGGTTCCGGGTGTGAAGCCCTCGACGGGCGGCAACCCGTCGTCGCGTTCGGGCTCCAACTATTCGGACGTCGGCGGCGCCATCGGCGCTTCGACGGACAACCTGTACTACCTCGACGGCGTCGACGTGACCGACCCGGTCACCGGCACCTTCGGCGCCAACTTCAACTCGGAAATCATCCAGGAACAGCAAGTGATCGTCGGCGGCGTGCCGGCTGAATACGCTGGCGGTTCGGGCCTGGTGTCGCGCGTCGTCACCAAGTCGGGTTCGAACGAGTGGCACGGCTCGCTGAACTACTACCTGCAGAACAAGGACCTGGTCGGCAAGGACAAGCACAACACCTCGGGTGGCTTCAAGACCTACGACACGGCCTTCACCCTGGGTGGCCCGATCATCAAGGACAAGCTGTGGGTCTTTGGTTCGTACCAGAAGAAGAAGCGCACCGATAACGTGCTCGACGTCGCGACCGGCGCCGACCTGCGCAAAGTGACGCGTGATGAAAAGTACGCTTTCTTCAAGGCCACCTGGCAGATCACCGACAACGACCGTCTGACGGGTACGTTCTTCAACGATCCGACCAATATCAGCGGCCAGCGCGACGCGACGATCATCAACCGCCGCGACTACTCGCGTAAGCAAGGCGGCGACAACTACAAGATCGACTACACCCACACCTGGAACGACCTGCGCGTGAACGCCTATGGCTTCAAGCACAAGTCGGAACTGACCGACACCGCGGTGGACAACACCATCCGCGACAACGTCACCTACGCCACGACCGCCAACTCGACCCTTCTGCAGCGTTCGCTGGGCGGCCGCGGGACCAACGCCGAAGAGCACCGTGACCGCAAGGAATACGGCCTGAACTTCGAGTACTTCCTCGACACCAAGCTGGGCACGCACACCTTCAAGGGTGGCTACACCAACACCGAGAACACCGTCTTCAAGACCAACTCGGTTCCGGGCGGCGTGACCTACGCTTCGCTGGCTCCGGCCTATCTGGGCACCACCTACGGCCAGTACATCGGCTCTGGCTGGACCGCTCGCGCGATCACCTCGACGGACACCAACGGCTTCGTCCTGCCGGCTCTGAACGCCAGCGCCAGCGCCAAGGCCCTGCTGGACACCAACGGCAACGGCGTGATCTCGGCGGCGGAACTGAGCGCCCTGAAGTTCAACGACACCGCCGGCAACCCGTACGGCAATGTGAACGTCTACCGCACGGTCCGCGCGGCCGACGGTCCGTACACCGTGTCGAGCAAGGGTGAGACCCTGTACTTCCAGGACACCTGGACGATCGACCAACTGACGATCAACGCCGGCGTGCGTGGTGAGCAGTGGAAGCACTACGCCTCGGACGGCAGCCAGATCGCCAAGTTCGACTGGGCGATCGCCCCGCGCCTGAGCACGACCTATGACGTGTTCGGCAACGGCCGTACGAAGGTCTTCGCTTACGCTGGTCGTTACTACGACCCGATCCGCAACGACATGAGCGACTTCGCTGGTGCGCTGACCGGTCCGGTCAACAACGAGCAGATCCGCGTCGGCAACGAATGGATCACCTTCCGTACCCGTGGTCCGGGTGACGCGCAGTTCTCGCCCGCCACCAAGACGCCGTACACCGATGAATACATGATCGGCGCCTCGACCACGATCGGTTCGAGCATCGGCGTGTCCGCCACGTGGTCCCGCCGGATCACCAAGGACATCATGGAAGACTACGATCTGACGCTGTACTCGGATCCGACCTGCACGCAAGCGACCTGCGGCGCCAACGGCGCGGCCTATCCGGGCTCGCCCTTCTACCTGCCGTACTCGTACTTCGGCTTCAGCTCGGCTCCGACCACGAACTACGTGATCGGCACCCTGGCTGGCGGCAAGCGTGAGTACACGGGCTACGAGTTCGTGGTCACCAAGTACAAGACCACCAACTGGTTCGGCCAAGTGTCGTACACCCACAACAAGGCGTACGGTAACTCGAACTCGGACGGCAACGCCGACTTCCAAGGCGACTGGGTTGCGCTCGATCCGCGCGCGCCGAACATCTGGGGCCGTCAGGCCGGCAACATCAAGCACCAGATCAAGGCTTACGGTTCGTACGACTTCCCGTTCGGCCTGCAGGCTTCGAGCGTGTTCAACTGGAACAGCGGCTCGTACTACACGCCGGCCGACGTCATCTCGAGCCGTTACCTGCCGCCGATGGGCGGTGCGACTACCGTTGGTGGCGTGACCGACACGTACGTCCTGCCGGGCTTCGTGGGTTCGGGTAAGAACCCGTCCTACTACACCCTGGATGCGCGTCTGAAGTACGTCCAGAAGCTCCCGGTCGGTGAGGCCGAGTTCTTCCTCGACGTCTTCAACGTCCTGGACAAGCAGTCGCCGATCGGCGTCGTCGCCAACCGCGCCGGCAGCGGCCAGTACAAGTACCAGGAAGCCAACGCCTGGAACACGTCGCGTCGCGCCTACGTGGGCGTCCGCTACTCCTTCTAATCGACAGCCTCGGCTATCGATGGGGAACGCCGGTGCGAAAGCACCGGCGTTTTCTTTTGGGCGGTGTCCGCCATCAGCCGCCGGCCGTGAGGTCGGCGGCTTTGGTGTGTCTGGGGATTGGCGCGCCCTGGACCCCTGCAAACACCGCTTATCCCCGCGAAAGCGGGGACCCAAGCCGAGCCAGCAGAGGGCGGCTCGGCCGCGCCATCGTCTTGACCGTCAGTTTGGGTCCCCGCTTTCGCGGGGATGAGCGGGTGAGGGCAGGGCGGGAATGACGGAGCCTGGTGGCGCGCAAACAAAAAGCCCCGGCGCTGGCCGCGCCGGGGCTTCATGCTTCACTCTGTAGGAAGCCCTACCGCACCGGCGTATCCGCCAGCACCGAGGCCCCGCCCGGCGCGGCCCGCAGGCGGGCCTTGGCCATCTCGTCCAGGATCGCCTGGGAGCGCGGATCGCCCAGCACCCAGGCGGCGGCCGCCAGGGTCTTGGCCGAGGTCTCCGAGACGCCCAGGAAGCGCTCGAAGGCCTCGAACGGCGAGGTCCCGCCGTCCATGCGCTTGAGGCGCACGTCGCCCTTCAGCTTGGCCAGCGCCTTGGCCTTGTCGACGGCGTCGTAGAAGCCGCCCAGCTCGTCCACCAGGCCCAGCTGCTTGGCCTGCTCGCCGGTCCAGACGCGGCCCTTGGCGATCTCGCGCACGCGCTCGGGCGGCAGGTGGCGACCCTCGGCTACGCGGCTGACGAAGCCGGCATAGATGCGGTCCATCCAGCCGGCGAACTTGGCGCGCTGGTCGGGGGTGAAGCCCTGGCCCTGGCCGAAGGCTTCCGAATAGTCGCCGCCGACGTGCAGGGGCTTGGTGTCGACGCCGAAGCGGGCCAGGGCGTCGCCGATGGCGAACTTGCCGCCATAGACGCCGATCGAGCCGGTCAGGGTCGAGGGCTGGGCGACGATCGAATTGGCCTGGCTGGAGATCCAGTAGCCGCCGGACGCCGCATAGGTCCCCATGCTGACCACCACCGGCTTGCCGGCCGCCTTGGCGTTCTTCACGGCCGCCAGGATCTGCTCCGAGGCGGTGTCCGAACCGCCGGGCGAGGAGACGCGGAAGACGATCGCCTTGACGTCCTTGTCGTCGGTCGCCGTCTTGAAGGCCTGGGCCACGTTGTCGGAATAGACGTTGCTGTCGCCGCTGAACGGCGAGCCGCCGCCGTCCGCGCCGGTGACGATCGCGCCCTCGGCCCCGATCACGGCGATGGCCGGGCCGGTCTTGACGGTCGGCGGCTTGGAGCGCGACGCATAGTCGTCGAAGTCGACCAGCTTGGCCCCCTTGCCGGCCTTGTCGAGGGCGAAGGCCTGGATGTCGCTGACCTGACCGACCTTGTCGATCAGGCCCTTCTCCTGGGCCTCCTGGGCGCTGTACGGGCCCGCCTCGAGGGTCTTGGTCAGCAGGGCCACATCACGCTTGCGATCGACCGCCGCGCTGGCCAGGGCCGTGCGGTAGACCGAGCCCATCCACGACAGCGTCGATTCCCGGTGGGCCGGGGTATAGTCGCTATAGAGATAGGGGTTCACCGCGTTCTTGTACTCGTAGCGTTGCTCGTACTCGGCCTTGACGCCGTACTTGTCGAAGAAGCGCTTGAAGAACATCGACTCCGACGAGATGCCGACCGCCTGGAAGCTCGAGTCGGGCTGCATCCAGAACTCGCTGGAGGCCGCGCCCAGCATATAGGTCGAGGTGACCATGCCGGACGGATAGAGGCCCTGGCTGTGGGCGTAGATCGGCTTGTCGCCGGTCTCGCGGAAATGCTTGAAGGCCAGGCGCAGTTCGTCGGCCGACGCCGGGGTCATGCCGCCCTCGGGCAGGCGCACCAGCACGGCCTTGACCTTGTCGTCCTTCTCGGCCCGCCGCAGCGTCTCGATGATCGACATCACCGAATCCCCGCCGCCGCCGAACGCGGCGAAGGGGTTCTTCGGCGCCTGGTCCGTCAGGCCGCCGCGCAGGTCCAGCTGCAGCACGGTCTGGGCGGGGACGGGCGCGGGCCGCGCCGCGCCGGCGGCCATCACGATGAGCAGGAAGGGCACCCCGACCACGAACAACAGAAGGCCGACGAAGACGCCGGCGACGGTCAGGAAGAACTGCTTCATCGGAAGTCCTGTGAGCGAGACAGGCGGCAAGTTAACCACTGTTCGCGTTGCGACCAAATGAACAGCGCGCATCGCCAGGCGGTTCCGGCGAGTCGCAAGTCAGGCGCCGCTTTCGCGGCGCCTAAACTTATGAATTTTGGGCTGTTTTCCCGCCTCTGGTTGGCGGGGAGGAAATGGTCGGAGTGGCAGGATTTGAACCTGCGACCCCTGCGTCCCGAACGCAGTGCTCTACCAGACTGAGCCACACTCCGACTTGGAGGCCGGCCTTATAGGGGGCGGTTTCGGAGGGCGCAAGCGCCTTTTTTGAGGTTCGTGTGACGGTCCGAAAAAAGTTCTGAAATGGGATGTTGCATCCATCCGAGTCGTGAGCTATTTCCACCGCCTCGCCGAGCCCTGAGGGGTTTTGCCGTTCCTGCTGGGGAATGGTGTAATGGTAACACTGCGGTTTTTGGTACCGTCATTCTAGGTTCGAGTCCTAGTTCCCCAGCCACTTCCTCCCGGAAATAGTCTGCTCTTCTTCAGAGGCCGCCTTCAGGGCTTGGGCGCGTCCACGCCCCGGACGAGCACCGCCGTGGTTTCCGCGCCGACGTGGCGGTCCTCGGAGATTTCGCGATACAGCGGGCTGTCGAGAAAGCCGCGCGCCGCGGCCTCGTCGTCGAAGGCCAGCATCACCAGCTTGGCGTAGGGCCAGTCGCCTTCCAACACCTGGGGCGCCTCGTCGGCGGCCAGGACGCGTCCGGCATGGCCCGCGAAGGCCTCGCCGAACCTGGCCTGGTAGAGGCGGTAGCGCGCGACGTCGGTGAAGCGCAGTTGCGCGATGACATAGACGGTCATCGTCAGGTCCTCGAACAGTCCTCGTACGCCAGGCGCGCGTGCATACAATCGATTGGCAAGTCGAGATGCGCAACAATCGTGTCGATAGAGCGCTGTTCACGCGCGTCGGAAGGCAAGCGGCGCCGTTTCGAGCGTCGGGTGCGGACAACGTTACGGTATTGGCGCGGGCGTTGCCTGAACTCCGCCAAGTCGAGTTCGCGGTTGCGAGATAGAGGTGCGCGCGCTGGGGTTTAGCCTCGCGAATCGAGGCGTGATAACAGCGTTGTCAGCGATATAGTTGCCGGAAATTAGCGCTGTTGAGCGCGCTCAACGATAGTGAATTGTTACGGGTCTTCACGAATCTGGTCGGAATTTGCCCAAGAACTACTTGTTTTTCTCAGGCTGCCGTGTAATTCCGGATCAAAGGGGAATGGAGTTGTGACGTGGAAGATAAAGCTACCCTAATCGAGCTCACCGCCGAAATCGTGGCCAACTATGTGGCCAATAACGTTACGCCGGTTTCGGAACTTCCTGCGTTGATCCGCGCCACGCACGACGCTTTGGCCGGTATTGGCGCGCCGCCAGCGCCCACGGTCGAGGCCGTGAGCAAGGCGACACCGGCTCAGATCCGCAAGAGCATTACGCCGGAGGCGCTGATCAGCTTCGAAGACGGCAAGCCGTACAAGACGCTGAAGCGCCACCTGACCACGCACGGCATGACCGTGGCCGAGTACAAGGCCAAGTGGGGCCTGCCGAACGACTATCCGACGACGGCGCCCGCCTATAGCGAAGCCCGTTCGGCGATGGCCAAGGCTCTCGGCCTGGGCCAAGGCGGTCGCAAGGGCAAGGCCCCGCGCGGTCGCAAGGGCTGATCGCTCAAAACGATCTGCTAGAATGATGAGAGGGGACGCTGGCGGGCGTCCCCTTTTTTCGTTTCAGGCCGCGTCAGCAGCGTCAGCAGCGTCAGCAGCGTCAGTTTCGTCGGCCGGCTCCAGGGCCAGCACGCGCGCCAGGGTCTCGACCAGGCGGGGAACCTCGACGGGCTTGGGCACCAGGGCGTCCATGCCGGCGTCGGCATAGAGCGTGCGCTCGTGCGTCAGCACGCTGGCGGTGACGGCGATGATCGGGGTGCGCGGGCGGCCGGTGCGGCGCTCGCCCTCGCGGATGGCCTTGCTGGCCTCGATGCCGTCCATGACCGGCATGTGCACGTCCATCAGGATCGCGTCCCAACGCTCCTTCTCCCAACGCGCCACGGCGTCGCGGCCATCGACGGCGAAGCAGCCGTCGACGCCCAGGTGGCTGAGCAGGGTCAGCAGCACGGCGCGGTTGGTCTGGTTGTCGTCGACGACCAGGATGCGCGGCGCGCCGGTCGCCTCCCGCAGCTCGGGCGTGGCGATATCCAGGACGGGAGCGATGGCGGGCGCGGCCTTGGCCATCGGCAGCACGACGGTGAAGCAGGCCCCGCCCTGCGCCGGGGCCGAGAAGGTGATCGAGCCGCCCATCAGCTCGGCCAGGGTCTTGCAGATCGCCAGGCCCAGGCCCGAGCCGCCGGCCCGGCGGGTGCTGGAGCTGTCCAGCTGGGCGAACTTGACGAACAGGCGGTCGCGCTGGTCCTGCGGGATGCCGACACCGGTGTCGATCACGCGGGCGGTCAGGGTCGTCTCGTCGCCCTCGACGATCACCCGCACCGCGCCGGTCTCGGTGAACTTCACGGCGTTGGAGATCAGGTTCGACAGCACCTGGCGCAGGCGCTCGGCGTCGCCCAGGCGCCAGCCGACCGCGCCCGGCGCGACCTCCAGGCTGAAATCCAGCTCCTTGTCGCGCGCCAGGCCGCCATACAGCTGGCGCAGGGCGTCCAGATGGGCGCAGAGGTCGAACGGGGCGGGCTGGATGTCCATCTTGCCCGCCTCGATCTTCGAGATGTCGAGGATGGCGTTGATCACGCCCAGCAGCGACAGGCCCGAGGCGCTGATGGTGTCCAGGCGCTGGCGCTGGTCGGCGGCCAGGTCGCCCGCGGCCATGATCTGGGCCATGCCCAGCACGCCGTTCAACGGCGTGCGGATCTCGTGGCTCATGGTGGCCAGGAATTCGGTCTTGGCCCGGTTGGCGGTCTCGGCGGCCAGCGCCAGGTCCTGGGCCTCGGTCTTCAGGCGGCGGTTCTCGGTCAGCTCGCGCTGGAGTTCGGCGTTGAGGTCGTCGCTGGCCAGGCGCGCGCGGACCTCGCGGCCGACGACGCCGCGCATCAGGGCCGACATGCCGGCCGCCGCGAAGGCGCCGGCCAGGCCGACATAGAGGAACTGGTTGACGCTCTCGGCCGAGACGTAGCGGGTCATCCACAGCAGCCCGGTGATCGCCGCGGTCGCGCTGATCAGCGCCACGCGCCGGCTGGGGGCCGAGGTCGCGAAGACCAGGGCCATCAGCACGAAATAGACCAGCTTCTCGGCCTCGAAGTGCAAGGTCTGGTAGGCCACGGTGTTGATCAGGAAGAGGGCGTTCATGCCCAGGGCCAGCGCTTCCAGCGGCAAGCCCATGATCCGGCCTCGGCGCAGCAGGGCCCAGGCGCAGACGGCATAGAGACAGGCGGTGATCGACAGGCCTTCCAGGACGACGAGCGCCGCGCCCCTCTCGTAGAAGGGGTGGGATAGACAGATCAGCGCATAGTAGATCGAGGTCGCGAACAGGTAGCCGCTCACGATCGGCACATAGGCCTGCATCAGCGCGACCTTCTGCGGCCGCGTGCGCTCAGTTTTCGAAGCGGCCAACACCTGTCCTCGACCTTCCCCTAGGTCGTAACCTTAGCCCAGGACAGGTTAAGCCTTGTTTCGAACCTTGGTATTCAGACGCCGCTGAGCGACAGACCTGGGGCGTCGGGCTGGGTCTGGCCGCCGCCGTTCAGCGGGCGCTGCATCCAGACCAGGTCCACCCAGCGGCCGAACTTGTGGCCCATGTCCGGGAAAACACCCTTCTTTTCAAAGCCCAAGGCCGCGTGCAGGCCGATCGAGGCGTCGTTGCCGCTGTCGCCGATCACTGCGCACATTTGTCGCAGTCCCAAAGCTTCACAATGGGCGATGAGGGCCTCCAGCAGGGCCCGGCCGACGCCCTTGCCCACGGCCTTGGGCGAGACATAGACGCTGTCCTCGACCGCGTAGCGATAGGCCGCGCGCAGGCGGAACGGGCCGGCATAGCAGTAGCCGACCACCTCGCCGTCCAGCTCGGCGACCAGATAGGGCAGGCCGCGGTCCAGCAGGGCGCGACGGCGGATGGCCATCTCGGTCGCGTCCGGCGGGACCTCCTCGAAGGTGCCCAGGCCGTTCAGGACGTTCCAGGCATAGACGGCGGTGATGCCGGCGATGTCGGCGTCGATCGAGGGGCGGATCGTCAGAGGCATGCGTCTTCTTTGCTCCTCCCCTTCCGGGGGAGGTGTCGGCGAAGCCGACGGAGGGGGCTAATGCTGAGATGGCGGCGCCGCCCCCTCCGGCCCGCTGGGCCACCTCCCCCGGGGAGGGGGAGGTGCAAAAATGAGCCGTTAAGCCTTGGTCCAGCCCTTGTCGACCGCCCACACGGCGAAGGCGTAGTCGAGCGCGATCTCTTTCAGGAAATCGAACCGGCCCGAGGCCCCGCCGTGGCCGGCGTCCATGTTGATCTTCAAGAGCACCGGATTGCCGCTGGTCGTGGCCGGCCGCAGCTTGGCCACCCACTTCTCGGGCTCCCAGTAGGTGACGCGCGGATCGGAGAGGCCGCCGGTGGCCAGCACGGCCGGATAGGGCTTGGCCGTGACGTTGTCGTACGGCGAATAGCTGGCGATGTAGTCGTAGGCTTCCTTGTCCTCGAGCGGATTGCCCCATTCGGGCCATTCCGGCGGGGTGAGCGGCAGGGACGTATCGCTCATGGTGTTGACCACATCGACGAACGGCACGGCGGCGATGATGCCGGCGAACAGGTCCGGCCGCATGTTGGTGATCGCGCCCATCAGCAGGCCGCCGGCCGAGCCGCCATAGGCCACCGTGTTGGCCGGCTTGCCGTAGCCGGCCGCGTGCAGGTGCTCGGCGCAGGCGATGAAGTCGGTGAAGGTGTTCTTCTTCTTGAACTTCTTGCCGTCCAGGAACCAGCCCCAGCCCTTTTCCGAACCGCCGCGCGGGCAGGCCGTGGCCCAGATCCAGCCGCGGTCGACCAGGCTGAGGTTCCGGATCGAGAAACTGGGCTCCATGGCGATGCCGTAGCTGCCATAGCCGTACAGCAGCAGCGGGGCCGAGCCGTCCAGCTTGGTCCCCTTCTTCATCAGGATGAACACCGGCACGTTGGTCCCGTCGCTGGCCTTGGCGTTCAGGCGGCGGGTCTCGTACTGGGCCGGATCGTGGCCGGAGGGAAGCTCCTGCGTCTTGCGCAGGGTGCGCGTGCGCTGCGCCATGTCGTAGTCGAACCACTGCCGGGGCGTGGTCATCGAGTTGTAGACGAAGCGGACGGTGTTGGTGTCGTACTCGTAGCCGCCTTCCAGGCTCAGCGCGTAGGCCTGCTCGTCGAAGGCGATGGTGTGGTGGTCGCCATTCGCGGCCGTCACGACCACCTGGTTCAGGGCGTCGACCTTCTCCAGGCGCACGAACCAGGCCTTGAAGGCCATGGTCCCGGAGATCAGGCGGCCCGGTTGGTGGGCGATCCAGTCCTTCCAGTTGGCCTTGCCGGTCGCGCTTTCGGGGGCGGTGACCAGCTTCCAGTCCACCGCGCCGTCGGCATTGGTGCGGATCACCCAGTGATCGTTCCAGTGCTCGGGCTCGTAGCGGACGCCCACCTCGCGCGGGTGGAAGACGACCGGCGTCGCGGTCGGCGTGGCGGCGGGGATGATCAGCGCCTCGCTGGTCTCCTGGTTGCCGCACGAGATGACGACATATTTCTCGGACGCGGTGACGCCGACGCCGATGAAGAAGCCCTCGTCCGGCTCGTCATAGATCAGCACGTCGTCGGCCGCCGCGCCCTTGGCCGGGCGGCGATAGATCTTGGCCGGGCGACCGTTGTCGTCCCGGAAGGTCCAGTACAGCCACTGGCTGTCGGGCGAGAAGCAGAAGTCGCCCGTGGTGCTCTCCACCGGGCTCTCCAGCACCTTGCCGCTCGCCAGGTCCTTCACGTGGACGCGGTAGACTTCCGAGCCCTGCTCGTCGACGGCGTAGGCGTAGAGCTTGTGGTCCGGCGAATGGCTGGCCGCGCCGACCTGGTAGAAGGCCTTGCCCTTCGACTCGGTCTCCTCGTCCAGCAGCACCTGCTCGGCGCCGCCACCCACAGGCTTGCGGGCGTGGATCGGGTGCTGCGCGCCCTTCTCGAAGCGGGTGTAGTACTCGAAGGGGCCATCCTTGGCGGGGACGCTGGCGTCGTCCTCCTTGATGCGACCTTTCATCTCGTCGAACATCGTCGCCTGCAGCGCTTCGGTCGAGGCCAGCATGGCCTTGGTGTAGGCGTTCTCTTCGGTCAGGTGCGCCTTGACGTCGGCCTTGATCAGGGCCGGATCGCGCAGGACTTTCTGCCAGTTGTCGTCCTTCATCCAGGCATAGTCATCGACGCGGGTGCGGCCCAACTGCTCGATCGTCTTGGGGATCTTCTTGGCGACGGGCGGCGTGAGGCGAGCGGCGTCTGAGGACATGGCGGATCCGAAAGCTATTCCAGGGAGGACTGTGGGGGATGACGTAAGCACGGCGGCCGCGCTCGTCACCATCTGTCGCCGGTTCATGAGCAGAATTCCCCCGATCGGTCTCTAACGCGCGACTGCGGCAGAACGACAACTTGCGGCGCAAGAATCCTGTGGTCAAACTCACTTTAGCGTCGGGCGAGTAAGCGTAACCAAGGGGGCGATATGGCCTGGGATCTCTCCGTCGACCTGATCAAGGCGACGGTCCAGATTGAACAGCCGCTAGGTGACGGCACGCGGACGGTCGGCACCGGCTTTCTGATCTCCGACCCGACCCCGGACGGCAAGCCGCGCACCATCCTGGTCACGGCCGCCCACGTGTTCGACAAGATGCCTTCGTTCTCGGCCAAGATCGGCTACCGCATCGAAGGCGGCGACGGCGTCTGGCGCTTCGATCCCGAGACCCTGAAGATCCGCGACGGCGACCATCCGCTGTGGGTCAAGCACCCGACCCGCGACGTCGCGGTCATGGTGGTCGAGGCCCCGCCCGAGTTCGTCAAGGCGGCCATCCCGATCAAGTACCTGGCCCAGGACGACACCTTCAACAAGTACGCGCTGGGCCCCGGCGACGAGATGATGGCGCTGGGCTTTCCGCGCGGTCTGTCCGCCAATCCCGCCGGCTTCCCGATCCTGCGCTCGGGCCGCGTGGCCAGCTATCCGCTGGCCCCGGCGACCAATTTCCCGACCTTCCTGATGGACTTCTCGGTGTTCCCCGGCAATTCGGGCGGGCCGGTGTTCATGGCCGAAGGCGCGCGCCGCCGGCCGGGCGCCAACGAAAGCCAGGAGGTCCAGTTCGTGGCCGGCCTGCTGACCCAGCAGGTCGAGCTGTCGGGCGAGCGCCTGGAGATCGGCATCGTCACCCACGCCAAGTTCATCCGCGAGACCCTGGCCCTGCTGGACAAGGTCCCTGGCGCGCCGGTCACCCAGGCGAAACTGACCAGACCCGAGCCTGCGATCCCTGGGGCGATCCCGGCCGTGGCGACCTCGGCGACGGCGATGGGAGCCTCGCACTAAATCGGAACTGCTTCCGCGCTCCGCCCGTTTCTTCTGCAACGCACAACAACCAGCAAGCAGGAGCGAGCCATGAGCACCAATCGTGTCGAAGGCGCTATCGATAAAGCCGCGGGCGCCGTCAAGGAAGGCGTCGGTAAGGCCACCGGCAACGAACGTCTCGAAGCCGAGGGCGTCGCCCAGAAGGCCAAGGGCGACATCCAGAACAAGGTCGGCAAGGTCCAGGACAAGATCGGCGACGCGATCAAGCACTGAACGCCTGTCTATGACTAGAGAAGCGGCCGCTGGAGCGATCCAGCGGCCGTTTTGTTTGGGCTTAGAGCGCCCCCTCCGTCACGTCGCCTATCGGCGCCGCGCCACCTCCCCCGCAAGCGGGGCAGGAGGGGAGTTCTTCTCCTCACCCGTGAAACGGGGGAGGTGGCGCGATGCGGATACGCATCGTGACGGAGGGGGCGCAGGGCCGTCTCACTTCACGATCGTATCGACCGTCTGCCTCGTCACCGCGTGATACAGCGGCCGGGTCTTGCCATAGATCCGCTTGGCGATCGGCTGCCCCCATTCGCCTTGCGCCATCAGGTCCTTGAACAGCGGCGCGACGAACTTGCGGCGGCCCTGGTCGGTCAGGAAGGCCTCCAGCGAACTCACCGCAGGCTGGTAGCGGTTGGCCACGGCCAGCTCCAGCCAGACGAAGCGGATCTCGCTGTTGCCCTGGGCCGACAGCCCCAGCGCCTTGTCCAGCGCGGCGAGCCGCTCGTCGGTCAGCTTGCGCGGCAGGCTGGCGACGAAGCGGGTGCGCTCGGGCGTGCTCCAGGCCTTCCACTGGGCCAGCGGCGCGGCGCCGCCCTTGGCATAGGCCTGCGCCAGCGCGTCCACCGCCGGGAAGGCGGCCGACTTCACGTGCACGGCGTTGTCCGGCAGCCCGACCTCATAGACCCACTTGTCGATGCCGATCTGCGCTTCCAGCTTGGCGTCGCCCTTGATCAGGTTCTGGCGCAGGTCGGCGACGAAACCGGCCGTGGTCTGGCTCTGGAAAGCGTGGCGGGCGAAGTAGCTCTTCAGATAGGCGTCCCAGCGCGCCCGGCCGACGGCCTTCTCGATCGTGCGCAGGAAGGTCGCGCCCTTCTGGTAGGCGATGTCGGTCATGCCGTCGTCGGGATCGCGGCCGGTCAAATCCAGATGCAGGCGGGTGTCGGCGCCGGTGGGCCCACCCGCGTCGGCGATGGCGGCCTGCAGGTCGCTCCAGCCCAGGTCGGCCAGCATGTCGGCGCGCGGCTTGCCATACAGCCGCTCCATGATCCGGTTCTCGAAATAGTCGGTGAAGCCTTCGTTCAGCCAGAAGTCCGACCAGGTGGCGTTGTTGACCAGATTGCCCGACCACGAGTGCGCCAGCTCGTGCGCCACCAGGCTGACCAGCGAGCGGTCGCCGGCGATGATGGTCGGCGTGGCGAAGGTCAGGCGCGGGTTCTCCATGCCGCCGAACGGGAACGACGGCGGCAGCACCAGCAGGTCGTAGCGGCCCCAAGTGTAAGGGCCGTAGAGGCTCTCGGCCGCGGCGACCATCTTCTCGACATCGACCAGCTCGCTCGCGGTCTTCTTCATCACCGACGGTTCGGTATAGACGCCGGTCCGCTTGCCCAGGGGCGTGAAGGTCAGGTCGCCGATCGCCACGGCGATCAGGTACGAGGCCACCGGCTTGTCCATCTTGAAGCGATAGGCGCGCGACCCGTCGGCCAGCGGCTCGCCGTTGGGGGTGAGCATCTGGGCGCTCATCACCGCCTTCAGCCCCTTGGGCGCGACGATGCGGGCGGTCCAGGTCTGGCGGATGCCGGGGCTGTCCTGGGTGGGAATCCAGCTACGGTTCAGGATCGCCTCGCCCTGGCTGAACAGATACGGGCTCTTCTTGCCGGCCGTCTGGGACGGGGTCAGCCATTGCAGGGCCGCGCCGTCGGGGGCGCTGTCATAGCTGACGATGATCCGCTTGGCGCCGTTCAGCGTCACGGTCAGCGGCGCGCCCAGGATCGGATCGGCCTTGCCGAGCGTCCAAGGCAGGGCCTTGCCCGAGGCGTCGGTGACGCCGTGGATCACCAGGCCCTTGGTGTCCAGCACCACTTCCTTGGCGTCCGGGGCGGCGGCGATGTCGAGCGAGGCCTTGCCCTTCATCTGCTGGGCCTTGAAGTCGGCGGTCAGGTCCAGATCGACATGGGTGACCCGCGCCACCAGCGGCTGAGCGTAGGAGTGGATGTCCCGCGCCTCGGGCGTCTTCAGGATCGCCGGGATGGGCGGCTGAGCGGTTTGCGCCAGCACGGGCGCGGCGACGCCGCAGAGCAGAAGCGACAGCAGGACGGCGCGGGCTTTGGAGGTCATGGATCATCCCTGTGCGAGAGGGATGTTTAATGCGCCCTCCCGAAGCTAGGCGTCCACCTCTTCATAGGTCGCCGCATACGCCACCGGGAAGTTCACCGAGCGGGCGATGAAGCAGACCTTGTGGATTTCGTGGTGGATGGCGTCGGCCTTGGCCAAGTCCGCGCCGCGCTCGACCTTGATGTGCGGCTTGAGCGTGGCGCTGAGGAAGCGACCGGCGCCGTCGGGCGTGCTTTCGCCGACGCCGATCGGCTGGTCCTGGTAGCCGCGCACGACGATCCCGGCCACCGAGGCCAGGTGCAGGTACCACAGCATGTGGCAGGCGCTCAGCGACGACAGCAGCAGGTCTTCGGGATTGTGCAGGGTCGGATCGCCGCCGAGCAACGGGTCGTTGGAGCAGGCCACTGGCGGCTTGCCCGGCGTGGCGATGGTCCAGGTGCGGTCGTAGCCGCGATAGGTCTTGGTGCCGTCGCCCCGGTCGCCGGTCCATTCGATCAGGCTGGTATAGTCGTGCTGCTTGGCCATCACCGTCTCTCCTAGCGTTCTGGGGGCGGAACGTCCTTCAGCCGCGCGGTCATGGCGGCGATCTCGTCCCGGCTCCAGCGCGTGTGTCTGCGGGAGTCGCTGGCGGGGTGGAAGCCCAGGCCGAGTGAAATATGCGGATGGTGATAGGCCTGCTTCGGCCGGATGGGGCGGGGCGCCAGGCCGCCGCCGCAGGTCGGGCAGACGTTCTGGAGGACGTCGCCGGCGCACGTGGCGCAGTAGGTGCATTCGTAGCTGCAGATGCGGACGTTCAGCGCGTTCGGCGGCAGATCGACGTCGCAGAGTTCGCAGTTGGGACGGAGCTCGAGCATGGGCTCAGATAGCCCGCAATCTCATCAGCAGAAATGACGATGATCCCTCGTTTTCCGCCGAGTGTGGCCCTCGCCCTTCGACAAGCTCAGGGTGAGGACCAAGGACAGTTCAGTAGGAAACCTCATCCTGAGCTTGTCGAAGGACGAGGTTTCCGGACCCTCAGGCCCCGTAGATCACCGAGATCGTCTCGGCCACGCAGGCCGGGCGCTCTTCGCCCTCGATCTCGATGGTGCACTCGTTCTTCATCTGCAGGCCGCCCGACTTGGGCTCGGCCGAGAGCAGCTTCTGGCGCATGCGCACGCGCTTGCCGACCCGGACCATGCCGGTGAAGCGGACCTTGTCGCAGCCGTAGTTGATGCCGCGCGTGACGCCTGTGACGCGCAGGATGTCGGCGCCCAGCATCGGGATCAGCGACAGGGTCAGGTAGCCGTGGGCGATCGGGCCGCCGATCTCCTTGGTGGCGCGCTCGACATCGACGTGGATCCACTGGTGGTCGCCGGTGGCTTCGGCGAACAGGTTGACGCGCTCCTGGGTGACCTCGACCCAGTCGGACACGCCGATCTCCTGGCCGACCAGGCTGGCGACGTCGGCGTAGGCGACTTCCTTCATGACTTTCTCTCCCTCGAACAGTTGTTTGATGGATGGCATGGGAGAACGTGCAGAGCAAGTTTTCCCCTCCCCCTTGATGGGGGAGGGGCAGGGGTG
>NZ_JBWKZF010000034.1:0-54924 GCF_059424195.1 Caulobacter sp. GW456-12-1-14-TSB4
CCGCACGGAGGGGGCAGCTCGGCCTACGCCGCATTAGCCCCCTCAGTCGCTCCGCGACAGCTCCCCCAGAGGGGGAGCAGATTCCAACTAGGCCACCGTCAGCGTCGTCTTCTTCAGATCCACCGAGTTCGGCCCGACCAGGATCGAGAAATCCCCCGGCTCCACGACCCGCTGCATGTCGAGGTTCCACATCCACAGGTCCGACGGCTTGATCTCGAAGGTCACCGTCGTCTTGGCCCCCGCCGCCAGGGTCACGCGCTTGAAGTGCTTCAGCTCCAGCACCGGCCGGGTGACCGAGGCCTGCTCGTCGTGGACATAGAGCTGCACCACTTCGTCGCCGGCGACCTTGCCGGTGTTGGCCACGTCGATCTCGACCTTGACGCTTTCGCCCTGCCCAATCTTCGCTTTCGCCAGGCGCGGGGCCGAGATGTCGAAGGTGGTGTACGAGAGGCCGAAGCCGAACGGGTACAGCGGGCTCGTATCGCCCAGCAGGTAGCCGCGGCGGGCCGTGGGCTTGCGGTTGTAGTAGATCGGCAGCTGGCCGACGTCGCGGGCGATGCTGACCGGCAGCTTGCCGCCCGGATTGGCGCGGCCGAACAGGATGTCGGCGGCCGCGAAGCCGGTCTGCTCGCCCAGGTACCAGCCCTCGATGATGGCGTCGGCGCGCAGGGCCAGCAGGTTGATCGACAGCGGGCGGCCGTTCAGCAGGAACACCACGGTCGGCTTGCCCAGGTCAAAGATCGCCTTGGCGAGATCGTTCTGCTGGCCGATCAGGTCCAGGCTGTCGCGGTCGCCCAGGTGGTTGTCGGCCCAGGCCTCGCGGCTGGTCTGCTCGTTGTCGCCCAGCACCATGACGATGACGTCGGCGTTCTTGGCGACCTCGACGGCTTCCGCGATGAGTTTCGCGTTGACGGCAGGGTCGACCAGCTTGACCTCGTCGGCGGCCCAGATGCGCTTTTCGGTGATCCGCACGGCCTCGGCGTAGTCGAGCGTGAAGCCCTGGGCCTTGGCCTCGGCGGTCAGGCCCTCATGGATCGAGACCACGTGGCGCGGGGTGTCCGAATAGCCGCCGATCGGGGTGTCCTTGGCGTGGGTCCCCAGCAGGGCCAGGCGCTTGAAGCCCTTGCCGTTCAGCGGCAGCAGACCCTTGTCGTTCTTCAGCAGCACGACGGCCTTGCGGGCGGCCTCGCGGGCCAGGGCGACGGCGTCCGGCGTGGCGGTCTTGGCGTCGGCGGTCTTCTCGTCGCAGTAGGGGTTCTCGAAGAAGCCGCCCTCGAACTTCATGGTCAGCACGCGGGCGACGGCGGCGTCGACCTCGAACTGCGGGATGCGGCCGGCCTTCACCAGCTCCGGGATCAGGGCGTAGGCCTCGCCGTCGGGCAGCTCGACATCGACGCCGGCGTGCATCGCCATCACGGCCGTCTGGCCAAGATCGGTGGTCAGCTTGTGGCGGGCGATCAGCTCCTTGATCGCGAAATAGTCCGACTGGACCGAGCCCTTGTAGCCCCACTCCTCGCGCAGGATCTTGGTCAGCAGCCAGTGGTTGGCGTGCGAGGGAACCCCGTCGATCTCGTTGTACGACGGCATGACCGAGCGCACCGGCAGCTCCTTCACCGCGCGTTCGAACGGCGGGAAGAAGTTCTCGCGCAGGGTGCGCTCGGCGATCTGGGCCGGGCCGACATTGGTGCCGTTCTCGGGCTGGCCGTGGCCGGTCATGTGCTTGAGGGTGGCGAAGACCTTGTCCTTGGCCAGCGGCAGGGTCGCGCCCTGGAAGCCCCGGATCGCGGCCAGGCCCATCTCGGCGCAGACGTGCGGGTCTTCGCCATAGGTCTCCTCGATGCGGCCCCAGCGCGGGTCGCGGGCCACGTCGACGACGGGCGCCAGCGCCATGTTCGAGCCCCGGGCGCGCATCTCGCGGGCGGCCACCGAGAAGATCTTCTCGGCCAGCTCGGGATCGAAGGTCGAGGCGAGGCCAATCGCCTGCGGGAAGCTGGTCGCGTCGCGGGCGACATAGCCGTGCAGGGCCTCGTCGTGCATCAAGAGCGGGATGCCCAGGCGGGTCTTCTCGACAGCCCACTTCTGGGCGGCGTTGGTGTAGCGCGCGGTCTGGGCGGCGTTGCGGCCGACCGAGCCGTCATCGGCCCCGGCGGCGGCGTCGACCACCGCGGCGGCCTTCAGGCCCTTGCGGTCGGTCGGGCGCGAGATCTGACCCAGACCGTTGGGGAAGTTCTTGCTGGCCTCTTCCGGCGAGAACTCGCCTTCGACGGTCTGGATCTTGTTCTTGGTCAGCCAGATGCCGATCAGCTGAGCGGCCTTCTCCTCCAGGGTCATGCGGCCCAGCAGGTCCTTGACCCGGGCGTCGACCGGCTGGGCGGCGTCCTTGTAGAGCGGCTGGTCGCCTTTCGCCTTCTTGGGCGCGGCCATGGCCGGCGCGGCGGCGAACGAGAGGGCGGCGATACTCGCGCCGAACAAACGGCGGGTGAGGGTCGTGGTCATCCTGGGCTCCCCGAGGTAGCGCAATGGCCGGCGGCTCTGGGGCCGCCTTCGTCATGGCACTATGGGGGCGGTTGTCTGACCACTCAAGCGGGAAATGGTACCGGTCTCATTTTGCAACAAAAGAGGCGCCGTTTCGGCCGATCCCGGACTTGTGAAAGGGCCTTTCCATAAAGGCTCCGAAAGCCGTGAAAAGCGCCTTGACGGGCCCCAGCGGCGTGATGTCTTCGCGACACGGTTTGGTTGAGTCGGCATGAGCGAACCCTCCATCTTTTTCTTCGAGGTCAATGAGCGCCAGGGGGCGTTCCACCGGCGGGCATTCCTGCTGGGCGGCCTGACGGGCGCGGGTCTGCTGGCCCTGGGCGGACGCCTGGCTCAACTGCAGCTGGTCGAGGCCCAGCGCTATCAGAAGCTGTCGGCCGGCAACCAGTTCAACTACCGCCTGACGCCGCCGCCGCGCGGCCTGATCCTGGATCGCAACGGCGTGTCGCTGGCGTCCAATCGGCCGAATTTCCGGCTGATGATCACCAAGGACAAGGACCTGGACGCCGAAGCGGTGGTGACCGATCTCCAGAAGCTGGTCCCGATCGACGAAGCGCGCCGCGCGCGCGTGCTGAAGGAGCTGGCCCGCGCGCCCCGCAAGGCGCCCGTCGTGGTGATGGAGGACCTTTCCTGGGAGGAGTTCTCGCGGATCAACATCCGCGAGCCGGAGCTGCCCAGCGTCACCGCCGACATGGGTGAGGTGCGGGTCTATCCGTTCGGCGGGGCCTTCGCCCACGTCATCGGCTATGTCGCCAAGGCCTCGGATCGCGACCTGAAGGCCGCCGAGGGCGACAGCACGCAAGACCAGGTGCTGCTGCACAATCCCGGCTTCCGGATCGGCAAGCAGGGCGTCGAGAAGGCCTTCGACCAGGCCCTGCGCGGCCGCGCCGGCGCCACCAAGGCCGAGGTCGATGCGCAAGGCCGCGTCGTGCGCCTGGACCCGGCCGGCGACGTCGCCGCGACGGCCGGCAAGGAGATCCGCCTCACCCTGGATGCCGATATCCAGAACAAGGCCCTGGAAGTGATGGGCGAGGAGAGCGGCGCGATCGTCATGGTCGATTGCCGGACGGGCGACCTGCTGTGCATGGCCTCGGCGCCCAGCTTCGACGCCAACAGCCTGGTGAAGGGCCTGTCGGGCGCGGAGTACCGGGCCCTGGCCCAGTACGAGCGCAAGCCGCTGCTCGACAAGACCATGACCGGCGTCTACCCGCCCGGCTCGACCTTCAAGCCGACCGTGGCGCTGGCGGCGCTGAGCGCGGGGATCAATCCGGCCGAGCGGGTCGTCTGCTCCGGCGGCTGGTACTTCGGCGGCCGTACCTGGCACTGCCACAAGAAGGGCGGCCACGGTTCGCAGACCATGCACGACGCCATCAAGAACTCGTGCGACGTCTATTTCTACCAGATGGCGCTGCGCATCGGGCCCGACCCGATCCACACCACGGCCACCGCCATGGGGTTCGGCCAGACCTTCGATCTCGGCATCCCTGGCCAGCGCAAGGGCCTGGTCGGTTCGCGCGAGTGGAAGAAGAAGGCCTTCAAGAAGGACCCGACCTGGCACCCCGGCGACTCCGTGCCCTACGGGATCGGCCAGGGCTATATCAACGTCAATGCGCTGCAGCTGGCGGTGATGTGCGCGCGCCTGGCCAACGGCAAGCGGGCGCTGAACCCGCGCCTGGTCAAGTCGATCGGCGGGGTCGACCAGCCGCACGGCGACGCGGTGGCGGACCTGCCCATTCCGGCCGAGCATCTGGCGATCGTGCGCGAAGGCATGGCGGCGGTGGCCAACGATCCGACCGGCGGCGCCTACAAGCAGAGCCAGTTAGGTCTCGGCGACGTGCTGATGGCGGGCAAGACCGGCACGGCCCAGGTGCGTCAGTATTCCCAGACCGGCTCGCGCAGCAACCAGGGCATCCCCTGGCGGCTGAAGGACCACAACCTGTTCATCGCCTTCGCGCCCTACGACAACCCGCGCTACGCGATGTCGGTGCTGGTCGAGCACGGCGGCCTGTTCGGCTCCAGCGCCGCCGCGCCGCGCGCCCGCGAGGTGATGCGCGTGGCGCTGCTGAAGGATCCGGAGATCCGCGCCCGCATCGAGAACCCCACGCCGCTGCCGGACTTCCAGCCCGGAGAGGACGAGGCCGGCGAGGCGCCTGTCCCGACGGAGGGCGAGCCGCCGACGGGCTAGGCGCCTGAGCGGTGAGCCTCAGCCCCGCCAGCCGGACTTCCAGCACCGTTTCTTGTCGGCGGCCAAGGCGGGCGCGGCGAACGAGAGGGCTGCAAGGCTCGCGCGGAATAGACGGCGGATGACGGCCGTGGACGCCGATAGGTGCGCAAAGGCTGGCGGCTCTCGGACGTACCGGTCTCATTATCCGAACAGGACGCGGCTGCCGACGACGGTGCGGAACACCTGATCCGGCATCTGGGCGATGGCGGGCGCGATGAACGCTTCGCCCGTGCAGTGGCCGGGCAGGATGTAGTCCGGCTTGAGCGCCTGCATCAGCGCCAGGGTCTGAAGCGCCTGTTGCGGCGTCTGGGGCGGCACCAGGTGTAAGCCGCCCATGATGGCGTGGATCTTGTCGACGCCCGAGACGGCCTGGGCGGCGCGCACGGTGTTGAGGATTCCCCGGTGGCTGCACGAGCCGATCACGACCAGACCCTTGCCCTTCAGATGGAAGGCCGTGCCCAGTTCGTGGACGGCGTCGTCGACGAAGAAATCCAGGTCGCGCCGGTCGGCGTCGAGCTCGGCGCGACGGCAGCCCTGGCCGGGCAGCATGGCGGTCGGCACCTTGGGCTTCTCGGGCGAGACGAACGGGATGCGGCCGGTAGTGAAGCCGATCCCGGCCACCTCGTGCGGCGCGGCGGCCACGCGCAGGTCGATGCCCGCCGCGACCAGGTCGGCCTTCTCCAACTGTCCGAAGCTGGGGCCCTCGGGCGAGACGCCGCGCAGCCGGGCGCAGAAGGCTTCCTCGCCGCCGACATAGAGCGGGGTTCCGCGTTTGACCCGACCGACGACGGCGGCCAGACCGCCGAAGTGATCGTAATGGCCGTGGCTGAGCACCATGGCGTCGATGCTGGCGGGATCGACGCCTAACAGCGCCATGTTCGAGGCCAGCGTTTCAGGCGTGTAGCCGAAGTCGATCAGCACCCGGTGGCGGGCGCCGGCGCCGACGGCGTCCGCCAGCACCGAATAGCCCCACTCGCCACGCAAGGTCAGGCGGTAGGACGACGCCGCGCGCTCCGGCGGCAGGATCTTCAGGCCGGGCCGCTCGACGGGCGTGGCGAAGCTGGAGACCGTGCTGTCGGCCAACAAGGTCAGCGCCAGGCTGTCGATCTCGGGGACGGCGATCGTCGGCGCGGCCGCACTTGGGAACGGCGCGGTCGCGGCCAGGCCGGCGGCGAGCAGCATACGGCGGGTGAGCATGATCTGGTCTCCTGCACGGAGCCTACTCAACCCAACCGATGCTGTCGCCGCTATTGCGCGTTCCTACCCCTGCCAGCGGTCGATGACGCCTTCCAGCACCGTCAGCGGCGCGGGGCCGACCATCAGCGCGGTGTCGTGGAAGCGCTTGATGTCGAACTTGGCGCCCAGGCGCTTCCTGGCCCGCTCGCGCGCGGCCGCCCAGACCGTGTGGCCGACCTTGTACGAGCACGCCTGGCCGGGGTTGGCGCAGTAGCGTTCGACCTCGCGGGAGATCTTGCCCACGGAGTCGCCGCCGGTCTCGACCATGTAGGCGATGGCCTTCTCGCGGCTCCAGCCCTTGGCGTGGATGCCGGTGTCGACCACGCAGCGCGAGGCGCGGAACAGGCGGGCCTGGTACATGCCCAGCAGGCTGAGGTCGTCGCCCTCGTACATGCCGATCTCCATGGCCAGCTGCTCGGCATACAGCGCCCAGCCCTCGGTATTGGCCGAGAAGCCCATGTTCTGGCGCAGCTTGGGCAGGTCGCTCTGGGCGACGAGAGCCAGCTGGAAGTGGTGGCCCGGCGCGCCCTCGTGATGGATCAGGGTGGCCAGCGACAGGCGCGGCCACTCGGCCGTGTCCTTGAGGTTGATATAGACCGCGCCGGGGCGCGAGCCGTCCAGGGCCGGGCGCTCGTAATAGGCGCCCGACGAACCGGCCTCGGTATAGGTCGGCACGCGGCGGACCTCGACCGGGATCTGGGGCATCAGATTGAACCACTTGGGCAGCTCGGGCTGGAGCTTGGCGAGGCGCCCGCGGCAATAGTCCAGGATCTGGGCGCGGCCTTCGTCGGTGTTGGGGAACACCTGGTCGGGTTGCTTGCCCAGGGCGGCCATGCGGGCGCCGACCGTGCCTTCGGTCAGGCCGCGCTTCTTGAGGATCTCGTCCATCCGCGCCTGGATTTCGGCGCCTTCGTCCAGGCCCAGGCGGTGGACCTCGTCGGGGGTCTTGTTGGTGGTGGTGTAGACCTTCAGCAGGGCGGCGTAATAGGCGTCGCCGTCCTTCAGGCGGCCGATGCCGGCGTCGTGCACGGCCTTGGGACGCATGGCCTGCAGGGCGGCGATCTGGCGGTCCAGGGCCGGTTGGATCTCGCCGGTCAGCACCTTGGCGGCCTGGACGTCGTAGTCGCCGTACTGCTTGGCGCGGCGGGCGGCCGAGGCGACCATGACGTTCTGCTCGACCGGGATGGCGCGGAACTGCTGCAGCTGGGCGATGGCCTTGTCGACCATGAAGTCCGACGGGATCACGCCCTTGGCCGCGTCGCCGCTGGCGCGCTCGGTTTCCTGGTCCAGCACGACGGCGAAGGCCTTCATGCGGGCGATGTAGTTGTCGGCGTCGGCGGCGTTCTCGATCTTGTGCTTGCTGTCCAGGAAGTTGGGCGTCGAGATATAGGCCCCGTAGTACTGGGTCAGCACGAACGGCCGCGAGCCGCCGCCGTAGTCGAACTTCGACGTGCCTTCGCGGGCCTCGTAGTTGAAGAGCGCGGTGTCGTAGTTGATCGCGTCCTCGCCGGTCAGGGCCTTGCGGTCGATCTTCTTCAGGCGAGCGATGCGCTGGGCCGGCTCGGCGCGATCGCGCTTCCAGGCGGCCAGCGAACGGTCGGAGAGCTTCGAACGCGCATCGGCGTGCTTGCCGATGTCGAGGCCCAGGTTCGTGGCCTGCTCGGGGCTGTCGCTCAGGTCTTCGTCGAAGAAGGCGTCGAACAGCTTGTAGAGGTCGTCCTTCGGAGCCGCCGCGGCGGGAAGGGCGGTGGCGAGGGCGGTCGCGGCCGCTCCCATCATGATCTGGCGACGGTCGAGCATGGCGATCCCTGAACTGAAAACGCCGAAGCCCCCGCGCCCGGCGGGTCGCATCGTTCTCTCGCCGTCACACGACCGTCAATGTCCGGGAGAAAAAATGGGGTAGCCCGATCCAGGCGCGCTCCAGACGCAAAAAAGGGCCCGCTTGGGAGAGGGGGCGGGCCCTTTTCGGTACGCGTTCAGAGGGATTGAACGAGGGGGAAGATGACACCTATGTCGGCTTCCCGCCCCTCCCCAAATCGTCGCAGGCCGCGAACGGTTCGCAACCTGGCGACGAGTTCCGTTAACTACTTTCGCGGCGTCAGGATGTCGCCCAGGCGGTCCGGCGTACCGGCGATCCGCTCCAGGCGCGGGTAGCGCAGGCCGCCCCGATAGTCGATCTTGACCATCTTGTAGCGGCCGCCGTCCTTGATCAGCAGCTCGACCAGCGGGTTCTCCGGCTTCATCGCCGCCTTGACCGCGCTCTTCAGCTTGTCGCCGTCGAACTGCTCGCCGTTGACGGCAACCACCGTGAGACCTTGGGTCAGGCCGGCCTTGAACGCCGGGCCGCCCCACTGCACGTCGCTGATCACGCCGTCCGAGCCCACCGTCAGGCCCAGCGAGTAGCTGAGCGGGACGTTCTTGGCCTTGGTCTCGGACGACTTGGAGAACTCGGTGGGCGTGTCGGTGTAGACGACCTTGTAGCCGCCACGCTCGAAGCCATCGAGGGGACCCTTTTCCTGGACCTCCTGGATGCGGGTCTTGAGGAAGCTGGCCCAGTCATAGGCGTAGACGCCGTTCAGCGTGCTGACCACGTCGTCGAACGTGTAGGTCTTCTCGTTGTATGCGCCGTTGTCGACGCCGAAGAAGGCCTTGGCGAAGTCGTCCAGCGACTTCTTGCCGCCGGTCTTCTCGCGGATCAGCGTGTCGGCGTCGAGCCAGACCAGCAGGCCTTCGGAATAGTAGTCCTCGCTGCGCTGCCACGACAGCCACGACAGCGGCTTGCGGCTGGCGATGATCGGGTCGTTGGTGGTGTCCTGCACCGGACGCCAGTCGCGGCCGCGACGGTTGTCGTAGGCCGCGGCGGTGGCGGCCAGGCTGTCCATCGCCTGCTGCTTGGTCAGGAGGCCCGAGCGGGCGGCCAGGACGTTGCCCCAGTACTGGGTCTGGCCCTCATAGACCCACATCATGCTGTCGCGCATCGGCACGTTCAGGTTCGGGGTCCACAGGTCGGCGGCGCGGCGGAACTTGCCGTTCCACGAGTGGGTGTATTCGTGGCTGAGCAGGTCGCGGCCGACGAACTGCTTGTCCCACTCGTTGAAATACTTCGGGGCGACGCGGTTTTCGCTGGAGCGGTGGTGCTCCAGGCCGATGCCGCCGAGATTGTCCGACATCGCCACCAGGAAGTCGTAGTGGTCGTAGTGGTGCGAGCCGTAGAGCTTGTAGGCCTGCTGGACAAGGTCCTTGTGGATCTGGATCTGCTCGGGCTTGGCCTCGAGGTTCTCGGGCCGGTCGGCGATCAGGTTCAGGCGCACGGGAGCCGGGCCCGTCGGGTCCAGCTCGATCGACTTGAAGTACTTGCCGGCCATCATCGGCGAGTCGACCAGCACCTCGACATTGGTCGGCTTGAAGGTCGTGGTCTGGCCGTCGGTCTTGGCCGTCTCCAGCGCGGTGGCGAACTTCCAGCCCTCGGGCAGCTTGACGCTGGCCTCGACCGGGATCTGGCGGGTGTAGTAGCCGGCCGGGTACATGGTCACCTGCAGCCACTGCAGGTTCAGCATCTCGGGCGTGACCTCGATGCGGCCGACCTTGCCTTCGACGGCGGTCAGGAACTGGTAGCTGATCGAAAGCTCGGTGACGCCGGCCGGGACATCGACGTGGAAGGCGTGGACGCTGACCACGTCACGGGTCCAGGGGATGCGCTTGCCGTTGGCGGTGACCACCAGGCCCGCCAGCTTGTCCAGGTCGTTGCGCGGCGAGTGGCCGCCCGGGACCCACTGCGGATACAGGAACACGAAGTCGCCGGCCTTGCTGACCGGCATGGTCGTGGTGACGTTCCAGATCTTGCGGTCGATATCGGTGGCGTCCACCGCGACCTTCACCGTGCCGGCGGCGTAGGGGACGTCACGCGGGGCCTCGATCGGCGGGGTGGGCGGCGCCGATTCCGGCAGGGGCAGGCTCTGAGCCATGGCGCCCGTGGCGGCCAGGGTCAGGACGGAGACCGAGAAGAACAGCGCTTTCACGAAACACCCCAATGCGGCGCGCGGGCGTGCTCCCGCGACGAGAAGCCGGGATGTTTGTGGCGTTAACCTCCGCTTGTCGAGGCCAAGTTGGCCGACAGGGCAAGAACGTGGGTATGCGGCCGATTTTGCGTTTCGACGCTGAAACTAAGCGTCGGACGGGTAACGCAAAAAGGCGCTCCGCCCGCCAGTGGCGGGCGGAGCTTCCTCGTGTCTAGCCCAGCGGCGAGAGCGGAACCGTGGTCGCCGTGGTGGCGTCCGTTCCGCGGTCGATCCGCAGGTTGTTCTGGACGTTGTCGACGCCCGAAACGCTCTCTGCCAGCGCCTCGGCGCGCTTCTTGTCCTCGCGCGAGCGGACCGTGCCGGTCAGCGTCACATCGGCGTCGGAGACCGCCACCTCGATACCGTTGGCGTCCAGCCAGCTGTCGTCGGTCAGGCGGTCGCTGACATCCTCGCGGATGCGATCGTCCGAGCGGCGATAGCCCTTGGGTCCTCGCCCGCGATGGGCGCCGTCAGCTTCACGGCGGTGCAGGGCGTCGTGGTCGCCCATCCACGAGGAGACCTCGTCACGGGCCCGGTCGAACCAGGTGCGTTCCTCTTGATGCGAAGGCCGCTGCCCGTCTCGCGGGCGGACGTTGCGATAGCCGCGATCCAGGCTCGGATCGCCATAGGCATAGTCATACCGGCCGCGATCGCGGTCATGGCCGTGGTCGAAATAGCGCTCGTCGCCATAGTCGGCCGTGCGGCTGGAATAGCCGCTGGAGCCATAGTCGCCGGTCGCGCCGCCGAAGTCGTGGCCGCCGACGCGGCCATAATCGCCGGGCGCACGATAGCCGCCGCCACCGTAATTCGCGCCCGAGCGGCTGCCGCCATAGCCGATGTCACCGCCGGCTTGCGTCGCGCGCAGGAACTCGCCGCCATGACGGCGCGGGCCGCGCGGCGGGCCTTCGGTGCGATAGGCGGGGTCCTGGGGCCGATCGCGGCGCGGTGCGTGGTCGTAGCCGTAGCCGCCGCGATCGCGGTCGAAATCGCCGTCGGCCTCGACATCGAAGCGACCTTCGCGGTCATTCCATCTCTGGGGCATGGGTCTTCTCCGTGGCGTGTCTGGAAGCGGCGGGCGCGTCGAGGCGCCCCAGCTGTCAGAACGGAGAGGGCGGAGTCGGTGTTCCTAATGCCGAGCTCCGATCGGTTAATCTGTGGGTAACTTGTGAGGGACTCGCCATATGGCTTGGGACGGTCGCCCACGTCCGGTTCTGACGAGACGGCTCGCCAGATAAGGTGTCGGGTTCAAGCCCGTGAAGTACCTCCCAGCTCAATGCGTTTCGACGACCGCTTCCTCGAAGAACTGAAGTCCCGCCTTCGCCCGTCCGACGTCGTCGGCAAGTCGGTGAAGCTGCGCCGGCAGGGTCGTGAGTATGCGGGGCTGTCGCCGTTCACCAAGGAGAAGAGCCCGTCGTTCTTCGTCAACGACGAGAAGGGCTTCTATCACTGCTTCTCCAGCGGCAAGCATGGCGACATCATCAGCTTCCTGCAGGAAACCGAGCGGCTGACCTTCGCCGAGGCGGTGGAGCGGCTGGCGGCCGAGGCCGGCATGAGCCTGCCCGCCGTCGATCCGCACGCGGCCCGCGAGGAGCAGAAGCGCTCGTCCCTGGGCGACTGGATGGAGCTGGCCACCGCCTGGTTCGAGGCCGAGCTGCGCCGGCCCATCGGCCAGACCGCGCGCGCCTATCTCGAAAAGCGCGGCCTGCCCGAGAAGGAGTGGAGCCGCTTCCGCATCGGCTTCGCGCCCAACAACCGCACGGGTCTGAAGGACTACCTCGTCGCCAAGGGCGCCAAGCCGGGAGATCTGGTCGACGCCGGCGTGCTGATCTCGCCCGAGGACGGCGGCCAGCCCTATGACCGCTTCCGCGACCGGATCATCTTCCCGATCACCGACAGCCGGGGGAAGGTGGTGTCGTTCGGGGGCCGGGCCATGGATCCCAATGCTCGCGCCAAATATCTGAACGGTCCGGAGACCGGGCTCTTCCACAAGGGGCGGGTGCTGTACGGCCTGTTCGAGGCCCGCAAGATCCTGCACGACGGCCAGAGCGGCGGCGGCCAGTTTGAAGGCAACAGGCCGCCGATGGTGGTGGTCGAGGGCTATATGGACGTCATCGCCTGCCAGCGCGCGGGCGTGCCGGCCGTGGCGGCCATGGGCACGGCCCTGACCGAGGAGCAGATGGAGGCCCTGTGGCGCCTGCATCCGACCCCGACCCTGTGCTTCGACGGCGACAAGGCCGGCCAGCGCGCCGCCGACCGCGCCATCGACCGCGCTCTGCCGTTGCTGAAGCCTGGCCGCTCGTTCCTGTTCTCAATGCCGGTCGGCGGCAAGGACCCCGACGACGTGCTGCGCGAGCAGGGGCCGGCGGCGCTGAAGGCCCAGCTTTCCGACACCAAGCCCTTCGTCGAGGCCCTGTTCGAGCGCGAGAAGGCGGTCGAGCCTTTCGACACCCCCGAGCAGCGCACCAACCTGAAGGTCCGCCTGCGCACCCTGGCGGCGACCATCGCCGACAAGGACCTGGCCCACGCCTATAAAGAGGAGCTGCTGGACCGTCTCGACGAGATGCGGGCCGCGCGGCGGGCCAAGCCGAACACCGGCGGCGGTGGAGGCGGCGGCGACGGGCAGTGGGCGCCGCGCCCGCGCCGCGAGAACACGCCCTGGCGCGGCGGCAAGCCCCGCATCGAGGGCTCCACGGCCGAGGGCCGCGCGGCCGCCCAGGCTTTGCAGTACGCTCCCAAGCCGTTCTCGGCCGCCCTGCTGATCGCCGCCATCCGCGACCCCAAGGTCGTCGACGACCGCATCGAGGTCTTGATGAACCAGGGCCTGGGCGACGAGCGCCTGGACGGTATCGCCCACGAGCTGGTCAATCTGCGCATGGAGGCCGACCACATCGAGACCGCCATGCTGCGCGGCCGCCTGGCCTCGGTCGGCTATGACGCCGGGACGCTGGCGTTGCTGGAACGCTCCGCCGCCGGGGTGAAGGCCCTGGACGTGGCCCACAGCGCCGCCCAGAATCCGGAAGAGGCCATCCGCGCCCTGTGGTCGCAGGCCTTCGACCTGCTGATCCGCCTCACCGCCCTGGAACGCGCCGTCGACGACGCCAAGACCGATCTCGCCGACGAGAGCGACTTCCAGACCCTGCTGCGCCTGAAGACCGAGCGCGACGCGGTCAAGCGCCTGATCGACAGCGGCGGCTGGACCGATCCGGAGCAGGTCTCGCTGGTTCTGCACTAGCCTTCCTGCCCCGATCCAAGCCTCACCTCCGTCTCCCCGGCGAAAGCCGGGGCCCAGATCGAACCCGCTAGCTTCTGGGTCTTGGGCAAGGTCGTAGGCGCGCCCACCCAAACCGCTCCGGATGTATCTGGGCCCCGGCTTTCCCCGGGGAAGCGGAGTCAGGGGGAGCGGCCAACCATCGCGCGCTCTCTACCATGAATTGAAATATCAGGGTGAAGCATCCGGAAATTGGACGCCCAGACGCCGAAACCTGCTGTCACCATCTTGACACCAGCGTCACCCAAAGCCACATGCCGACTCAAGGATTTGCCAAGCAGCTGATTGACATCGCTCGGGCCGCCGTAGCGCGCGCCCTCATCGAAACAGGATGTCACCCTCGCCGCCGCCCCAGGTCCCCAGCGGTCGTCGACCCTTTCAGGGAAGACGTCAGGCCGCGCCCACGCCGTATGGTCTCCGCCGGGTCTCCCGCGGAGCGCTTCTACATGGCGGACCCGGGCGCGCTTGGCGAATTCTGACGGGAACGTGATCTCTGGGAAAGCGCTGACTCAAGAAGCGCGCGACCGGACCGGTAACTCCTTTTCGATACGGATTTTTTCGGCGCCGCTCTTGCACGACGGCGGCGTCGATTTCGGAGAGCTTGATGAGCAACAATTCCTCGGCCGAGACGGAAGCGCCCGAAGCCACCGGTGGTGACGGTCCTCTGCTCGACCTGACCGATGCTGGCGTAAAGAAGTTCATCAAACAGGCGAAAGCCCGCGGCTACGTCACGATGGACGAGCTGAACAAGGTGCTGCCGTCGGAAGAAGTCAGCCCCGACGCCATCGAAGACACCCTCGCCATGCTGAGCGAGATGGGCGTCAACGTGGTCGAGGCCGAAGAGGACGCCGAGGGCTCGGAAGGCGGCGAAGTCGCCACCCGCGACGAGAACACCACGGTCATCACCAGCGACAAGCCGGCCGCCTACGACCGCACCGACGACCCCGTGCGCATGTATCTGCGCGAGATGGGTTCGGTCGAGCTGCTGTCGCGCGAAGGCGAAATCGCCATCGCCAAGCGCATCGAGGCCGGCCGCGACACCATGATCCGCGGCCTATGCGAGTCCGCCCTGACCTTCGAAGCCATCATGGTGTGGCGCGAGGAACTGGGCACGGGCCGCATCCTGCTGCGTGAGGTCATCGACCTGGAAGGCACCTACGCCGCCATCAACGGCGTCGCCGCCCAGCCGGCCGCCGAAGAGGACGACGCCGAGCCGGCCGAGCCGGTCGACCAGGAAGCCGGCGCGGAACCCAAGCCCGAGGGCGAAGGCGACGACGACGATGATTTCGACGATGGCGCCGGTCCGACCGTCAGCGCCATGGAAGGCGAACTGCGCGAAGGCGTGATGGCCATCCTGGACGCCATCGCCAGCGAGTTCGAAAGCTTCCGCAAGCTGCAGGACAAGCTGGTCGGCAGCCGCCTGAAGGGCGAGGACCTGACCGACGCCGATCGTAAGGCTTACGAAGGCCTGTCGCAGACGATCATCCAGCACCTGAAGACGCTGAAGCTGAACAACAACCGCATCGAGGCGCTGGTCGAGCAGCTGTATGCGATCAACAAGCGCCTGATCGGTCTGGAAGGCCGCCTGCTGCGCCTGGCCGACAGCTACGGCATCAGCCGCGGCGAATTCCTGAAGGCCTATTTCGGTTCGGAGCTGAACCCGAACTGGTCGGATCAGGTCAAGGGCATGGGCGTGCGCTGGACCAAGTTCGTCGAGAACGACCAGACCTCGGTCACCGACATCCGTGGCGAGATCGCCGCCCTGGCCACCGAAACCGGCGTGCCGATCGACGACTATCGCCGCATCGTCCAGACGGTCCAGAAGGGCGAACGCGAAGCCCGTCAGGCCAAGAAGGAAATGGTCGAGGCCAACCTGCGTCTCGTGATCTCGATCGCCAAGAAGTACACCAACCGCGGTCTGCAGTTCCTGGACCTGATCCAGGAAGGCAATATCGGCCTGATGAAGGCCGTCGATAAGTTCGAATATCGTCGCGGCTACAAGTTCTCGACCTACGCCACCTGGTGGATCCGTCAGGCGATCACCCGCTCGATCGCCGACCAGGCGCGGACCATCCGTATCCCGGTGCACATGATCGAGACGATCAACAAGATCGTCCGCACCAGCCGCCAGATGCTGCACGAGATCGGCCGCGAGCCGACCCCGGAAGAGCTGGCCGAAAAGCTGGCCATGCCGCTGGAAAAGGTCCGCAAGGTCCTGAAGATCGCCAAGGAGCCGATCTCGCTCGAAACGCCGATCGGCGACGAGGAAGACAGCCACCTGGGCGACTTCATCGAGGACAAGAACGCCATCCTGCCGATCGACGCGGCCATCCAGAGCAACCTGCGGGAAACCACCACCCGCGTGCTGGCCTCGCTGACCCCGCGGGAAGAGCGCGTGCTGCGCATGCGCTTCGGCATCGGCATGAACACCGACCACACCCTGGAAGAAGTCGGCCAGCAGTTCTCGGTCACCCGCGAACGCATCCGCCAGATCGAAGCCAAGGCCCTGCGCAAGCTGAAGCACCCCTCGCGGAGCCGCAAGCTGCGGAGCTTCCTGGACTCGTAAGGTCTAGGCTCAGTGCGAAAACGAAGACGCCCCGGTCGCAAGACCGGGGCGTTTTTCGTTTGGAGCAATCTCCTCCCCCAGAGGGGGGGAGCAGGCTTTAGGCGTGCGCCGTGTCGCCTCGGGCCTCGGCCGGACCCTCCAGCGCCCGGGCGACGGCGGCGTACAGCTCCTCGCGGCGGATCGGCTTGGCGACGTGGCCGTCCATGCCGGCGGCGCGGCAGCGGGCGATCTGTTCGGGCAGGACGTCGGCGCTGAGCGCGACGATCGGCACGCCGGCGACGGGGCCGGGCAGGGCGCGGATGGCGCGGGCGGCGGTCAGGCCGTCCATCCCCGGCATGTGGACGTCCATCAGCACGAGGTCGAAGGCGTCGGTCTTCACCGCCTCGACCGCCTGGGCGCCGTCCTCGGCCGTGGTCACCTCGCAGCCGGCCAGGGTCAGCAGGGCCATGCCCAGCTCGCGGTTCATCGGGTGGTCGTCGACCAGCAGCACACGGGCGGCGCGCTCGGCCGTCGCGTCCGGCGCGGGACGGGCGACGGGAGCGGGCGCGGCGGCGGGCTGGGCGGTCAGGGCGATCCAGAAGCAGGCGCCTTGGCCCAGCTGGCTCTCGACGCCGATCTCGCCGTCCATGGCGCTGATCAGGGCCTTGCTGATCGCCAGGCCAAGACCCGTGCCGCCATAGCTGCGGCTGATCGAGCTGTCGCCTTGCGAGAAGCGCTGGAAGAGCTTGGCCTGCACCTCGGGCGCGATGCCGATGCCGGTGTCGGTGATCTCGAAGCGTAAGGTCCCGGCGGCGGGGCCGACGGTCAGGCGCGCGACCACGCCGCCCTCGCTGGTGAACTTCAGGGCGTTGGCCAGCAGGTTCAGCAGAACCTGGCGCAGGCGGGTCTCGTCCAGGGCCAGGGGGGCGTCGACGTCGCCCTCCAAGACCGTCCGCAGATAGAGGCCCTTGGCGGCGGCCTCGGGGGCGATGATGGCCACGGCGTCGCGCAGCAGGGCGGACGGCGAGGTGGGCGTCAGGGTCAGGTCCAGGCGGCCGGCCTCGACCTTGGCGAAGTCCAGCAGGTCGCCGACGATCTCGGCCAGCGAGCGGCCGGCGCGGCTGACCAGATCCAGGCGGCGGCGGTTCTCGGCCGACAGGGTGGGATCGTCCGCGACCAGCGAGGCGAAGCCCAGGATGCTGTTCAGCGGCGTGCGGATCTCGTGGCTGATGGTGGCCACGAAGTCGGACTTGGCCTGGTTTGCGGCCTGGGCGCGCGCCTGGGCGGCGCGAGCGGCGGCGGTGCGGCGCACCAGCAGGGCCTGCAGCCGCGCCTGGCGGCTGAGCGCCAGGGCCGAGACCAGGCCCACGGCGTAGAGCACGATGTGGAAGACCAGCGCGTGGCGCAGCGGCGCCAGGGCGACCTTGACGTCGAGGCCGGTGCGATAGAGCACGGCGGGCATGGCGACGGCCATCGAGCCGGTCACCGCGATGGCGACGGCGCGGGGGCCGCCCCGGAAGGCGGTCAGCAGCACCGGCGCGAACAGCATCACGCGGTAGTCGACGTCGACGGCGAAGATGACGGCGGCGGTCGCCACCACCAGGAACTGGGTGGCGACGCTCTCGAGGGGGCGGATATTGAAGCCTTCGCGATGGCGGCGGTCCATCAGGATCAGCACGACGGGCAAGGCGATGGCGCCGCCCAGGACGTTGGAGACCGTCCATTCGCTCCAGTTATGGAAGAACGGCCGCGCGCGGGTCATCATCAGCAGGCCGTTGACCAGCGTCGCGCCGATGGCGCTGAGGATCGAGGCGGTGGCGATCACCAGCAGCAGGCCGCGCGGATCGCGAACCCTGGGCGGCACGCCCATGGCCCGCATGAGCACGGCGATGATGATGGTCTGGGGCGTATCCAGCACCGAGACGATGGCCACGAAGCGCCAGGGTATGCCCAGCGCCAGCTCCATTCCGATATGGACGATCGCCGTGGCGATCAGGAAGCCGATCGCCTGACGACGCGGCAGCACCATCAGCGCCGCGATCGCGACCGCGTTGGCGGTCCACAGCGTCGGCATGTTGTGCAGCGTCCTGGCCAGGAACAGGCTGTAGGCCATGGCCGCCGCATAGGCGCAGACCAGGGCGACGGGCCGAGCCCAGTCGTTCAGTCCCCCAATTGTCCGAAGCTTGCTCGCGACCACCGCTTCCCCTAGCGCTCTTCGACGCCGGAGTATGTGCGGCAAAATGTCGGTGTTTCGTTAAGCGCGGCGCGAGAAGACGTCGGCCAGGGCGCGGGCCGTGGGCTTGGCCTGGCCGGCGGCGTCGAACAAGAGCGGCTGGTCGGTGGGGCGCTGGCCCGACTGGCCGCGCAGCCAGGTGTCGCTGTCGCGCAGGCCCCAGACGGTGAAGGCGAAGCGCTGGCGCTCGGGCAGGGCCATGAAGGCCTCGGCCACTTCCGTGTATTTGGCGATCTGGCGCCTGGGGCGATCGCCCGGGATGGCCGGCACGAAGCGATCGCCCAGCGAGATGTCCAGCTCCGATAGGTGGATCGGCAGGCCGAAGCTGGAGAGGTCCTTCAGCGCCGCGCCGACCGCGCCCTGAGGCAGGTCGTAGTCGATATGGGTCTGGGTGCCGATGCCGCCCAGCGGCGCGCCGCGCTTGAGGAGCCGCTCGACCATCCGCATGAAGGTGGCGCGTTTGTTGGGCTTCAGTTCGAGATGGTAGTCGTTGATGAACAGCACCGCCTGCGGGTCGGCCTCGCGGGCGTGCTCCAGGGCGCGGACGATGTGGTCGTCGACGCCGAGATTGCGGGTCCACAGGCTTTCGCGAAGGTGCTCGCCGTCGTCGGTGATCGGCTCGTTGATTACGTCCCAGCTGCGAGCCTGGCCCTTGTAGCGGCCGACGACCGCCAGGATGTAGTTGCGATAGGCGTTGGCGAAGGCCGCGCCCTTGCCGTCCAGACGCTTGAAGGGTTCGGGCTCGCCCGCGTACCAGACCAGGGTGTGGCCGTGCAGGGCCATGCCGCGCGCCTTGGCGAACAGGGCGATGCTGTCGGGGCGGTCGAACTGGAAGCCGCCATCCTCGCGCAGGATGTATTCCATCTTCATCTCCCACTCGGCGGTGAGTTGGGAGAACTGCTCGGCCAGCAGGTCGGCGTAGTCCGGCTCCTGCAGCCAGCGTTCCTGCACGCAGCAGCCGATGGGGAAGCGGGTCAGGCTCTTGAGCGGCGGCATCGGCGCTAGGGCCGGCTGGCTCTGGGCGCCCTTGCCGCAGGCCGACAGGGCCAGCGCGGAGGCGATCGCGGAGCGGCGGGTGAGCCGCATCACGTCTAGCGTCCCGCCATCGCAGCGCGGCGGATGCTCACTTCGTCCATCTGGGCGGCTTCGAACGCGCCCAGCTTCTTGGCCGCCAGGATCTTGGCCTGTTCGGCGACGTGCTCGTACTTCTTGAGGTTCTCGAAGGCCTCGGAGAGGGCGTCGCGGGCGCCGATCTCTTCCTGATGGCACTGGTCGATCTGCACCAGCATGTCGGCCTTGCGGCGCTTGTGGCCCTCGCGATAGCCGATCATGTACCAGCCGGCGCTGGCGTCGCCCTCGGCGCTCTTGGCTTCGGCTTCCGCTTCGGCGTCCAGCATGGTGATGCGCAGTTCAGCCGCCATGCGGCGCTCGGTGATCTCGGCGAGGCGCTTTTGCAGCGTCTCGACCTCGTGGTTGGAAATCCGGATTAGCGAGGCGGCCCACTTGGTCATCAGTACTCACTCGCCAGGATCTGCCCCAGGTATCCGAAAGAGTCGTCCAGAGAGGTTGCTTCTTCCTTATCCTGGCTAAGGAAAGCTTCGATCGCTGGGTTCAAGCGGATCGCGCGGTCGACCGTCGGGTCGGCCCCGGCGCGATAGGCGCCGATGCGGATCAGTTCTTCCATGTTGGCGTAGGCGGCCATCACCTGGCGCGCGCCCTTGACGATGTCGCGCTCGTGCGGGTGCTGGCAGCCCGGCATGGTCCGGCTGATCGACTTCAGGACGTTGATGGCGGGGAAGCGGCCGCGCTCGGCGATGGCGCGTTCCATGACGATGTGGCCGTCCAGGATACCGCGCGTGGCGTCGGCGATCGGCTCGTTGTGGTCGTCGCCGTCCACCAGCACGGTGAAGAGCGCGGTGATGGGGGCGGCCGTGGTGCCGTCGGCGCGGATCGGGCCGGGCCCGGCGCGCTCCAGCAGCTTGGGCAGCTCGGTGAAGACGGTGGGCGTATAGCCCTTGGTGGTCGGCGGCTCGCCGGCGGCCAGGCCGATCTCGCGCTGGGCCATGGCGAAGCGGGTCACCGAGTCCATCAGGCACAGGACCTCCTGGTCCTGATCGCGCATGTATTCGCTGATCGCCAGGGTCATGTAGGCGGCCTGGCGGCGGGTCAAGGCGGGCTCGTCCGAGGTGGCGACCACGACGACGGCGCGGCGCAGGCCGTCCTCGCCCAGGGTCTCTTCCACGAACTCGCGGACCTCGCGGCCCCGTTCGCCGATCAGGCCGACGACGACGGCGTCGCAGGTGGCCTCCTTGGCCAGCATCGACAGCAGCACCGACTTACCGACGCCCGAGCCGGCGAAGATGCCCAGGCGCTGGCCCCGGCAGGTGGTGGTGAAGACATTCATCGACCGCACGCCCAGGTCCAGGCGCTCGCCCACCCGGCCGCGGGCGTGGGCCGGCGGGGGCGGGGTCTTCAACGGATAGGGGATCTCGCCTTGCGGCAGCGGACCCAGGCCATCGATGGGCTCGCCAAAGGCGTTGATGATGCGGCCCAGCCACGCCTTGGTCGGGCGGACGACCGCGCCTTCCGGCATGAAGCGGATCTCCGCGCCCGGGCCCACGCCCTCGACGGGGCCGAAGGGCATGAGCAGGGCGCGGGTCTCGCGGAAGCCGACGACCTCGGCGGGCAGGGGCTTCTGGCCGGGACGCTCGATCTCGACGCGGGCGCCGACCGACAGCCGGGTCAGGCCGCCGCGCACCTCGATCAGGAGGCCGTTCACGGCGGCGACCCGGCCATAGATGGTCAGCGGATCGATACGTTCGACGGCGGCGATGAGGCTACGCAAGACAGCTCCTGAAGCACCCGCGCAGACTCGGCGATCGTGGTTAATCAGGTGTGAAGTCAGCCCCGGGGTGCGACAGCTTTGGGTGCGACCAATTGGTCGGTGAAGAAGCGGGTGACGTCGGCGTTGAACGCCTTGTGGAACGCCACGCGGTCGAAGCCCGACGCGCTGGCGCACAGGACCTCGACGCCCTTGACGCTGGTGCAGGGCGTCAGGAAGTCGAAGTGCCCCGCGCCCGGGACCACGTGATAGTCGTGCGGGCGGCCAAGGTTGCGGTGCACGAACTCGGCATAGTCGTCGCCGGGCAGCACCTCGTCGTCGGCGGCCTTCCACAGCTGGACCGGGGCCTTGATCCCCTTCAGCCCGTCCTTGCCGAAGCTGAAGCCCAGCGCCGGCGCGGCCGAGACCACGGCCTTGATGCGATCGTCGTGGACCCACTTGGCGGTCAGGGCGCCGGGCGGGATCGGATGGTTGGCGGTCAGCTGGCAGTCGTAGTTGTTCGGATGCGCCAGGCAGTGGGCGGGGACCTTGCCGAGATCGGGCTTGCCGCCGGCCGCGGCCAGCACCGTGAAGCCGCCCGAGGAGAAGCCGAACGCCCCGACCTTGTCCGGATCGATGCTGGCCTTCAGGGGCGAGCTCTCCAGCATCCAGCCGATCAGCGCCGACAGCGCCGCCGGCCGGTCGGCCATGGCCGTGGCGCGGCTCTGGTCCTTGTAGTTGTCGCCGGGGTGGGTGAGGGCGGCGACCACGAAGCCGGCTTCCGCCAGCGCCTGGGCGGTGTCGGCATGGCCGCCGAAGAAGCCGCCATTGCCGTGCGACATGACGATCAGCGGCAGATGCTCGCCGACGATCGGCGCGCCGGCGGCGACCGTGTGGCCCCACGACCCCAGGGCCATGAAGGCCGGCTTGGCGTCGGTGGGGTACCAGACCCCGACCTCGACCGGCGGCAGGCCGTCGGGGCGAGGCTCATGCAGGACCATGAACCCGGCATTGGCCGCGATGGCCTGGGACGAGGCGGCGGCCGTGAGCAGGACGGCGAGGAGGAGTGTGCGGAACGACATGACGGCCCTGTTGGCGAGTGACGATGAGGCCGCTGTGATGGGTGTGGAGCCCGCTCGCCAGGGCGTTTGCGCGAATGGGCGAACGGGTTCGTGGGCGGGCGGATGGGCGCTTGCGGGTGTCGCGAAATTGGTGTTCTTATTTTGTTCCAATCTGTGGTGAGGCGGCGCGGAATTCGCCGCGACCAGCGCTTCTTGCCAATCTGTATCTAATCGGATACATAAAATTGATAGAGATCGTAGAAACGGTTGAATTCAAGGCCTGGCGCGCCGGTCTGCAGGACCAACGAGCCCGGCAAGCGGTGTTCGTTCGGCTGATCCGTTTAGCCCAGGGGCTTTTCGGGGATTTTCGGTCGGTCGGCGAGGGTGTTGGTGAGCTGAGAATCCATGTCGGTCCAGGCTACCGGCTCTATATGGTCAGACGTGGCGACAGGGTGGTCGTTCTGCTGCACGGTGGCGACAAGAGTTCCCAGGCCAGGGATATTGAAAAGGCCAAGGCGATGGCGAGGAGCCTCTAATCCTCGTGGCGATGTGCGAGGACACCGATGGTGGAATTGGTTCGCTTCGATCCCGTCGAGGAAATCACCGACGCGGAAACCGTGGTTGCTGTCCTCGCCGACGCCTTCGACACTGGCGACGCCGACTACATCCAGCATGTCCTGGGTCTGATCGCCCGCTCCAAGGGCATGACCGAGGTCGCCGAGAAGGCCGGGTTGGGGCGCGAGAGCCTCTACAAGGCCCTGAAGGACGGGGCGTCGCCGCGGTTCGAAACGATCCTGCGGGTGATCCATGCCTTGGGCCTGAAGCTGGCCCTGGTCGATGCGACCGAAGTCAAGCGCGAGGAAGAGGACGAAGCCGCCGCCTGACCGGCAGTAGCGACTCCGCATAACGTCGCTCTATACCTCGCAGCATGACCACCCGCCGTTCCAACCCGCCGCTGCTGGGGACCGCCCGTGAATGGGCGATCGACCTTGGCGTGGGCGTGGGGATCGGGGTGCTGCTGGGGCTGATGGGGCCGTTCGGGAGCTTCTTCAACGACAAGCCGGCGTTGCGGATGGCCTATTGGATCGGGACGATCTCCAGCGGGATGGTGTTCTTCGGGATCGTGACTCGGCTGGCGGCGGCGGGCGCACGGCGGTTGGGCCTGCCGGACTGGGCGATGGTCGCGCCGGTGATCCTGGTCGGCAGCGCGGTCCAGGGCCTGCCGCTGCGGGGCGTGGCGATCGCGATCTGGCCGCAGATCGATCACGCCGTGCCGCCGCTGGAGTGGTACGGCCAGTGCCTGGCCATCACCAGCCCGATCGTGCTGGCCTACTACTTCCTTCGCGTGCGCCCACTCGCGCGCAGGCCCGCGCGCGAGGCCCTGGTCCCCATTGAGGCCCCGGCCGTCGCCGCCGATCCTGGCGCGGTGCTCTATCTGAAGATGGAGGACCACTATGTCCGGATCCGCACCGAGCACGGGTCGCGGCTGGAGATCGGACCACTCTCCCGGGTGACGACGGGACTGGCTGGCCTCGAGGGTCTGCAAGTCCATCGCTCGTGGTGGGTGGCCCGGCGGGCGATCGTCGGGGTCGAGCGCGATGGCCGCAACCTGCGTCTGCGCCTGACCGACGGGCAGACCGCCCCCGTCAGCCGCGCCTCGGTGGCCAAGCTGCGGGCCGCCGGCTGGCTGGCGGAAGAAAACCCGCTCTAGGCGCTGCGGCAGGGCGTCGCGCCCCTCTTCCATGGCCCAGCTTCCGTCCTGACCTCGTCCGCCGACGGACGCACTTCAAGCGCGAGCATGGCGTTCAAATTCTCGCGACGGAACGTCGCAATCTCGCCTCAAAGGCGAAAGGAAAGCGCGCTTGGCCTTAACGGCGTAACGGCGTTCGGATCGTTGCAGATGCACGGATTTTAAGGGTTTCGGAGCCCGGATTAGGGTCCTGGAAAGGCCCCCTGCGACGCCTGCGACCAATGTGTCCAGGGGCCTTCGGACCGCTTGCACCCGATTCGCAAATCATATTAACCATTCGGCCAACGGAAACATTCACCATTAACCAGTCTTAAATTAACTCTCGGGCAAAGTGGCCGAAGGGTTTAGCGGCGGACTTCCGCCTAAGACGTTCGAATACGCCAGGATTGGCGTGGAGGGGCTCATGCGCGTACTGTTGATCGAGGATGACAGCGCGACGGCGCAGACCATCGAACTGATGCTGAAGTCTGAAGGCTTCAACGTCTATACGACGGATCTGGGTGAAGAAGGCGTCGATCTGGGCAAGATCTACGACTACGATCTTATCCTGCTCGACCTCAATCTTCCGGACATGAGCGGCATCGATGTTCTGCGCACCCTGCGGGTCGCGAAGATCAACACGCCGATCATGATCCTGTCGGGCTCGTCGGAAATCGACACGAAGGTGAAGACCTTCTCGGGCGGCGCCGACGACTACATGACCAAGCCCTTCCACAAGGACGAGATGATCGCCCGCATCCACGCGGTGGTCCGTCGTTCGAAGGGTCACGCCCAGTCGGTCATCAAGACCGGCGACATCGTGGTCAACCTGGACGCCAAGACGGTCGAAGTGAACAGCAACCGCGTTCACCTGACCGGCAAGGAATACCAGATGCTGGAGCTGCTTTCCCTGCGCAAGGGCACGACCCTGACCAAGGAAATGTTCCTGAACCACCTGTACGGCGGCATGGACGAGCCGGAACTGAAGATCATCGACGTCTTCATCTGCAAGCTGCGCAAGAAGCTGGCGGCCTCGGCCCACGGCAAGCACCACATCGAGACGGTCTGGGGCCGTGGCTACGTGCTGCGCGACCCGAACGAAGCGGTCAACGCCGCCTAAGCCGGACGAATTCTTAGTAAGCGTAACAGTAAAGCGTACCCAAGACGCCCGCCGGAAACGGCGGGCGTTTTCTTTTATCGATCATATGGTTACGCTTCGTCTGCTAACGGACGTTAACCATGCCGTGACAAAACGACCGAAGCGCCGAATAGTCCTTGCCGCCGGGAGCGCGGCTCGCGCATGTTCCGGCCCGACGATTGCTGGGGGGCGACCCAGCCGTGTCATTTTGACTGAGCGGCATCGAACCGACGGGGGCACGATGCAGGAATTTGATCCGCGCCGCGGCGCGACGCGCTGGGCGCCCAAGGTGTTCACCGCCGTGGCCGGCCTGGCCGCCCTGGCGCTGGGCTGGAAGCTGACCGCGGACGACGCCGCGCCGACCAGCGTCCGCGCGCCCCTGGATCCCGCCGCCCTGACCGCCCTGCAGCACGTGGCCTTCGCCAGCGCCGAGGCCCAGCCCGGCTTCGAGCGTCCCGAGAACATCGCCGTCAAGGTCCGGCCGGGCGAGACCCTGCAAGGCGCCGTGCAGCGCGCCGGCGTCGCCCCGGAAGAGGCCCAGGCCGTCGTCACCACGCTCCAGGGCGCTATCGACACCGTCAACATCAAGGCCGGCATGGCCTTCGAGGCCGCCGTCGCCCAGCGTCGCAGCCAGCGCGGCCCGGCCCGCCTGATCGGCCTCTCGATGCGCACCAGCCCCAACTCGACCCTGACCGTTTCGCGCACCTTCGACGGCGCCCTGCGCCTGCGCGAGCTGGAAGAGAAGGTGAAGGACGAGAAGAAGGTCGCCTGCGGGGAAATGAACGGCTCGTTCTACGAGAGCGTGGCCAATGTCGGCGGCACCCCGGCCGTGATCAGCGAGGCGGCCAAGCTGTTCTCGCACAAGATCGACTTCTCGCGCGACATCCACGAGGGCGACCGCTTCTGCCTGGTGTTCGATCGCAAGGTCACCGAGAGCGGCCGCACCATCGAGGCCGGCGACCTGGAATATGCGGAAGTGAAAGGCCAGAAGTTCTACGCCTTCGACCGCAAGGATGACGACGGCAAGCCGCAGTTCTTCGACGAGCTGGGCAAGAACATCAAAGGCTTCCTGCTGCGCACCCCGGTGGACGGCGCGCGCATCACCTCGACCTTCGGCCAGCGCAAGCACCCGGTGCTGGGCTATACCCGCGCCCACAAGGGCGTCGATTTCGGAGCCGGCACCGGCACCCCGATCCTGGCGGCCGGCGACGGCGTCGTGCTGGAGGCCCGCCGCTGGAGCGGCTACGGCAACTGGCTGCGCATCCGCCACTCGGGCCAGTGGGACACCGGCTATGGCCACATCTCGCGCTACGCCCCAGGCATCAAGGCCGGCACGCACGTGCGCCAGGGCCAGGTCGTGGCCTATGTCGGCGCGACGGGCCTGGCGACCGGCCCGCACCTGCACTACGAGGTCTGGCTGAAGGGCGAGCGCGTCAACCCGATCGGCGCCAAGGTCCCGCAAGGCACCATCCTGGCCGGCTCGGAACTGGCCTCGTTCAAGTCCCAGAAGTCCCGCATCGACCGGATGCTGGCCGAAGGCGGGCAGCCGGTCAGCAATGACGATACGCCGAAGCTGGCGATGGCCGACCTGGAAAAGGCCAAGCACTCGCTGCGCTAGGGGCCGCCCTCACGTCGTCAGGATCAGGCTTTCCGGGAACGGGCCGCCCTTGAAGTCCAGGTGACCGGCCGACCCGGCCGCGCGCTTGGTGAAGCCGGCCTTGATGATCTGTTTGGCCAGTTCGGGCGCCTGCATCAGGCTGACCTGGTCGCCCAGGCAGCGATGTTCGCCAAAGCCCAGGTGCAGGTAATGATAGGCCGGGCGGCCGGGCTTGAACGTGTCGGGATCGGGAACCACCGTGGCGTCGTGCATGGCCGAGGCGATGCTGGCGAACACCAGCGTGCCGGCCGCCAGGGTGGTCTGGCGCGGCGTGCCCGCGGCGATCGTGTAGGGCTCGACCAGCAGTCGCCCCACGAACGGGGCCATCGGGTTGAAGCGCAGGGCTTCCCAGAAGATGGCGTCGAAGGTCGCGTCGTCGTCGGCCTGGGCCGCGCGCTTGGCGGCGACCATCTGGTCGGGGCGGTCCAGCAGCTGGTCGATCGCCTGGACGATGGCGGCCGAGGTCGTCTCGATGCCGCCGACCAGCAGGCCCATGGTGTTGGACAGGATGCGGCCCTGGTCGAAGCCGATCTGCGGCGGGGTCTGCAGGCGCAGCATGCGGGCCACCACGTCGTCGATCTTCGGGTCGGCCTTCACCTGCGCGGCGCGGCGCGGCAGGAAGTCGTCCAGATAGGCCCGCATCTCGGCCCCGGCGGTGAGGTTGGCCTGATGGATCCTCGGGTCGTTGGCCAGGTTGTGGAACATGTCGTTCTGGGTGGCGTAGGACCAGCGCAGCATCGCGATCAGGTCCGGACCCGGGAAGCCGAAGTACTGGCCGGTCAGGGCGACCGGGCCGGGGCGGGTGACCTGCGAGACCAGTTCCAGCCGGCCGTCGGGCGAGGCGCCCTCGGCGATCAGCCGGGCGCCGATCTTGGCCACCTTCTGGCGCACGCCGGGCAGGTCGGCCTGCTGGATCAGCGCCCGCATGATCCCCTTGTCGCGCTGGTTGAAGACCGTCCCGTCGCGGGCCAGCATGAACGGGCCGACGGCCGGATCCATCTTGGGGGCGTAGGGCTGGACCGTGAACTGCAGGTTCCGCGTCAGTGCCTCTTCGACGTCGGCGAACATCGCCAGGATGGTCGGCCCGCCGGGCGTCACCAGGATCGGCCGCCTGGTCCTCAGCTCCTTGAACAGCGCCAGGGGCTTGGTGGCGATCCACTGATAGAGCAGGGCCAGCTTCTGCGGCGGCTGGGCGGCGTCATAAGCGTCCAGAAACGATGCGGCGGCGACATCGACCATCTTTGACCTCGGCCTTGGCGGGTTTGAGTGGCGGGTTTGAGTGCTGCTGAACAGCCGCCTCGAGACGCACCCATCGTGAGAGGGCAGGCGGGGTAACGCCTAAAAATTGTATCTCATATTGATGAGTCTTCAAAATTGTATTCTTATGAGGACATCGCGGAGGGCAGCGCCGATGTCGGGACTCAAGAAAGCCATCCTCTGGGGCGTGGCGCTGATCGTCCTCGTGGTCGCCGTCGTCGGCATCCCGAAGATTCTAGCCCTTCTTGAGCCGCCGCTGCCGGCGCCCCAGCCGGTGCGCGAGGCCCGCTGGCTGGACCAGGGCTGGAGCGAGAGCGAGCGCTACTGGTTCCACCACGCCACCCAGGGCACCTCGACCCTGCCGATCCCCAACGCCTGGTTCGTGGCCCTGGCCGAGCCCAAGATCCTGCCCGGCAAGGAGCAGCTGTTCATCAGCGACGGCTACATGCAGAAGCTGGGCTTCATCCCCAGCCCGCCGTCGGGCGGCGGGAATGAGAAGGCCTACGGCTACAAGGCCAGGATCGGCGAACTGGCCGACGCCACGATCGAGAGCAACAAGGGTCTCAATCCCGTCGGCCTGCCGGTGGGCTTCGCCGTCACCAAGGGCTATCCCGACCCGACCACCGGCAAGATGCTGCCCGACCAGGTCGGCCTGACCTGCGCGGCCTGCCACACCGGCCATATCGAATATAACGGCGTGTCGCTGCGCGTCGACGGCGGCAACGCCGCCACCAGCCTCAGTCAGCTGACCACGACCCTGGGCATATCGCTGTTCCTGACGGACAAGCTGTTCTGGCGGTTCGACTCCTTCGCGGACCGGGTGCTCGGCCCGAACGCCACCAAGGCCCAGCGCAAGCAGTTGCATGCCGATCTGAGCGCCAGGGTCAAAGGTCTGTTCGCCGCGATCAAGGCGACCGAGGCCATCGACAAGCGCGACGGCGTGACGGAAGGCTTCAACCGCCTCGACGCGCTCAACCGCATCGGCAACCAGGTGTTCTACGCCAACCTGCTGCCGGCGAAGTCGGCGACCTTCGATCCCCTGGTCAACTACGCGGCCCCGAACGCGCCGGTGAAGTACCCCTATCTGTGGAACACGCCGTGGTTCAACTGGGCGCAGTACGACGCCTCGATCGGCCAGCCCGCCATCCGCAATGTCGGCGAGGCCATGGGCGTGCAGGCGCGGGTGAACATGACCACCTACGACCAGCCGCACAAGCTGTGGGACTCGTCGGTGCCGGTGGCCAACCTGGCGCGGATGGAGCAGCAGATCGAGGGCCCCAATCCGCTGACGCGCGAGGCCGACGGCCGGGTGCGGGGCTTCAAGGGTCTGTCGGGTCCCAAGTGGCCCGAGGACGTGCTGGGCAAGATCGACAGGGCCAAGGCCGAGACGGGCCGCAAGGTCTACGCCCTGCGCTGCCAGGGCTGTCACCTGCCGCCGGTCGATGATCCGAACCAGGCGCTCTACAGCCCGACCCTGTGGACCACGCCCAACGAGCATGGCGAGAGCTATCTGAAGCTGAAGGTCATCCCGCTCAGCCTGGTGGGCACCGATCCGGGCCAGGCCATGATCCTGTCGGAGCGCAAGATCAAGGCGCCGCTGGCGCTGGGCCTGCAGCCGGGCGTGACCGACCCGAGAGGCGTGACCTGCTTCACCACGCCCACCCCGCCGGCTACGGAGATGAGCTTCGGCCAGGCCCTGGCCTCGGCGGTGCAGTCGGTGGTCGACAAGTTCCACATCGACGAGAAGACGCCGATCAAGAGCGACAAGGCCGACGCCGACAAGGGCAACCGCCCCAACTGCGTGCAGACCCCGCACGGCTACAAGGCCCGGCCGCTGAACGGCGTCTGGGCGACGCCGCCCTATTTGCACAACGGCTCGGTGCCGTCGCTGCACGCCCTGCTGGGGCCGCCTGGCGAGCGTCCGCCGAGCTTCTGCCTGGGCAACCGCGCCTACGATCCCAAGCTGGTCGGGCTCGACGTCAAGGCCTGCCCGCGCGGGACCTTCAAGCTGGACACCGCCGTCAAGGGCGGCTCCAACCAGGGCCACGAGTTCCGCGACGCCCCGGCCGGGACCAAGGGCGTCGTCGGTCCGGGTCTCAGCGCCGAGGATCGCGCGGCGGTGATCGAGTTCCTGAAGACCCAGTAGGGCTTGAAGGCGGCCGGGCTACCCCACCGCCGCCTGGATCCCCGCCAGCAGGTTCGCCGCCGTGATCGGCTTGGACACGTGCAGGTCCGCGCCCGCCGCCAGGGTCTGCTCGCGGTGGGCGGTCAGGGCGTTGGCGCTGAGCATGATGATCGGGGTGCGGGGCGCGCCGCGTTCCAGCTCCAGCTCGCGGATCAGGCGGGTGGCGGTCAGGCCGTCCATGCGGGGCATCTGCATGTCCATCAGCACCACGTCGAAGGCCGCGGTCTTGAAGGCCTCGAGGGCGTCGACGCCGTCATCGACCGTGACCACCTCGGCGCCTTGCGTGGCCAGGATCAGCTGGGCGACGCGCTGGTTGGTCGGGTGGTCCTCGACCAGCAGCACCCGCAGCGGGGCGTCGTCGGGGCGCGGGGGCAGGCCGGCCTGGCCGGGGTTCAGCGCCTCGGGCTCGGCGCGGGGCAGGTCCAGGGTGACGGCGAAGCGGCTGCCGGCGCCGGGCGTCGAGGACGCGCTGATCTCGCCGCCCATCATCTCGACCAGTGAGCGGCAGATGGACAGGCCCAGGCCCGTGCCGCCGAAACGGCGGCTGATGGTGGCGTCGGCCTGGTGGAAGCGGCCGAACAGGCCCGCGGCGTGCTCGGCGTCGAAGCCGATGCCGGTGTCCTCGACCGCGAAGACCAAGGTCTCGCCGGCCTCGATGCGCAGAGTGACGCCGCCGGCGTGCGTGAACTTGATGGCGTTGGACAGCAGGTTGCCGACGACCTGGCCGATCCGGGCGCCGTCGCCCAGATAGCAGCCCCGCGTCTCGCCGATGACCTGGAACGCCAGGCCCTTCTCCTCGGCCCGGTGGCGCATGATCTCGATGCAGGGGCGCAAGCTCCGGTCCAGGCAGAACGGGCGCTGCTCCAGATGCATCTGGCCGGCCTCGATCTTGGCGATGTCGAGGAAGTCGGAGACCAGCCGCTCCAGCGCGGCGCCGCTGTCGCGGATCAGCCCGACCATCTCGGCCTGGTCGGGGTTCAGCGGCGTGCGGGTCAGGGCGTCGACGATGCCGATGACGCCGTTCAGCGGGGTGCGGATCTCGTGGCTGATATTGGCCAGGAAGTCGGTCTTGGCGCGGTTGGCCGCCTCGGCCGCGGCCTTGGCCTCGACCAGGGCCTGCTCGGCGGCCACGCGCTCGGTGACGTCGCGGGCCACGCCATAGATGCGGTCGCCCAGCCGCTGGGCGCGCCATTCGAAGGTCAGGTAGTGGCCGTCCTTGTGGCGATAGCGGTTGATGTAGCCGACCACCGGATCGTTGTCCTTGCGGTTCTCCACCTCGACCACGCTGCTCAGGGTGCCGGGCATGTCCTCGGGATGCACCAGGCGCAGCAGCTTCAGCCCCTCCATGTCCTCGGGACGGTGGCCCAGCTTGGCTTCCCAAGAGCGGCTGGCCTTCAGGACGCGGCCCTCGATGTCGCGGATGATCAGCAGGTCCAGCGAGACGTCGAAGAAGGCGCTGATGTCTTCGGCGAGGGTCGCGTGGGTGGTCGTCTGCGTCATCGTGACCGAAATCCTTGTGAGCGTCCGCAATGTCGGCAAGCCGAAGCAGTGGGGCAAAACATCGATATCAGTGACGCTAGAGAGGTGTGAACAACCTGCGAGGGATTTCCAGAAAGACTTGCGAACTGCGGCGAAACGCCACCCAATTCAGGTATAACTGATCTTCGAAGAACGACGTTATTCACAGGCGCTCGGTGATTATTTGCACACTGGCCGAGATTGAAGCCCGGGAGCCCAGGGCCTAGAAGCAGCGCTTGCCAGCCGCGAGCCCGTCTTGACCGTTTCCTCCCGCGCCTCTCTCTACAGCGACCGCCGCTTTGTCCTGGGCATCGCGGTGCTGTGCTGCCTGCTGTGGGGCAGCGCGTTCCCGGCGGTGAAGGTCGGTTTTGCGCTGCTGCACGTGGCCAAGACCGACATGGCCACGCAGATGCTGTTCGCCGGCTGGCGGTTCCTGGGCGCGGGGCTGATCCTGCTGGTCCTGGCCGTGCTGGGCCGACGCTCGATCGCCGTGCCGCGCGCGCGGGTCGGCGTGATCGTCGGGCTGGGCCTGTTCCAGACCACCCTGCAGTACGTGTTCTTCTATGTCGGCCTGGCCCACGCCACGGGCGTGAAGTCGTCGATCATGAACGCCACCGGCGCGTTCTTCAGCGTGATCCTGGCCCACTTCCTGTTCAAGAACGACCGCCTGACCCCCCGCAAGATCGCCGGCTGCGTGCTGGGCTTCGCCGGGGTGCTGGCCGTGAGCCTGGGCGGAAAGGGCTTCGACTTCGAGTTCAGCCTGCTGGGCGAGGGCTTCGTGGTCATCGCCGCCTTCGTGCTGGCGGCGGCCTCGATCTGGGGCAGGGCCATCTCGCAGAAGATGGACCCGATGGTGATGACCGGCTGGCAGCTGGCGATCGGCGGCGCGGGCCTGCTGGCCATCGGCGAGGTCGCGGGCGGGCATCTCGCCGGCTTCGACGCGCGGTCGCTGTCGCTGCTGGCCTACATGGCCGGGCTGTCGGCGGCGGCCTTCGCGCTGTGGTCCTTGCTCATGAAGCACAATCCGGTCGGAATGCTGGCGGTGTTCAACTTCCTGATCCCGGTGTTCGGCGTGCTGCTGTCGGCGGTGTTCCTGCACGAGCCGGTGCTGGCGTGGAAGAACGCCGCGGCGCTGGCGTTGGTGTGCGGGGGGATCTTCCTCGTCACACGTAAGCCAGCCAAAGCCGCCTAACCCAAAGTTTGTCATCCCGGCCGCAGCGAAGCGGAGAGCCGGGACCCAGGGGCCACCGCAGTGCGCCGGCTCCTGGGTCCCGGACAAGCCCTGTGGGCTTTCCGGGATGACAAGAATTAGGGCGGTGTGGGCCTCAGTTCACCCCCGCCACCGCCAACAACGCCGCCAGGCCCACCTGCATCCCCTTCACGCTCGGCGCCTTCTCGACGTCGATCCATTCGTCCAGCGCGTGCGCGCGGCCGGCCTTGCCGCCCGAGCCGATGGTCACCGCCGGAATCCCCAGGCTCATCGGCACGTTCGAGTCCGTCGAGCTGTCCTGGTGCTCGGGCTTCATGCCCAGCGCCGTGACCGCCGCCGCCGTCAGCACCACGATGTCGGCGTCCTGCGGCGTGGTCCCGGCCGGGCGCTCGCCGATCACCTTGGCGTCGTAGCTGATCTTGCCGGCCTGGGTGGAGCGGGCGGCGTTCTCGCCGGCGACGGCCTTGTCGAGAATGCCGATGAAGGTCTGGTCCAGCTTGGCCAGCTCGGCGGCGCTTTCCGAGCGCATGTCGAACTCCATGAACACCGAGTTCGGGATGGAATTGACCGAGGTGCCGCCGCCCGTGACGCTGGCCGAATAGGTCACCTTCGGCTCCTTGGGGACCTGCACGGCGTAGAGATCGACCACGGCCTGGCCCATCGCCGTCATCGGGTTCACCAGGCCGAACGCGCCGTAGCTGTGGCCGCCCGGGCCCTTGAAGGTGACGCGATAGCGCTTGGAGCCGACGCCGCGGTCGACGATCCGCGACGGATCCGAACCGTCCATCGAGAAGAAGGCGCTGATCCGGCCCTTGTAGGGACCCTTGTTGAACAGGAACCGCGTGCCGCGCAGGTCGCCGGGGCCTTCCTCGCCGACATTGCCGACGAACAGGATGTCGGCCTTGGTCGAAATCTTGGCCGCGTCCAGGGCGCGCATATAGGCCAGCAGGGTGGCGAGGGACCGGGTGTCGTCGCCGATGCCCGGAGCCATCAGCTTGGTCCCCTCGCGCTTGACCTTCACGTCCGTGCCTTCGGGGAAGACGGTGTCGAGGTGGGCGGCCAGCACCACGAACGGGCCCTTGCCCTTGGTCACCGTGCCGGGGCGCACGCCCATGACATTGCCTTCGGCGTCCATCTCGACGTTCGTGAGGCCGTGGGCCTTCAGCATCTCGAGATAGGCCTTGCCGCGGGCGGCTTCCTTGAACGGCGGGGCCGGGATCTCGGTCAGGGTGACGATGTCGGCGACCGTGCGGTCGAAGTCGGCGTCCAGCTTGGCGGCGGCCGCCTTGAACGCCGGCGAGGCGACCATCTTGGCGACGGCCTTGTTCGGATCGGCTTTGGGCGCGGCGGTGGCGGAGCTGGCGGCCAGGACGGCGGCGAGCGCGAGGAGAGAGGGGCGGAGGGACATGGGCGAATCCTTGAAGGTCCCGCACACCCTAGCTTGCGATATCGACGATACCCAACCCAGCTTGTCATCCCGGCCGCAGCGAAGCGGAGAGCCGGGACCCAGGGGCAACCGCACTGCGCCGGCCCCTGGGTCCCGGACAAGCCCTGCGGGCTTTCCGGGATGACAAGGAGGGTTAAGCGGAAAGCCGCGCCACCCCGCCCATCAGCGGATCGGTGATCGAATCCCGGCCGGTCTCGATCCGCCCTGCCAGGCGCCGTAGCCAGGTCGGGTCGGCGGCGTCGCGGACGGTCAGGTCGTACCAGCCATGGTCGGTGGCGAAGGTCTGGGCCTGCGTCGTCTTCAAAGTGACGCGCCAGGGCGTCTTGCCGCCCTCGACGATCAGGATGCGCGGTTCCTGGCGGGTGTTGGTCAGGGTCAGCAGCAGGGCGTCGTCCTTGGCCCGAGCAGTGACCTCGACGCCGATATCCTGGCCGGCGAAGCGGCGGTGGAAGCCGTTCGGGCCCAGCACCCACAGGTCGTGCGGTCCGGCCGGCCAGGCGTCTTCCAGCCAGGCCTTGGGACCGACCGTGTAGCGGCGCGGGACGGCGTCGAGCCGCAGGCGGTCATAGACGTGCAGCACCGCCGCGGCCGAACCGCTGTTGGCGAGGCTCAGAGTCATGGCCCCGTCCTTGATCCGGCCATCCACGGCCAGGGCGTAGGGCAGGGCGCGCGAGGGCTTCGTCCCCTTGGCCTGCACCGGCGCGACCATCGTCGCCGGCGTGGGCGGCTTGATCTCTGGCAGCTTGGACGCGCGGGCGGCGCTCTCGGCCACCGACGGCAGCGCCGGGAAGGGTTTGTCGTTGGGCGTCTTGAAGTCGAAGCACGAGGTCAGGTCGCCGCAGACCGCCCGCCGCCAGGGCGCGATATTGGGCTCCATCACCCCGAACCGCGTCTCCAGGAAGCGGATCACCGAGGTGTGGTCGAACACCTCGCTGTCGACATAGCCGCCCCGGCTCCACGGCGAGATGGCGTAGAGCGGCACGCGCGGGCCCAGGCCATAGGGCCGGTTCATCAGGTCGTCGCGCTCGGCCTTGGCCTCGGTCGGGTTGCGCACCGTGTGGTGCATGCCGGCCAGGTCCACGGTCGAGCCGCCGATCAGCTTGCCCTCGGCGTCCTTCGACGGCGGCGACGGCGGCGGCATGTGGTCGAAGAAGCCGTCGTTCTCGTCGAAATTGACGATCAGCACCGTCCGCGCCCAGACCTTCGGGTCGGCGGTCAGGGCCTCGATGACGCGCGCGGTATAGGCCGCGCCCTGGGCCGGGCTGGACGGGGCGGGGTGCTCACTGTCGGCGGCCGGGGCGATGATCCACGACACCTGCGGCAGGCGACCGGTGACGACGTCCTCACGCAGCTTGTCCAGATGCTGGGTGGTCAGGGCCAGGTCCTTCAGGCGCTTGTCCGAGCCCGGAACATCCTTGTGCGCCTCGCGATAGGCCTTGAAGCCGGCCAGCGGGTTGTCGGTGAAGTTGTCGGCCATGTCCTGGTAGATGCGCCAGGAGACGCCGGCCTTCAGCAGCCGCTCGGGATAGGTGGTCCAGCGATAGGAGTCCGCCGCGCCGCCCTTCTCGGGGAAGTCGTCGTGCGAGTTGGAGATCGACGGGCCGCCCAAGTCGCCGGCCGGGTTGTTGGTCCCGGTCCACAGGAACAGGCGGTTGGTGTTGGTGCCGGTCTGGGTCGAGCAGTGATAGGCGTCGCAGAGGGTGAAGGTCTCGGCCAGGGCGAACTGGAACGGGATGTCGGCCCGCTCGAAATAGCCCATCGACCACGGCTCCTTGGACTCCGGCCAGCGGTCCATGCGGCCCTGGTCCCAGGCGTCCTGGGCGTTGGTCCAGCTGTGCGGCGTGCTCTCGACCCGCATATGGGCGAAGGTCTTGGTGGTCTCCAGCGGGAACGGCGCGATCCGCTGGTCCTTGTAGGCCTGGGCGAAGACCGAGCGGTCATCCTTGACCGGAATGGTGAAGCGGTCGCCGAAGCCGCGCACGCCGGCCATGGTCCCGAAATAGTGGTCGAAGGCGCGGTTCTCCTGCATCAGGATCACCACGTGCTCGACGTCCTTGATCGTCCCGGTGCGGACATCGGCGTCGATGGCCGCCGCCTTGGCCAGGGCCGGCGGCAGGGCCATCGCGCCGATCGCGGCGAGCAGATTGCGACGGTCGAGCTGGGGCATGGGGAGGCTCCGGTGGAACTAGGCCGGAGTTAGCACGGGTGTTTAGTCAGGGATGTGACAGTTGGTCTAGACCAGTGGCCTTTTCCCTAACCCCGTTTCCCCGGCGAAGGTCGGGGCCCAGATTCATCCAGAGCGGCTGGGGATGATCCGAGATACGCTCGTTCAGCTCGTCGAACGCTCGTGGGTTCGATCTGGGCCCCGGCTTTCGCCGGGGAGACGGATCGTGGGTAAGGGCTAGTCAAAAACGATCACCGACCGCGCCAACTCCCCGCGCTTCAGCTCATCGAACGCCGAGTTCACGTCCTCCAGCTTGATCCGGCGCGAGATCAGGTCGTCCAGGTTCAGCTTGCCGTTCATGTAGAAGTCCACCAGCCGCGGCATGTCGACCGGGAAGCGGTTGGAGCCCATGTAGCTGCCCTGGATCCGGCGTTCCCCGAGGAAGTCGACGCCGTGCAGCTCGATCTTGGTGCCGACCGGGATCATGCCGATGACATTGGCCGTGCCGCCTCGGCGCAGCATCTTGAACGAGGCCTCCGCCGTCGCCTTCAGGCCGATGGCCTCGAAGCTGTGCTGCACGCCGCCGCCGGTCAGCTCGACCACGGCCTTGGCGATGTCGTCGACCTGCGAGCCGTCGATCACGTCGGTGGCCCCGAAGGTCCGGGCCAGCTCCAGCTTGGAGGCCACGCGGTCGATGGCGATGATCCGGCCCGCGCCGGCGATGGCCGCGCCGTTGATGGTGGCCAGGCCGACGCCGCCGCAGCCGATCACGGCCACCGTCTCGCCCGGCCGGACGTTGGAGGTGTGCATCACCGCGCCCACGCCCGTCATCACCGAACAGCCGATCAGGGCGGCGCGGTCGAACGGCATGTCCTTGCGGATGGCCACGCACGCGTGCTCGTGGACCAGCATCATCTCGGCGAACGACGACAGGTTCAGGAACTGGGCCATCTTGCCGTTGGGGCCGCCACCGAGGTCTTCCTTGAAGAGGCGCGGCTCGCCGTCCTTCGGACGCTTGGTCTCCGGGCTGATGCACAGGTTCATGTGCCCGGTCAGGCAGACCTCGCAGTGGCCGCAATAGGGGTTGAGGCAGGTGATGACGTGGTCGCCGACCTTCACGGTGCGCACCTCGCTGCCGACCGCCTCGACGATCCCGGCGCTCTCGTGGCCCAGCACGGCGGGCAGGGGGTGGCTGTAGGAGCCCTCGATGAAGTGCAGGTCCGAGTGGCAGACGCCGGCGGCCTTGGTGCGGATCAGCACCTCGCGCGGGCCCGGCTTGCCGATGGCCACGGTCTCGATCTCGAGGGGCTTGCCAACCTCGCGCAGAACAGCGGCCTTCATGCGTCTCTCCCTTTGACTTCTGAGGAGACTAGCGGGTGGGCGCAGGCCAGCGGAAGAGGGAATTCGAACAAATGTTCGAGGCGTGGCGCGCTGTGCCGGAACGACACGCGTGGCTCAATCCTGGACATCGGAGACCTCCAACACTCGCCTTTTGGCTGATTTCTCCAGGCTCAACTCTTGCAGTCGTCGGATCACGCTGAGGTTGCAGCTTGTTCCGAGGGGTTTAGGGCGATGGATTATCAGGGCACCGAACGCGCCGACGTACTGACCGGCGGCGCCGACAACGACGTGATCTATGGCTACGGCGGAAACGACACTCTGAAGGGTGGCGCGGGCGACGACGTCCTGGCCGGCAACGATGGCGTCGACATCCTGCAAGGCGGCGACGGCGACGACTACATCCTGGGCGGCGCCGGCAACGACACCATCGACGGCGGGGCCGGCAACGACTGGGCGGCCTATGAAGACGCCACGGCCGGCGTGAAGGTCGACCTCAACCTCACCACGGCTCAGAACACCGGCGGCTCGGGCACGGACAAGCTGACCGGGATCGAGAATGTCTACGGCTCGGATTTCAACGACACCCTGACCGGCGACGCCAACGACAACATGATGGTCGGCGGCAAGGGCAACGACACGGTCAGCGGCGGCAAGGGTAACGACACCCTGTGGGGCAGCGCCGGGACCGACACCCTGGATGGCGGCGACGGCGACGACTACCTGGTCGGCGGCGCGGGCGACGACATCGTCAAGGGCGGCGCGGGGTCGGACTGGGCCTCCTACGAGGACGCCACGGCCGGCGTGAAGGTCGACCTGAAGCTGACCACGGCCCAGGACACGGTCGGGGCCGGCAAGGACACCCTGAGCGGCATCGAGAACCTGCTGGGCTCGAAATTCGCCGACACCCTGCAGGGGGACGCCAAGGACAACTACCTGACCGGCGGCGCGGGCGCGGACAACCTTTATGGCGGGGCCGGCGACGACCACCTGGAAGGCGGGGCGGGCGACGACTTCATCGACGGCGGCGACGGCTTCGATGTCGTCAGCTACGAGGACGGCATCGAGGGCGGCGTCTATGTCGACCTGCGCATCCCGATCCAGAACCAGTTCCTCAGCACCGCCCACGGCAAGGATCGCCTGATCTCGATCGAGGCTCTGTGGGGCTCGTCGGGCGACGACCACTTCATCGGCAACGCGTCCGAGAACTACCTGGCGGGCAACGGTGGCGACGACATCCTGCAGGCCGTCGGCGGCCACGACACGCTGGAGGGCGGCGACGGCAATGACGTCCTGAGCTCCAGCGTCGATGGTGACGGCGACATGCTGCTGGGCGGCGCCGGCGCCGACATCCTGACGATCGCCGGGACCAAGGGGACGACCATCGTGGACGGCGGCGAGGGTTCGGACACCCTGCGCTTCACCGGCACGGTCGGCGTGACCTACGATCTCTCCAAGACCGGCCCGCAGGAAGTGGCTCCGGGCCTGAAGGTGGATGCGCAGGGGATCGAGAACCTCCAGGGCGGGGCGGGCAACGACCGCCTGACGGGGGACGCCCACGACAATGTCCTGGCCGGCGGCTTGGGCGACGACGTGCTGGACGGCGGCGCGGGCTTCGACATCGTCAGCTACGAGACCGGCGGCGAGGACTTCGGCGTCTACGTCAACCTCAGCACGGGCGGGGCCAGCAATCCGGGGCACGGCACGGACACCTTCATCTCGATCGAAGGCGTGCGCGGCACCAACTTCAACGACATCCTGTCCGGCGCCGAGGGCAGCCATCTGTACGGCGCGGGCGGCAACGACATCCTCTACGGCTACGGCGGCGGCATCCTGGACGGCGGCGACGGCAACGATTTCCTGAGCGCCTCGGTCGGCGGCGACGACATGTTCGGCGGCGCGGGCAACGACCGCATGCAGCTCTCGGTCGGCGGCAGCGAGGTCCTGACGGCCGCGACGGCCGACGGCGGCGATGGCGACGACGTCTTCCAGTTCCTGGACGCGACCGGCCACCACATCATCGACGGCGGCGCGGGCAATGACGAGCTGGACCTGTCGACCCTGGTCAGCAACAGCCTGCAGAGGCCCACGGTCGACCTGCGGATCGCCGGCATGCAGACCGTCATCACCGACCGGTTCTACGTGGATATCCGCAACGTCGAGAATGTCCTGGGCTCGAACAACGCCGACCACATCATCGGCAACGCCGCCGACAACGTCATCCAGGGCGGCATGGGCGACGACATCATCGACGGCGGCGACGGCTTCGACATGGCCAGCTATGCGTTCAGCGCCGGGGTGAAGATCGACCTGCGCCAGGAGGTGCAGGACAATAGCGCTCTTTATGCCGGCCCGGGCATCGACCACCTGATCTCGATCGAAGGCGTGATCGGCAGCCAGAGCGGCGACGACACCCTGACCGGCAATGACGGCAAGAACCTGCTCCAAGGTCTTGGCGGCAACGACACGCTCAAGGGCATGGGCGGCGACGACGTCCTGGCTGGCGGCCGGGGCGTCAACATCCTGGACGGCGGCGAGGGCTCGGACACCGCCGACTATGCCGACGCCGACAGCGGCGTGAAGCTGGACCTGGCGATCACCGACGCGCAGAGCGCCAACGTCTACGTCACCGACAAGCTGATCTCGATCGAGAACCTGACGGGCTCGCGCTGGGACGACAAGCTGTCGGGCGACGCCGGCAAGAACCTGCTGACGGGCGGTGACGGTAACGACGTGCTGGACGGCCGCGGCGGCGGCGACACCCTGGTCGGCGGCAAGGGCCTGGACATCATGACCGGCGGCGAGGGGCGCGACACCTTCAAGTTCGCCATCGGCGACTCGATGCCTGTCGACGACACCGGCGCTGGCGTCGATGTGATCAACGGCTTCGAGATCACCGACCGCCTGGTCTTCAAGACCGGCGCGTTCGCCTGGAGCTATGCCGAGAAGACGGCCGCCACCTACGGCGAGGCGTTCGGCCTGGCCCAGGAGCGGATGGCGACCGGCGAGGCGGGGATGAACTTCACCGCGGTGAAGGTCGGGTCCGACGTGTTCGTGTTCGCCGGCGAGGTCACCGGCCAGAGCTTCGCCCTGCAGAACGTCGTCAAGCTGGCCGGCGTCGGTCTGGACGCCGTCGAGTACTACGACTTCCTGGGCGGCTAGTTCGCCTTAGGCCGCGAGCGCGACCTGGCGTTCCGGCAGGATGCGGCTGACGGCCAGCAGGACCGTCATGTCGCCTTCGCCGCTGGTGATCACGGCCGAGACCAGCGGCGAGTCCTCGCCGTCGCCCAGGGCCGGGGGCGCGTTGATGTGCTCGGCCTCGACGGTGAAGCTGTCGCAGACGGCGTCGACCAGCAGGCCGGCGACGTCGTCATGGTTCTCGACCACGATGATGACCTGGCGGGCGCCGTCCTGCGCCGCGCCCTTGCCCAGGCGCCACGACAGGTCGATGACCGGCATGACCTGGCCGCGCAGATTGATGACGCCGCGCACATAGGGCGGAGCCTCGGGCAGCGGGGTCGGCGGGGTGACGCCGCGGATCTCGCGCACCGCGCTGACGGGGACGCAATAGGTCTGGGCCCCGACCTCGAACGAGAGGACCTGCAGGGCCTGGCCCTGGGCGTAAGACACGGTGTCGGTCGTCATGGCGGCGGTCTCCGTGGAGGTCGCAAGAAGGCTGTTTCGACGCCACCCTCCCTGAAAAAGATGAACAAACCGGTTTCGAGAGCCGTTGAAGGATTCCGTTCAGGCGCCGTTCAGGCGCGAAGTCCGATCGTTCACCTAACGCTTAGACGACGCGCCGCGCCGCCCAGGAGCGAAGGATCCAGAGGAGGCCACGATGGCCAACAAGATGATCACCACGGCCGGTCGGATCGCCGCCGGCCTCGCCGCGCTCTCGATGGTCGCCGCCGCGACCACGGCCTCGGCGGACTCGCGCTACCGCCACTATCGCGGCCATCGCGGCAACGACACCGCCGCCGTGGCCGTCGCCGCCGGCATCGTCGGCCTGGCGGTCGGCTCGGCGATCTCGAATAACGACCGCCGCGGTCGCGGCTACTACGACCAGGGCTACTACGCCCCGCCGCCGCCTCCGCCGCGCTACTACGGCGGCTACGGCTACTACGAGCCGCGTCCGTACTACGGCCACCATGGCCGCGATTGCTGGACGACTCGCGAGTACGACCGCTGGAACGGTTCGTACTACGAGCGGACCGTCTGCCGCTAAGCCTTCACGAGATTGGATCGCCGTTGTGAGCCGGCGATCCGATAGGCGCTGTCCGCCCCGACACGCCGCCAGCCCTGGGACCCAAGGTCCCGGGGCTTTTTCGTTTTGAGTTCGAGAGGACTCGACTCCGGCGAATAATAAGAACAAAAAAGGAACATTACTGCGCCGCCAGGAGCCCGTCATGGCCTTCGCCGATCAGACTGCCGTCTTCCAGAGCCCGTTCGGCGCTGGCTTGCGTATCACCGACGACCGGTTGGACATCGCCGAGGCCGTGCTGGCCGGGGCCTGGCGCACCTTGCGGGCGGCGGGGTTCGGCGAGGCCGAGGTCCAGGCGCTGTTCGACCAGATCGCCGACCGGCCCGAGGACCTGGCGCGTCGCCTGCGCAAGATGGCCAATGCGGCGGCCTGAATTTTTCGGGAAGGTCGGCGCATCCGTCCCGCGAGCGCGACCGTAGCTCGGAGGAACCGGCAGGCTCTGTTCCGGGTCCGATTTGGCGCGGTGTATCGCGCTGGGACAGCGGGGATGTTCAGGCCGGCCCCGCCGCGCGTCCGCCGACCGTCCCCCACACCAGGGCGGGCGAGCCTCGGAACCTCCTCGCCACGCCCCCAAATGGGCGGGGAGGTTCCGTTAGGGCGTTGTTGTTCGAATTAGTGCGAGCGGCTCAGCAGCGCGCTGAGGATTTCGGCGCGCTGGGCCGTATCGACGCCGATGCGGCTCGCCAGGTCGCGGATGCCGGCTGGATAGGCCTCGCCGCCGTCGGCGATGGCCTTGGCTTGCTCGGCCAGGCGGCGCAGGTCGCGATCGAGACGCTCGATCTCCTCGCGGGCCAGCATGCGGGCTTCTTCCTGCAGGCGTTTGACGCGCTGGGCGGTGGTCTCGGGACCACGTCCCAGGTCGTAGATTTCCGCTACACCCGAAACGGGGGGCACGATCTTCAACGGCTTGCCGGCCATGGATTTGAGCTCCTCGATCCAGGCCGGTTCACGCCGGCCTACATCTGTTCAAAGCCCGGCTTAGCGTCAGCGTTCCGAGGTTTTCCGCGAAAGCGCGACCGCGTGGCCGCCGCGCCACAGGCGAGCGCGACAGCCGAAAGTGGACGCCGGTTTCGGCGGCAGTCGCGCGCAGAAAGAATGCTCGCGGCGCCTTAAAACGCGTCAGAAAGCTCAGTGTGCGACGTGGCTGTACGGCGTCTGCGAAGCCGACGGTGGGGCGGCGGGGGCAGGGGCAGGAGCCGAGGCGGGCGCAGGAGCCGGCTGCGGCGCATAGGCCTGAGCCTGCTGCGGCTGCTGGGCTTGCGGTTGCGGCGGAGCCGGCCGGCGGAACTTCAGGCTGCGACCCTCGAACTGGGCGCCGGTTTCCATGGCCAGCTGCTCATGGGTGATGTCGCCGTCGATGCGGGCGGTGCCGTACAGGCGCACGGCCTGGGCGGTCACCGAGCCGATCACCAGGCCGTGGATCTCGACGGCCTGGGCGACGATCGTGCCTTCGACGCGGGCGTTGGGGCCGACGATCAGCTTGCCGACCTTCACGTCGCCCAGCACCACGCAGTCGAGATGCACTTCGACATCGCCGACCACGTCGCCGCGGATCGTCATGCCTTGCGTGAACATCGAGGCCGGCTTCGGACGCGGCGGCGGGGCCACGGGCGTGACCGAGACCGGCTGCCCGGCGCGCGGCTGGGGGTCCAGCGGCGCCAGGGCCAGCGGCGCGGTCTCTTGCTTCTTGGCGAACATCGGTGGCGACCCTTGTCTCAAAATGGGCTTCAGGAAGCACCATACCGCAAGAACCGGGCCGATTTCGGAACGGGACCGTTACTTGTCCTCCCGTTACTTGTCCTCGACGTGGGTCGTCGGCCGATCACCGCCGTCCGAGACCTCGCGATGCCAGACCGCGTTCTTGTCCTCGTAGGAAATGCTTTCGGTCTCGCCCGACACCTGCTGCTCGCCCGCCGCCCGCTTGGCCGCCCTGAGCGCCGCGTCGTGGTTCGGGAAGGTCTCGGAGAACGTGTCGCCCACCTTGTAGGCCCAGCCGCCGTCGTGCTCGACGATGATGTAGGTGATATCGGTCATGGGGGCGTCTCCAGATAAGCGTCGCAGGTCGAACGGGGTGTCAGGGGAAGGGGTTCCGGACGGGGCGTCTTGTCGGATCATGCTGCCAACGCCAAGCGGCGTATATTGAGCAATATGCAATCTATTCAGATCGACTCCGACCTGATGGAGCAGCGCCGGAAGATGGGCGCGGAGCTGGACAAGATCGTCCCGCGCGCGGCTTAGCGCGCCGGCGCGGTCAGGGCGCGCAGGGCGTCCAGGGACAGGCGCTTGTCGCCGGTGATGCGCAGCTGCATCCAGCGATCCTCGAACGTGATCGTCTGGCCGTCGATGGGATGTAGGCGCTGGCTCGTCCAGTCATCGAGGATATAGGGCGCGCCCACCCGGCAGCCGCCGAGGCTGGGGGCCGGCGCAAAATTGTAGAGGTCGATCACCTCGCCCTTGCCCTCTCAGCGAGGCTTCCGGTCGCGGCGAGCAGGAGCAGCGCCGCGAGCCGGAGCTTCACGTCAGGCCACCTTCACCCGCGCCGCGCTTTCCGGGAGGTCCGTGCCGAACGCGCGCTGGAAGAACTCGGCCACCGTGGGGCGCTCCAGCTCGTCGCACTTGTTCAGGAAGGTCAGGCGGAAGGCCAGGGCCACGTCGTGATCGAAGATCTCGGCGTTCTGGGCCCAGGTGATCACCGTACGCGGGCTCATGACGGTCGAGATGTCGCCGTTCATGAAGGCGTTGCGGGTCATGTCGGCGACGCGGACCATGGCGGCCAGGGTGCGCTTGCCCTCGGCCGTGTCGTACGACGGGTTCTTGGCCAGCACGATGGCGGCCTCGACGTCGTGCTCCAGGTAGTTGAGCGTCGTGACGATCGACCAGCGGTCCATCTGGCCTTGGTTGATCTGCTGGGTGCCGTGATAGAGGCCGGTGGTGTCGCCCAGACCGATGGTGTTGGTCGTCGAAAACAGCCGGAAATACGGGTTGGCGCGGATGACGCGGTTCTGGTCCAGCAGGGTCAGCTTGCCGCCGGCTTCCAGCACGCGCTGGATCACGAACATCACGTCCGGACGGCCGGCGTCATATTCGTCGAACACCAGGGCGATCGGGCGCTGCAGGGCCCAGGGCAGGATGCCTTCGCGGAATTCGGTGACCTGCTTGCCTTCCTTCAGGACGATGGCGTCCTTGCCGACCAGGTCGATACGGGAAACGTGGCTGTCGAGGTTCACGCGGACCAGCGGCCAGTTCAGGCGCGCGGCGATCTGCTCGATGTGCGTGGACTTGCCGGTGCCGTGATAGCCCTGGACCATCACGCGGCGATCCTTGGCGAAGCCGGCGCAGATGGCCTTGGTCGTCTGCGGATCGAACTTGTAGGCGGTGTCGATCTCGGGGACGTGCGGGTCGCGGTGCGAGAAGGCCGGGACCTTCATGTCGCTGTCCACGCCGAACGCGTCGCGGAGCGTCACCCACTTGTCGGGGACCAGGGTGATCAGGGGATCGTTGGCGGAGCTGGTGTCGGCGAACTCGGGCATGATTACCCGATTAAACGCTTGACCCTGGGTAGGGGAAGAGGGCGCCGCGTTGCGACGCCCCCTCCGAGCCCACTTTTTTAGTGGTTGGCGATGATCACCGAGGCGATCAGGCCGGTCGCGACGGCGGCCAGGACGTACTGGTCGTTCACGCGCTGCCAGCGATAGCCGCGCGGCGGGTGACGCAGGCCACGGGCGCGATAATCGCTGACATAGTAGGTGTTGCCGCGATAACGGCTGTCGAGGCGTTGACCCTTGGCCCAGCGACGGGCGTCGCGGCGGTCCTGACGGTCCTCGGCGCGGGCCTGGTCGCGGCGGCCGTTTTCGTAGGCGCGATCGCGAGCGTCGTAGCGGCCGTTGTTGTTGTGGTCGCGGCCATAGGCCTGGGCGGAAGCGGCGCTCGCGCCACCGGCCAGCATCAGGACGGCGAGGGAAGCGGTGATGAGGCGTTTCATATCGGATCTCCTTTGAAGGTGAGAGCACCCTAGGATGCTCGACCTAGAGCCAGCATGAACGGCCCCGCTCAGCTTAAGTTCATGTTTCTTATGAGAAATGTTGTTGCGAGAAGTGTCGACTAGATGACTATCCGCTTGATCCGTATCGACTTTCCAGGGTTGCTGGCGACCGCGCGGCGCGAGCTTGGCGCGACCTGCGCCCTGCTGGTCGTCACGCTGGGCGGCTGGGGCTTCCTGTCGATCGCCGAGGAAGTGGCCGAGGGCGAGACCCGGGCGGTCGATCTTTCGGTCCTTCGGGCCCTGCGCGTAGACGGCGATCCGCACGCGCTGATCGGGCCCAAGTGGCTGCACATCGCCGCCACCGACATCACGGCCCTGGGCTCGGTGACGGTGCTGGGGTTGGTGATCCTGCTGGCCTTCGCCTTCCTCGCGTCCCTGCGCCGCTGGACGGAAGGGCTGCTGCTGGTGGCCGGGGCGGGCGGGGGCCTGCTGATCAGCCAGGGCCTGAAGGCGGTGTTCGAGCGCGAGCGGCCAGACCTCGTCTACCGCGCCGTCGAGGCGGTCAACGCCAGCTTCCCGTCGGGTCATGCCATGCTGTCGGCCGTGGTGTTCCTGACCCTGGGCGTCCTGGCCGCGCGCTTCGCGCAGAAGCGGCGGGTAAAGGTGCTGGCGGTCGCCGCCGCCGTACTGGTCAGCCTGCTGGTGGGCGCCAGCCGCGTCTATCTGGGCGTCCACTGGGCCAGCGACGTGCTGGCCGGCTGGTGCATGGGCGCGGCCTGGGCCATGGCCTGCTGGCTGGCGGCGTTCTTCGTGCAGCGGCGGCGGCTGGATCAGTCCGCCGGGAAAACCGGGCGCTCGTAGACTAGGCGCGGCGTCTCGCGGGCGATGACCTCCAGGCACTGGTTCTGGCCGCCGAGGAGAAAGTGGCGAAGAGGACCGGTAGCCAGCGCCGTCACGCCGCGATTGAGCTCGTCCAGATAGGCGCTGCGCGCGATCTCGTAGGCGAAGGAGACGGGGGCGTCTTCCGCCTGCCGGCGTGTCCAGTAGTCGAGAAGTTCGCCCTCGTCGCAGACCCGGTAGCTGACGGGATCTTCCACGACGACCCAAGCCGATCCGATATCCCCATCGTATTCGGCGACCAAGGTCCAGCCGGTCGCCAAGCCGTAGCTGAACTGGAAGAGATCGCCGCTGTCCTTGCGGCCGCCCCGCCAGCCGATGGCGGCGTCGATCGAGGTGAAGCCCGACGGAAGTTCGGCTGTATCGCTCACCTAGGGGTTCTTCGGCTTCGGCCGCCAGCGCAGCTCCAGCGTCGTCCACACCGCGCCGACCATGTCGAACAGACCCACGGCCAGCCAGGCCTTGGGCAGCCAGTCCAGCAGGACGAAGGCGCCGATCACCACCAGCGAGAACACCCGCAGCACCACCGAGGCCCGCATATAGGTGCGCTGACCGGTCCAGCCGGCCACGTGGTAGCCCATGCCGTAGGCCAGCAGGACCAGGCCGGCGAATCGCACCCAGGGCAGGGACGCGGGTTCGACATGGGCGTGCAGCAGGTCCAGCACGGGGCGCGGCGCGACGGCCAGGGCCAGGCCCGCGGTCGAGATCAGTCCGCCCCAGGCCCAGATGCTCCAGGGCTTGCCGAACGGCACCGGGCTCACCGGCGTCGGGTCATCGACCGGGGCGCGCCAGTCTGGATCACTCACACTCATGAAGTCCTGTCCCTCGCCCAAAGGCGGCGGGAGCATGGCTCATGCGGGGTCTGCTCCGCAAGGACGACGCTTCCGGCCAGGCCGGCCAGGGCTTAAGACGGGAGCATCCGTCGTCGCGAGCGTCCCTTGGTCAGCATCAGCCCCGATCGCGCTCCCGCCTGGAAGGCCCGGCTGGCCGGCCTGATGGCCAGGTGGCCCGCGCCGCCGGTGTTCCAGATCCTGCTGGCGGCCTATGTCGGCATCCTGCTGGCGGTCGCCGTGGTCTGGATGGCCCTGCAGATGCCGGGGGCGGCGGTGCGCTTCCTGCCGGACGGCGCGGCGATCCGGGTCCAGGCGAGCGATGGCCGCGTGCTGGCGTCGCTGCCGGGCCAGACCCGGGTCACCTTCGCCGGGTCCGGGGACGTGGTCAGCGACGTCGCCGAGGCGCTGGTCCAGGACTACGCGCCCGACAGCGCCACGACCGACGTCGCCGCCTGGTACGCCGACCGCACGCGCCTGGCGCGGATGCTGGCTGGCGGCGAGGTCCGGCTGTCGTGGCCGGAGGGCAGTCATACCCTGCGGCCCATGCGCCAGACCCTGGCGGGCCTCTCGCCCGATGTCTGGATGCTGCTGGGCGGCGGCCTGGTCGTCTGGATCATCGGGGCCTGGATCTGGGTGCTGCGGCCCGCCGACTGGGGCGCGCGGATGTTCGCCCTGGCGGCCCTGGGCCTGCTGATCGCGGCGTTCTCGGGCGCGCTGTTCGACGCCCGGGCGGTCAGCGCCGACGGCCGCCTGCTGTGGGCGCTGAACACCGCCAACCTGATCGGCAGCAGCCTCTACGGCGCCGCCACCCTGGCGCAGTTCGCCGTCTTCCCACAGCGGATCGTCCGGCCCGCCTGGCTGGGCGTCCTGGCTTTGGCCGCCGTGGCCTGGGCGGTGGGCGGCGGGCTGGGCTGGCTGTCGCTGGAAACCTACTATGCCGGCCTGCTGGCCCAACTGCCGGTGTTCGCCTGGCTGCTGTGGCGGCAGTGGCGCAATGCGGCGCTCAGCCCGCTGGATCGCGGCGCCCTGCGGTGGATCGGCCTGATCACCCTGGTCGGCGCGGGCCTGCTGGTGGTGATGATGGCCGCGCCCAAGCTGCTGAAGTCGCCGTCGATCGCCAGCGACGGCACGGCGTTCGGGCCGCTGATCGTGATCTTCGCCGGCATGGCCGTGGCGGTCGGACGCTATCGGCTGCTGGACCTGGATCTCTGGGCCTACCGGCTGATCCTGGCCGTACTGGCGGCGCTGGGCTTGCTGGCGGTCGACGGGGCCCTGGTCATGGCCCTGCACGTGCAGACCGGCGCGGCGTTCAGTCTGTCGATCCTGGCCGTCGCCGCCGCCTATCTGCCGCTGCGCAGTCGCCTGTGGCGGCGGATGACCCAGCATCGGGCGGTCAGCAACGACGCCCTGTTCGAGATGGCGGCCGGGGTGGCGTTCAAGCCCGACCCCGCCGCCCGCCGCGCCGGCTGGCTGGACCTGCTGCGGCGGCTGTTCACGCCGCTGGAGATCGCGGACTTGGACGAGGCCGTCACCGCGCCGCAGCTGCGCCAGCACGGCCTGGAGCTGGTGGTGCCGGCGACAGCGGACGGGCCGGCGACGCTGCTGCGCTATCGCGGCCAGGGCCAGGGCATGTTCCGCAAGCCCGACGTGCGGCTGGCGACCCAGCTGGTCGGGCTGATGCGCCAGGCCGAGTCGGCGCGCGAGAGTTATCGGCGCGGGGTGACCGAGGAGCGGGTGCGGATCGCCCGCGATCTGCACGACGATGTCGGGGCCCGGCTGCTGACCAGCCTGCACCGCGAGGACCTGCCGGCCGCACGGCGCGACGTCCGCGAGGCGATGGCCGACATCCGGGTCATCCTCAGCGGCCTGTCGGGCGACGCCATCGCTCTTGAGCAGGTGATCGCCGACCTGCGGCACGAGACGGAAGAGCGCCTGGCCTATGCCGGCCTTGAGCTGGACTGGCCGATCAGCCTGGGCGAGGCGGCGCCGAGGGCGCTGGACTATGGCGTCTACAAGGTCCTGATCTCGACGGTGCGCGAGACGGTGACCAACACCCTCAAGCACGCGCGGGCCAGCCGGCTGTCGGTCGAAGTCGACGAGGAGGGCGATCGCCTGCGGGTGGTGCTGCGCGACGACGGCGTCGGCGGCGAGGCTGCTCCGGCCCAGGTGGGCGGCGGGCAGGGGCTGCGCAATCTGCGCGGACGGCTGGAGCCGATCGGCGGAAGCCTGGTGTTCGAGCGCACGGCCGGCGGCGCGAGGACCGAGCTGACGATCCCGCTGCCGCCCTCGGTGAAGGCCTAGGCCTTCACCATCCCTGACTTCTGCAGGGTCTTGTACGCCTTGATCACGCGCTGGAGCTTGTGCTCGGCGCTGCGGTCGCCGCCGTTGACGTCGGGGTGGCAGCGCTTGAGCAGTTCCTTGTACTTGGCCTTGATCGCCGCGCTGTCGGCGCCGGCTTCCAGGTCGAGGTCGGCCAGGGCCTGGCGCTCCAGCTTGCCCAGGCTGCGCTCGGCGGCGTCGCGCGCCGATTCGGCCTTGCGCTGCTGGGCGCGGAAGATGCCGAACGGGTCGGCGAACGCCCGGGCGTCGCGCGCGGCCGCGGCCGCGGCTTCCCGCGAATTGGCGTCGGCCTTGAAGCTCCAGGTCGGCCGGCCGCCGGTCTGGCGTTCGGCCTCCTGGGCGGCGCGGATCTGGCCCTCGCTCATGCCGGCGTAGAAGTTCCAGTTCTTGTTGTACTCGGCCGCGTGCGCCTGACAGAACCAGTAGTGCTGGTTCGGCAGGTCGCGCGACTTCGGCGCCTTGGTCGATCCCGCCAGTCGGCAGTCGGGATGATCGCAGCGCTTTTCGCCGGGCTTGAGGCCCAGCACGTCGTTGACCACGTCGTCCTCGCCCTTCTTGGGAGGGCGGACGCGGATGTCGGTGAACTTGGGGCGGTATTCGAACTCGCGGCTCATGGCGTCTAGAGTAAGCCCACGCTATTTCCGTTCAAGGATTGACAAGCAAGAGTCGCATCATGGGCGCCGTTACGGACACCATTCGCCGCAAGCTGACCGAGGCTTTTTCGCCTTCCAAGCTCGACCTCGTGGACGATAGTGACCGCCACCACGGCCACGCTGGGCACACCGGTTCGGGCGAAAGCCACTTCAATCTGCGAATCGAAGCCGAGGCCTTTGCCGGCAAGGCGCGGGTGATGCGCCAGCGCATGGTGATGCAGGTCCTGGCCGAGGAGCTTGCGGGCCCCGTCCACGCCCTGTCGATCATCGCCAAGGCGCCTGGCGAAGAGTAAGTCGGCGCTTACTTTTTTGCTTGCGCGGCGCTGCTGCGGCTGATTGCCTCTCTCCCCGGCGCGATCCTGCCGGAAGGCAAGAAACCGCATGAGCGCCGACCCCAAAACCGTTGAAACCGAAGCCGCCCGCACGCTGCCGGACCTGCTGTCGCGCGCCTATGCCCGCTATTCCAACTTCACGGTGGCCGCGGCGGTGATCGATGACGAGGGCCGCGTCCACTACGGGGTCAATGTCGAGAACGCCGCCTATCCGTCGGGGACCTGCGCCGAGCAGACGGCGATCGGGGCGATGATCACCGCCGGCGGTTCGCGGGTGATCGACAAGGTGCTGATCGCCGCCGGATCCGATGCGGTGGTCCAGCCGTGCGGCGCCTGCCGCCAGCGCATCGCCGAGTTCGCGGGCGAAACGTGCGAGATCGTCTCAATTCAAGGTGGAGAAGCGACCCAGAGGACGCTTTTCTGGACGTTGCTGCCCCATTCATTCGGTCCGCGCGACCTGGATTGATCGTCTGATCAATTTTTGTGCAATGAATGTCCTGGGTAATTCGTCGTCCGCGCAAGAATTTTCGCGGATACGGACTTCGGTTGGATGAATTCCGTCCATTCGAAAATTGGAAAATATTGCCAACCTATCGGCGTTACATGAACTAAATTCCCCAAATCGGGGCAAAAGCGTGTTCATATAGCCACGTTATGCCTAATAGCGGGCAGATTTACTTTCGGTAATGTTGGCGTTTGCGACGAAGCTGTTACAGGGCGCGCCCCGCCGATCAGGGGGCGTTCGCGCCGAGGGTCGGTTGGGAAACCTTTAGTACCGCCCTTGGGGGATTACCTGTTGAAGTTGAATAAGAATCTGCTGCTCGGCACGACCGTGATCACCGGCGTCCTGTCCCTGGCCGCCATGGCTCACGCCCAGACGACCCCGGCTCCGGCTGCCGACGCGCCCGCCGCTCAGGAGACGCAGGAAGTCGAAGCGATCACCGTCACCGGCTCGCGCATCCGTCGTTCGGAATTCACCGCCTCGGCCCCGATCCAGGTGCTGACGGCCGAGCGCGCCGAAATGGAAGGCTCGGCCACGCTGTCGGCCGTCCTGCAGAACTCGACCCTGGCGGCCGGCTCGGCCCAGATCAACAACCAGTACACCGGCTACAACGTCACCGGCGGTCCGGGCGTCAGCACGATCTCGCTGCGCGGCCTCGGCGCCAACCGCACCCTGGTGCTGCTGAACGGCCGTCGCGCCGGTCCGGCCGGCGTGCGCGGCCAGGTCGGCCCGTTCGACCTGGGCACCGTTCCGGAATCGATCGTCGAGCGCGTCGAAATCCTGAAGGACGGCGCCTCGTCGGTCTACGGTTCGGACGCCGTCGCCGGCGTCGTCAACATCATCACCCGCACCAAGATGGATGGCGGCGAGGTGAAGCTGTACGGCAGCAACCCGCTGGACCACGGCGGCAAGTCGTACCGCGCCACCGCCGCCTGGGGTAAGACCTTCGACAAGGGCTACTTCAACGTCTCGGGCGAGTACTTCCGCCAGGAAATCCTGCGTCGTTCGGACCGCGCGGACACCGCCTGCGCCGCCGACTACCTGTTCGACCCGAAGACCGGCGCCCGCAAGGACTACCTCGACTCGGTCACTGGCCAGTTCAAGTGCAACAACCTGACCAACGGCTACGTCCAGCTGGTCAACGGCTCGGTCAACCTGGTCCCGGTCACCCCGGGCGCGACCTATCCGACGGTCGCCCAGGGCAACAACTCGACGATCAACGGCTTCGCCCGCTTCAACCGCATCGGCTATCCGGGCACCTACAGCTACGCGCCGACGACCAGTCCGCTGTACGATCGCTCCAGCACGGTCTCGCCGGAAATCCGCTCGACCGTGACCTTCAACGGCGGCTACCAGATCACGCCGAACGTCGAAGCCTATACCGAGCTGATGTTCAGCGAGCGCAAGTCGGCCCAGATCGGCGCGGCCCAGCTGTTCCAGTCGTTCGCCCAGCGCAACACGCTGAACGGCGCGGCGAACTACCTGCCGGGTTCGAACCCGAACAACACGCTCGGCGAGAACGCCGTGACCGTCACGGCCTACGAGTCGAACGGCCACCAGGACGTGAAGTACTACCGCGCCGTCGCGGGCCTGCGCGGCTCGATCGACTGGAACGGCGGCTGGGACTGGGACCTGTTCGGCCAGTACTCCAAGTCGGACGCGACCTATGACTTCGGTCCGCGCGTCTATCTGGACCGCCTCGTCGCCCTGAACAGCCCGAACGTCGCCTGCACCAACAACCCGGCCGGCGGCAACTTCTCGAACTTCAACTGCTCGGCCCTGCCGAACGGTATCCCGTGGACCTCGAACCGCATCCTGCAGGGTCAGTTCACCCAGGCCGAGCGCGACTTCCTGTTCTTCAACGAGACGGGCACGACCGAGTACTCGCACGCCTATGTCGAAGGCTCGATCTCGGGCGACCTGTTCAGCCTGCCGACCGGCCCCGTCGGCGGCGCGTTCGGCTTCCAGGTCCGCAAGGAGCGCATCAACGACAAGCCGGGCTACCAGGCCGCCAACCGCAACATGGCGCTCTACAGCTCGGCCGGCCAGACCAAGGGCGACGACAGCTCGAAGGAAGTCTTCGGCGAGCTGAACCTGCCGCTGGTCCGCGACCAGTTCCTGATGGAGCGTTTCGACGTCAGCCTGTCGGGCCGCTATTCGGACTATGCCTCGTACGGCTCTGACGCCACGTGGAAGGTCGGCGCCAACTGGCAGGTGCTGCCGTCGGTGACGCTGCGCTTCACGCACGGCACCTCGTTCCGCGCCCCGTCGCTGTACGAACTGTATCTGGGCAACCAGATCGGCTACTCGAGCCAGAGCGCGATCGACCCCTGCTACGACCTGGCCAACTCGACCACGGCCTCGCAGACGATCCGCACCAACTGCGCCGCGCAAGGCATCCCGAACTCGTACAACGCCCTGGGCGGCTCCAGCGCCACGGTCTACTCGACCGGCGGCCAGGGCAACCTGAAGGCCGAGACGGCCGCGACCAACACCTTCGGCTTCGTCTGGTCGCCGAAGTTCGCGGACCTGAACGTGGCGGTCGATTACTTCACGATCAACATCGACAACGAAGTCCGCCAGTTCGGCGCGTCGAACATCCTGAAGCAGTGCTACAATTCGGCGGACTTCCCGACGAACCCGTTCTGCTCGCTGTTCACGCGTGATCCGTCGAAGTTCTACATCGTGTCGGTCCAGAACAGCTACGTGAACGTCGCCACGCAGGTGAACCACGGCATCGACCTGACCACGCACTACGGTCAGTCGCTGTTCGGCGGCAAGCTGTCGGTGAACTCGCAGTTCACGTGGATGACCAAGAACGTCATCACCCTGCTGGGCGGCGCGACCCCGCTGAACTACCTGGGCACCACCTATACCTTCGACGGTCCGGGCTTCTCGGGTAACCTGTCGGCCAGCTGGAAGAAGGACGACTGGACGCTGTATTGGGGCGTCAACATGATCGGCAAGGGTTCGGACGTGACCCAGCCGGCCAACCAGGGCGACATCTTCCCGGTGTCGAAGTACACGGACATCCCCAACGGCGTGACCACCAGCTGCACCGCCGCCGTGAATGCCTGCGCCTACTACAAGATCCACTCCGAGTTCATGTCGTACCACACGTTCTCGGTGAAGAAGGACTTCGGCGACATGTCGACCCAGATCGGCGTCAACAACGCCTTCGACGAGCGTCCGCCGGCCGCCTCGTCGGGTCAGCTCCGTACGGGCGTCGCCCAGATCGGCAACTACGACATGATCGGCCGCCGCATCTTCGTGGCCGTGACGAAGAAGTGGTAGTCTGACCGGGACTTGAGATCGGCCGGGTTCGCCCGGCCGGTCGACGGGCCAAAAAGCCCGGCTTGTCGGCTTGCCGACGGGCCAAAAAAGAAGGAGCGCGGGAGTGATCCGGCGCTCCTTTTTCTTTGTTCTCCTCCCCCTCTGGGGGAGGTGGCCCAGAGGGCCGGAGGGGGCAGCGCGGCCTACGCCGAGTAGGGGGGGGGGGG
>NZ_JBWKZF010000034.1:54934-61208 GCF_059424195.1 Caulobacter sp. GW456-12-1-14-TSB4
CCCCCCCCCCCCCCCCCCCCCCCCCCCCCCCCCCCCCCCCCCCCCCCCCCCGCTCCGCATAGGCCGTGAAGGCCCCCTCAGTCGGCTTCGCCGACAGCTCCCCCAGCGGGGGAGCATCTATCCTAAGCCGTGGTCTTGGCCACCAGCGTCTCCAGCACCCGCCGCAGATCCGCCTCGCGGAACGGCTTCTGCAGCACCGTGGCGCCGCGGTGGTCTTCGGTCAGGCCCGCCTCGCCATAGCCGCTGGCGAAGGCGAAGGGCACGCCGCGCGCCTTCAGGGCGTCGGCCACCGGGAAGATCGGGCGGCCGCCCAGATTGACGTCCAGCAGGGCCGCGTCGATCTCGGCCGAGCCGGCCAGACGCAGAGCCTCCTCGATTTCGGCGGCCGGGCCGACGATCGAGCAGCCGAGATCGGTCAGCATGTCCTCGACCAGCATCGAGACCAAGGCCTCGTCTTCGACGACCAAAACCTTCAGGGACGAGAGTGCAGTCATGTTTCAGGGCTCCAGCGCGCGCAGGGGCAACGCCATTTGGCAGACGAGGCCGGCGGCATCATAGGTCAGCTCGACCCCGCCGGATAGCTCGGCCGCGAGGCCGCGCTCCAGAAGACGGACGCCGAAGCCGCGACGGGCCGGGGGTGTGACGGGCGGACCGTTGGTTTCGGTCCAGATCAGGCGCAGGACGCCGTCCTCGATGGCCCAGTCGACCGCAACGCGGCCTTCGGGGATCGAGAGCGCGCCATATTTGACGGCGTTGGTGGCCAGTTCGTGGATGCCCATGCCGAGGGCCACGGCGGCCTTCGGGTTCAGGCGCACGTCGGCGGGGTAGTCGAAGGTGACGCGGTCCTCGCCGGCCATGGCGTGCAGCTCGACGTCGAACACCTCGCGCAGGCTGGCGCCGGCCCAGCTTTCGCGGGTCAGCAGGTCGTGGGTGTGCGACAGGGCGATCAACCGGGTCTCGAAGGCGTCGCGGAAGAACTCCGGCGCGGCCACCGAGCGCAGGGTCTGGGCGGCGATCGACTGCACCGTGGCCAGGCTGTTCTTCACCCGGTGGTTCAGCTCGTTGACCAGCAGCTTCTGGCGTTCCTCGGCGCGCTTGCGCTCGGTGATGTCCAGCGAGACGCCGGCCAGGCGGCGCACGCCGCCGTCGTCGGCGGTCTGGGCCGCGCGGCCGCGGGCGTGCAGCCAGCGCAGGTCGCCATGCGGATGCACCACGCGGTACTCGACGTCGTAGTCTGAGCCGTCGCGGATGGCGCTCTCGATGGCGGCCAGGACGCGCGGGCGGTCGTCGGGATGGATGGTCTCGATCAGGTCGGCGAAGGTGAAGCCCTCGTCCGGCCGGCGGCCATAGTTGGCCTTGCACAGGTCCGAGGCCTCATAGGCCTTGGTCGCCACGTCCAGGTCCCACGAGCCCATGCGGCCGCTGTCGAGCGCGAACTTCAGGCGCTCCTCGGCCCGGCGGCGCTGGGTCAGCTCAGCCAGGGCGCCGGCGTTCAGCTTGATCGATTCGATGGTGGCCGCGACCTGCGCGCCCAAGCCGACCAGCAGGGCCTCGTCGCGAACGGTGAAGCGGGCCGGCTCCGGATGGCCGAAGAACAGGCCGCCCAGCACCTCGCCCTGGCGGGTCGAGACGGGGATGGCCAGGTAGCTGCGCACGGGCAGGTGGCCCTCGGGCATGCCCTTGCGCGGCGCGTTCTTGCCGTAGCGCGGGTCCTGGGTGATGTCGTCCGAGCGCACCACGCCCACGCCGTCGAAGGTCGGGGCGAAGACCTCGGTCTTGCGCGGCATCGGGAAGCTGGCGAAGGCCTCGGGCGGCGCGCCCGACAGGCGGTAGAGGGTGTAGGACTCGCCCTCGGCGTCGACCAGATTGTAGAAGAAGGCCCCGAAGGCGGCGCCGCTGATCTCGCGGGCCCCATCGATCACCACCTGCACGCAAGCGTCGATGTCGGTGCTGGAGGCGACGGCCTCGCTGACCCGCGCCAGGGTGTCGGTCTTGCGGATCTCGTCGGCGAGGGCGAATTCCAGTTCGGCCAGACGCGCGCGCACGTCCGGCGCGTCGCCGTCGCGAACCCTGCTTTCGGTCGCCAAGCTGACCAAAATACGCCCCCTGAACCCGAACCGCCCCTGGTCCGTAAGGACACAGAACGCACCGTTTCCGGTCCGGTTCCGTAACCTTCACCGTGGAAGTGTTCAGAGTTCGGCGTCGTCGTCCAGCGGGGCGCTGATGCGCAGCGCGGTGATCTGATTTCTCTGCCTCCGGAAGACCTGGAACCGGTGCCGGTGGAAGATGAAGGTCTGGCCCGGCTCGGGGATCATCTGGGCCTCATGGATGACCAGGCCGGCGATGGTGACCGCGTCGCCTTCGGGCAATCGCCAGTCCATGGCCCGGTTCAGGTCGCGCACCGTGACGTGGCCGTCGACATTGACCGAGCCGTCGCCCTGCCGGCGCACGCCGTCCAGGGTGGTGTCGTGCTCGTCCTCGATCTCGCCGACGATCTCCTCGAGGATGTCCTCCAGCGTCACCAGGCCCTGCAGGGCCCCGTACTCGTCGACGACCAGGGCGAAGTGGTTCTTGCGCTTCAGGAACGCGGCCAGCTGGTCCTTGAGGTTGGTGGTGTCGGGGATGAACCACGGCTCGCGCAGGATGGCGGCGATGTCCAGGCCCTCGACCCCGGTTGGGCTCTCGGCCAGGGCCTTGAGCAGGTCGCGGGCGTGCAGCACGCCGATGATGTTGTCGGGCTCGTCGCGATAGAGCGGGATGCGGGTGTGCTGGGCCTCCAGCACCTCGTCGACCAGCTCGCGGGCGGGCAGGCCGGCGTCCAGCAGCACCATCGACTTGCGGTGGACCATGATCTCGGAGACGTCCATGTCCGACAGGTCCAGCACCCCGCCCAGCATCCGCCGGTCGCCGCTTTCCACCAGGCCTTCGGAGTGGTGGTAGTCGACCGCGCCGCGGATCTCCTCGTGGGCGGCCAGCACGTCGACGGCCATGTCCAGCCTGACGCCGAACACCCGCAGCGCCCGGCGGACGATCCACTGGATCACATAGATGATCGGCCCGAACGCCCGGACGATGAACAGGGTCGGGCCCGACAGCGTCCGCGCCACGTCGTCGGAACGGACGATGGCGATGGTCTTGGGCAGCACCTCGGCGAAGACCAGGACCAGCACGGTCATGGCGGCGGTGGCGACGGCCACGCCCCACGGGCCGGGGATCAGGGTGGTCAGCACCTGGGTCGCCAGGGCCGAGGCCAGGATGTTGATCAGGTTGTTGCCCAGCAGCACCGCCCCGATCATCGTCTCCTGGTCGGCCAGCAGCTTGTTGACCCGCCGCGCCGGCCCGTCGCCCTCCCGCTCCAGCTGGTGCATCCGCGCCCGGCTGGCCCCCGTCATCGACGTCTCCGCCGCCGAGAACAGCGCTGACAGGGTCAGCAGCGCGATGACGATGGGCGCGAGGCCGAGGAGGGCGGTGAGCATGGGGGTGTTCTATCCCGCTCTCGCGAAACGAGGGAGGGGCTAGAAGCAGCCGTAGACTCCCGTCATTCGCGCGCGGTGGCGGTTTGACTGTTCTGACAAACAATTAATGAAAGCGGCTGCATCCAAGCGCCCGCCCCGACGCCTCTAGAACACGTGCCGAAATGATCCGCGCATTTCTCAGGATATGCGCGCGGCACGCTGTTTCTTGGGGGAGTCGGAGGGGGCTTATGAGTGGAGTTGAGATTTTTGCGCCGCGCACCGCCAGAAGTCGGCGCACGTGGACCGCTGCGGCACTGATATTACTTGTCGTTTTCTTCTTGGTCGGGCAGCTGACGACCATCTTCGCTATCCTGAAGCCCATGGGGTATCACAAGGCGGACCTCGATACACAATGGCAGCCGCTCGCCATCTCCTTGGCCGGTGGGGGCGTGACTATACTTCTCATTATTGCCTGGGCGTTTCTGTTCGAGCGCAGGTCCCCCGCGGCCTTGGGCTTCAACGCCAGGATCGCCGGCCCCTATTTGCGCGGGCTGCTCGTCGGAGGGCTCTGCCTCGGCGCCGTCGTGGGCGTCATCTTCGCCGCGGGCGGTTACAAGGCCGCCGGTGGTCTGTCCTTGGGCTTGCTGTCGCCAGCCGTCCTGACGCCGTTCCTCGCCCTGTTCGGCGGGTACATGATCCAGGGCGCGGCCGAAGAGACCATGTTGCGGGGTTGGCTGATGCCCTTGGTCGCCTCCAGGCACGGATTGATCGCCGCCGTTCTGCTCAATGCCGGCTTCTTTGCCTTGCTCCACGCCAGCAACATCGATCCCTCGAAGGAACTGGCGCTCGGGCTGTTCAACCTGTTTCTCTTTGCCGTCCTGCTTAGCCTCTACGCCGTCAAGGAAGGCTCGTTATGGGGCGTGTGCGCCTTCCACACGGCCTGGAACGCCCTCCTGGGCACGGGCTTCGGACTGGAGGTCAGCGGCCAGAAGGTCGCCATCGCACCGGTCGTCGTGGGTTTGACGCCGGTCCCGAGCGCGCCGTGGTGGCTTACCGGCGGGGCTTTCGGCCCGGAGGCGAGCGTCGCCACGACGATCGTCCTGGCCGCAGGCTGCGCCTATCTGATGGCAAGGGGAGCCTTGGCGGCGCGGCGCGCCTAAGGCTCGGGTCGCTCGCTGACAAAACGCGCCACCGAATCCCGGAACGCCTGGACCTCCTTGTTCAGCTGGACGAGGCGCGGGATGTCCATGCCGCCGGCGGCGAACAGGGTCTGGCCCAGGCACGTGCTGCGGGTCTGCATCTCGCGGCCGGCGTCGGTCAGGCTGACGACGACCTGGCGCTCGTCGGCGGGATTGCGCACGCGGGTGACCAGACCCGAACCCTCCATGCGCTTGACCAGGGGCGTGACGTTGCTGGAGTCCAGGCCCAGCCGCTCGCCGATCGCCCCGACCGGCAGGTCGTCGGTCTCCCACAGGGCGCTCAGCACAAGGTACTGCGGATAGGTGATCTCCAGCGCGTCCAGCAGCGGCTTGTAGGCGCGGTTGATCGCCAGGCTGGCGCCGTACAGCGAGAAGCACAGCTGCTGGTCGAGCGTGGGGATGTGGTCGGGCAAAGGCGGGCTCCTGGGTCGTTGATGTTTCCTACCGCGAAACTAGATGTCGTGACAAATAATGGCTGGACTCGTCGGTTCGCGGCCTCTAAGAGGCTTTCATATGTCGCGACATATAATGTCTCGGCATGAAAAATTCAGCTTAGCTTTCGAGCTTTCAGGGAGGCCGTCATGGCCCAGGTCGACAACGTCCAGCGCGACGGTCTCAAGCGCTATTATTTCCTGCGGGCCGGCGTGTCCGTGGCCTGGATCCTCGCGGCCGTGGCGGTCGGGACCGGCAATCCGCTGATCGGTGGCGTGCTGCTGGTGGCCTATCCGGCCTGGGACGCCCTGGCCAACGCGCTGGACGCCCGGTCGAACGGCGGCTTCAAGACCAACGGGCCGCAGACCTTCAACCTGGTCGTCAGCCTGACGGTGGCCTGCGCTGTGTTGTTCACCTTGCAGGCGCAGCCGCATCGGGTGCTGACCGTGTTCGGCGTCTGGGCGGCGTTCTCGGGCATCCTGCAGCTGGCGGCCGGCATTCGCCGCTGGCGTTCGGTGGGCGGCCAGTGGCCGATGGTGCTGAGCGGCGCCCAGTCGGTGCTGGCCGGCGTCTTCATGATCACCCGCTCGCTCGCCGGCGGCGGCCACCCGCCCGCGCCGATCGAGATCGCGCCCTATGCTGGCTTTGGGGCCTTCTACTTCCTGGTCGCGGCCATCGCCCTGACCCTGAAGGGCCGCAAGCAGGCGGCCTAGGTGAAGGATTTGTCATGCGAGGCTGGCTTTACCCACAGGTCAGCCTCTCCTATTCGAGCCCTTACACGCAGTCACGGAAGGGCTCGAACATGATCCTGGCAGGTTTCCTGGCGCTCGCCCTCGGCGCGGCCGACGCCAATACCGGCGCCATCGCCGGCTATGCAGAGCCCAAGGCTCAGATCATCGTCACCGGTCAGGATAACGGCAAGCCGGTGATCGGCGTCGTCTCCAGTGAGACCGGCGACTACCGCGTCGAGAACCTTCCGGCCGGCCGCTATGTGATCAAGCAGCAGGGTCTGCACCACGCCGCCCGCTCGCTGAGCGTCAAGGCGGGCGAGACCTCGCAGGTCGATCTGAAGCCGGACACGCGCCAGAAGCCGAAGGGCTGAGGCCTATAGATCCTCCCCCGTGAAACGGGGGAGGTGGCCCGGAGGGCCGGAGGGGGCCAGCGCGGCCTCGATCCAGCTCGGGGGGG
>NZ_JBWKZF010000035.1:0-43809 GCF_059424195.1 Caulobacter sp. GW456-12-1-14-TSB4
GGGGAGGGAGGGCCTTGTCCTTGGAGACGCCCTCACCTTGCGCTTGTCGGCGCCGAGAAACTTGTACGGAACGATCGGTTTTTGCCCAGGCTGGCGACGATCCCTCAGCCGGCGTGACCTGGAGAGCGACCGGCGTTATCGTTCCTCAATTCCACGGGTCGAGGGGGAGTGACCATGCGCGCAAGCGGCGTTCTGCTGGCCGGGGCTTGCCTCGTGCTCCTCACGGCCTGCGCCACGCCCCGGGCCATCGGCCAGGGCGACGCGACCGGGCTGAAGGGGCTGGCCGCCTATGCCAGCTCGGCCGATGGCGCGGACGCCGCCTTCGCCAAGGCGGTGCAGACCCGGGCCATCGATTCCCTTGGCGGAGCAACGGGCGGCCAGGAGGGCGGCGGCAAGCCCGCCTACCTCGTCCAGGTCGGGGTGGCGGTGGCCCCGTCCCATGTCGGGGTCTCCAGCGCGGCCGGAACCCTCGACGACAAGGCCTGGCGCAGTCCGGCCGAGCGGGAAGCCTGGTGGCGGCCTTGGCAAAGCAAGGGGCCGGCCAGGACCGTGACCCTGGCGGTGCTGGAGGCCGGCACGGGCAAGACCGTGGCCTGGTCGTCGATCCGGGTGCGCAAGGAAGAGCCCGCAGCGGTAGCCGACCTGCTGGTCGCGGCCCTCAAGCCGGCCGCGAAAGGCTAGTTCATCGCCGCCGCGACATGGCGCGGCAGGCGCACGGTGAACTCGGCACCGACGCCGGGCGCGCTGCGGCACGAGACCTCGCCACCGTGGCGGGCGACGGCCGCCTGCACGAAGGCCAGCCCTAGGCCCACGCCATTGACCGCGAAGTCGTGGCCCGGCCGCTCGAACCGCTGGAACGGCCGGAAGGCGGTGGCCGCCTCCTCGCGCGAGAAGCCCGGCCCCTGGTCGGCGATGGCGACATTGGCGGTCGGGCCGCTGGACGAGGGCTGCTCCGACAGGCTGACGGTGATGGTCGAGCCCTCGGGGCTATACTTCACCGCATTGCCCAGCAGGTTGACCAGGGTGCGGGCCAGCACGCCGCGATCGCCCAGCACGGTCAGGGCGTCGTCGCCGCCGACCTGCTCGATGCGGATCTTGCGCTGGATCGATTGGGGCCAGACCTCGTCGATGGCCTCGACGGCGATGTCGGTCAGATCGACCGGCTCCAGATAGACCGGCGTCACCTCGGCCCGCGCCAGCTGCACGAAGCCGTCGGCCAGGGCCAGGGTCCGCTTGGCGTAGGCGGCGATGCGGTCGGACAGCTCCGGCGGCACGTCCGGCGTGGTGGCCAGCAGGGCCAGGATCGAGGTCTGCGGCGAGCGCATGTCGTGGGTCAGCAGTTGCAGCGCCTGCTCGCGCTGGCGCATGGCCGCCGTCAGGATCGAGATGTCGGCGAGGCGGACGATCCAGCCGGCGGGGGCGCCGGTCTCGTCCTTGCGGAACACGGTCTGCAGCTGGAAGGCCCGGCCGTCGGGCAGGTGCAGGTCGATCGGCTCGTGGCGCTCTGTCGCCTGCGGCCAGTCCAGCTCGAAGCGATGGCCCAGCGGGTCCAGGGCGTTGATCAGGTCGGCCAGAGAGGAGCCGGCCAGGACGATCTGGCTGGGCTTGAACAGCGCTTGGGCGGCCGCATTGGCGGCGATCACCCGGCCCCGCGCGTCGGCGACCAGGGTGGCGTCGGGCAGGCTGAACAGGGCGTCGGCCGAGAACCGGCGCAGGTCGTCCATCTGGGTGATGGCCTCGCCCAGGTCCGAGGCCTGGCGGGCGACGACATCGGTCTCGAAGTCGGCCGGGGCGGCCTTGCGACCGCGCACGATGCCGCGCACGCGGGCCAGCTCGCGGCTGAGCAGGTCGTTGACCCGACCCAGCTGGCCCCAGCCCCAGACGAGGGCGATGATCTTCAGGCCCAGCACCGTGGTGATCGGCGACAACCAGACCTGGCCTAGCCAGAACATCGCCGCCGAATAGGCCAGGCCGACCAGGCACAGGCCGATGGTCAGCACCAGGTTGGCGCGCGGCGGCAGGACCAGGAACCCGATCATCAGCAGCCACATCAGGGTGAGCGTGAAGGCCACGCGGCTCCACGGTCCGGCGGGCTTGACCATCAGGCCGCTGCGCAGGCCGTCCAGTACGCTGGCCTGCAGCTGCACGCCGGTCATGCTGGCTGCGTCCGGGGTCACCGGCGTCGGGAAGGCGGGGCCCAGGCCCGGGGCGGTCAGACCCACGAACACGGTGCGGCCGGCGATCAGCGAGGGCGGGGCCTCGCCGTCCAGCACGCTGGAGAAGCTGACATGGCGGTAGATCGACGGCGGACCGGCGAACGGGATCAGCAGGGTCTGGTCGAAGCCACGGGTGATGTCGCGGGCGCCGACGGTGTGGGTGGCGCGATGGACGAGGGTGACCAGGTCCGGGCTCAGGCTGGCGCCGTTGATCTCGAACGGGGCCATGCGGCGGACCACGCCGTCGTCGTCGAAGCGGACATGGGCCAGGCCGACGCCGGCGGCGCCCTGGGCGATGGCCGGCACCGAACCGATCACGCGCGAGGCGGTATCGCCGCCGCCGGCGGCCAGGAACTGCGGCAGGTAGACCCGGCCCGAGCGCGTGATCGCCTCGCCCAGCGCCTGGTCTTGGGCCGGATCACCGGCCTCGCTGAACAGCACGTCGTAGACGATGGTCTTGGCGCCGGCGTCGGTCAGTTGATCGACCATCCGGGCGTGGGTCTCGCGCGACCAGGGCCAGGCGCCCAGCTGGGCCAGGCTGCGGTCGTCGATGTCTATGATCAGGATCGACGGATCGGCCGGCCGGCCATTGGCGCGGGCCAGGATATCGTACAGCACATTGTCCAGCCGCCTGGGCGGGGCGATGGCGAAGAACACCATGACCAGGCTGGAGACGATCGCCAGCAACAGCCAGGACAGCAGTCGGCCGGTGGGGCGCGACGCCTGACGCGGCGACGGGCGGGACGCGGCGCTGGTCACTTCCCGATCTGCAGCTGTTGCAGCGAGCCGAGCTTCTCGGTCACCGCGCCGTCCTTGAAGCGCACGGCGGCCACGCGCCAGAAGTAGCCGCCGGGCGGCAGGTCGGTCAGGGTCAGCTGGGGCTCGGTCAGGCCGGGCTGGTCGATGACGGGGGCGGTCTTGGCCTCGGCGTCGGAGAACAGCTGGAAGCGGTAGTTGCGCATGCCGTCGCCTGCCGCGCTCCAGCGGAACAGGAACTTGCGATGCTTGCCCTCGCGGCTGTCGGTCGGCGCGCCGGCCGTCAGCGTGTTGAGGTCGCGGTCGAAGCTGTAGTCGGACGGGAAGCCTTCCAGCCCGTTCGGATCGATCGCGGTCAGGCGGACGAAATAGGTGCCGTTCGCCAGCTGGCTGAAGTCGGCGGTCGGCCACTCGCGGGTCGTGGTCTGGGTCTTGGCCTCGGCGAAGATGTCGATGAAGCCGGCGTCGCGGGCCAGCAGCAGGCGGTAGGACGCCGCGCCCGGCACCGGCTGGACGGTGAAGCGGACGATGGCCTCGCCCTGGGTCTGGCCGCCGGGACCCATCTTCGGGCCGGGCAGCAGGGCGACCGGGGCGCTGACGCCGCTGGCCGACGCACCGACGCCGAAGCCGGCCGCGACCGGCGGGCCGTCCGGCTGGGCTTGGCCCGCCCCGACCCCGACCGCGCCTTTCAGCACTTCGGTCTGGCCCTTGTCGCCGTCCGCGCCGACGCGGAACTCGGTGCCGCGCACGGCCGAGACCGACACCGGCGTGCGCACCTCGAACCGGGCGCCCGGCGTCGTGGTCGGCGTCGCCGAGATCGTGCTCTTGCCCTGATCCAGCTGGAACACCCGCTGGGGCGCGTTGTTGATCAGCACCTGGCGCAGCTTGGAGATCCGCACGCGGGTGTTGGACGGCAGGGTGACGCGCGAGGCGTCCTCCAGCTCGAAGGTGGCGAAGGCGCCGGGGCCGGTGCTGACCACCTGGCCCTCGGTCAGCGGCATGCCGACCCGGGCCGGGGCGCGCTGGCCGTTGGTCTCGATGAACACCGGGCCGGTGAAGGCCGACAGGCTGGCGGCGATCGGCGTCGACTTCAAAAGGTTGGGGTCGATGTTCAGCTGCGAGCCGGGCCGCAGGCGCGTGGGCTGGGCCACGCGGTTGGCCTTCTGCACGGCGCGATAGTCGCCCGGGCGGTTCATGTAGCGGCTGGCGAGACCGATCAGGGTGTCGCCCGGCTTGACCATATAGGCCACCGGCGGCTCGGCGCCCTGGGCGCTCGGGCCCGCCGCCAGCATCAGTGCAGCCAGAAGAAGGCCCGCCCCCGCAGCCCTGGTCATGTCTACTCTCCCCCGCTTGCCGCGGTCGTCTCGGGATCACACGCTTCCAGACGATAACCGAAACCGTAGACCGTGCTCAGCCGGAATCCGTTGGTCGGGCGCAGGTGCAGCTTGGCGCGCAGGCGCGAGACGTGCGCATCCAGGGTGCGGGTCTCCAGGTCCGGCCGCTGGCCCCAGATGCGGCGCAGCAGATATTCGCGCGACAGCGGGCGGGACAGGTTGTTGAACAGCAGGGACGCCAGCTGGAATTCCTTGGGCGTCAGGGCCTCGACCTGGCCGGCCCAGCTGGCGGTGTGCGCGCCGGGGTCCAGGCGATAGGGGCCGTGCTGCTCGACCTGCGGCGAGGCCGAAGGACGGTGGATGCGGCGGGCCACGGCGTTGACGCGGGCCAGCAGCACCTGCGGCTGCAGCGGCTTGACGATGTAGTCGTCGGCGCCGGCGTTCAGGCCTTCCACCAGGTCGGCCTCGACCGAGCGGCTGGTCAGCAGCAGCACCGGCGGGGCGGTGACCGGGTCCTCGCGCAGCAGGCGCAGGGTCTCGACGCCCGACAGCTCGGGCATGTTCCAGTCGAGGATGATCAGGTCGAACGTCTGCTTGCGCAGTTCCGCCAGCAGGCGCGAGGGCGTCGTGAAGCTGGTGCAGACAAAGCCTGCCGGATCCAGAACCGAAGCGACAAGCGCATTATGGCTTTGGTCGTCGTCTAGAAGGGCGACTTTCATGCGCTCACTTATGCTGGGAAGTGGCGCGTCCCGCGGGGGAGCGGAACGCGCCGCGGGAAGCCCGTTGTCTGTGGGGTGACGAGCAGGCGACCAGCCAGTCATTATTATCGCGCCCCGCCCCGGGTTGCTCGTTTTCCGACTGCGTTTTTACAATGCTTTACAGTCCGGTCGAGCAAGCTTTCATGTCGGAACGCTGACGATCGTACCCAACTTGGGCGCGAGATCGCCTTTTGGGCGAACTTCGACGTGTGAAAGCCCAAGCCAGGCAGCCATTACGGTCAATTCGGCGGCCAGACGCGCGGCGGTGTCATCATCGGCGTCCGGCTCGCTGTGGGCGGCCAGGACCAGCAGCTTGCCCGCCTTGCGGTCGGCTTTCAGGTCGACGCGGGCGGTGATCGCCTCGTCCTGCAGGAACGGCAGCACATAGTATCCGTGGGTGCGCTTGTCGGCCGGGGTGTAGATCTCCAGCCGGACGCGCACGCCGAACATCCGCTCGGTCCGCTCGCGGAACCAGATCAGGTTGTCGAACGGCGAGAGCAGGGCGGTGGTCTTGATCGAGCGCGGCCGGCGAGCCTTAGGCCAGAGGTAGGCCGGCTGGTCCCAGCCTTTCACGGCCACCTTGGTCAGCGTCCCGTCGGCGACCAGGGCGGCCACGCCGTCACGGGCGTCGGCCACGCCCAGCCGGAAGTAGTCGCGCAGGTCCCGCTCGGTGGCCACGCCCATGGCGCGGGCCGAGATCTTCAGCAGCTGGCGGCAGGCCTCGGCGCGGCTGGGCGTCGGGGTGTCGAGGATCGCCGGCGGCAGCACCTTCTCCGGCAGGCCATACACCCGCTCGAAGCTGTTGCGCCGCGTGGCGGTGGTCAGGCGGCCGGTCCAGAACAGGCACTCCATGGCCCGCTTGCCCTCGCTCCAGCCCCACCAGCCGCCTTCGCCCTTGGCGCCCAATTCCAGCTCGGACGCCGCCAGCGGACCGCGCTCGGCGACGGCGGCCAGGGCCTGGTCGATGAAGTCGGCATGGCTGCGCAGGAAGGCCGAGACGTTCTTCCACACGCCGACGCCGTCGAGGGCGTCCTGCATCCGCCAGCGCAGCAGCGGGTGGGTGGCGAGCGGCGTCAGCGAGGCCTCGTGCGCCCAGTATTCGGCGAGCGCCGGCTTCTTGCCCCAGGCCAGGTCCTCCAGCAGCGTCCGGTCGTAGGACCCCAGGCGCGAGAACAGCGGCAGATAGTGCGAGCGCGAGACGACATTGACCGAGTCGATCTGCACGACGCCCAGAGCCTCGATCGTCGAGAGCAGATGGCGCTTGCCGGGATTGGCGGGCCGGGGCCGCCCGAAGCCTTGCGCCGCCAGGGCGATCCGCCGGGCTTCCTTCGCGGAGAGGGTCTCGACCATGGTCGCAGTTGAACTTGCGTCGGGATCCGGCGCAAGGCAGTGAGACCGCTAACAATTGGGAGGTGACGCCATGACCGTAATCGAAAAGGGCCCGGCCCGTCTGGTGCTGACTCCGGACGTCGGCGGCGCGATCGCGGCCTTCACGATCGAGGGCCGCCACGTGCTGCGGCCGATGGTGACCGGCGCGACCGACGCCTTGGCCTCGGCCTGCTTCCCGCTGGTGCCGTTCTGCAACCGCATCCCCAACGGCCGCTTTACTTTCGAGGGGCGCGACTACGTGCTGCCGCCCAATCTCGGGACCCATCCGCATCCGCTGCACGGCCAGGGCTGGCGCAATCCGTGGACGGTGGAGAAGGCCGACGGCGGCGAGGCGGTGCTCTCCTATACGCACGCGGCCGACGTCTGGCCCTGGGCCTATCGCGCCGAGCAGCGGTTCACGCTCAGCGAAAACGGCCTGCGCCTGGAGCTGACGGTGACCAATACTGGCCCGAACGCCATGCCGGCGGGCCTTGGCTTCCACCCCTATTTCCCGGCGCGTGAGGGCGAGACCCTGACGGCGGCCAATGACGGGGTCTGGATGATCGACAAGGACGTCCTGCCGACCACGCATCACGCCGGCGTCTGGGGACCGGACTGGGCGCATGGCGCAGGCGTGGCGGGCCACGAGCTGATCGACCACTGCTACACCGGCTGGGATCAGAAGGCGGCGCTGACAGCTCCTGGCCAGCCGACGACGACCATCACCGCCTCGGCCGAGTGCCGCTGGCTGCACGTCTATGTGCCGCCGGGCCAGGGCTTTCTGTGCGTCGAGCCGTGCGCCAGCCGTCCCAACCCGTTCGGAGAAGGGGAGACCGGCATGGTGACTCTGGCGCCGGGCGAAAGCCGATCGATTTGGATGGAGGTTCGCTCCTGACCCCTCTCCTTTAGGGAGAGGGAGGGGCCCGCGCGAAGCGTGGGAGGGTGAGGGGTTACGGCGTCAGCCGAAGTGCCGGCACGCCGTCATCCCTCGTAACCCCTCACCCCAACCCTCTCCCTATGGGAGAGGGAGCTGTTCCTTACGGGTTGATCCCCGCCTGCGCCTTCAGTCTGCTCACCATATCGTTCGACAGATACCCGTCGGCCGGCAGCTGCTGGCTCTGCTGCCATGCCCGCAGGGCCTTGCGCGTCCCCGCGCCGATGACGCCGTCAGCGGGACCAGGATTGAAGCCGACGCGGGCCAGGGCGATCTGGGCGGCCATGCGGTCGGACATGTTTAGCGGGGTCTCGACCGGCCAAGGCGTGACCGGCGCTGCGCCGCCGCCGAAGCGGTCGGCCAGCAGACCGATGCCCAGGGCGTAGGACGTCGAGTTGTTATAGGTGCGGATCGCGAAATGGTTCGGCAGGGCCAGGAACGCCGGACCCGCCGCGCCCGACGGCAGGATCAGCATGGCCAGCGACGCCGCATCGGCCGCCGTCCACGGCAGGCCGTCCGCGCGGCGCACGCCGCGCGCTTCCCACCAGGCGGGGACCTGCTTCTCGACCTCGGTGACCGAATAGTCGAAGCCGGCCGGCAGGATCACTTCCTTGGCCCAGCCCACGCCGGGCTTCCAGCCGCCCTTGGCCAGCAGGTTGGCGGCCGAGGCCAGGCTGTCCGAATCCGAGCCCCAGATGTCGCGGCGGCCGTCGCCGTCGAAATCCACGGCGGTCGAGCGATAGCTGGACGGGATGAACTGGGTCTGGCCCATGGCCCCGGCCCACGAGCCCCGCAGCTGGGCGCGGGTGACCTCGCCCGAATCGATGATCTTGAGCGCGGCGATCAGCTCGCCCTCGGCCCAGGCGCGGCGGCGGCCGTCGGCGGCCAGGCTGACCATCGAGCGGACGACGTCGAAATTGCCCTGCAGCTGGCCGAACGCCGATTCCATGGCCCAGACGGCCAGCAGGATGTCGCGCGGCACGCCATAGCGGGCCTCGATGGTCGGCAGGTAGGTCAGCTCTTCGCGCTTGCGGCGGCCCACGGCCACGCGGTCGTCGCTGATCACGCCCTTGATGTAGTCGCCGACCGGCTTGGAGAACTCCGGCTGGCGGCTGTCCAGGCTGATGACCTTGGGATCGGGCGTCACGCCGGCCAGCTCGCGGTCCAGCAGGGCGGGCGAGAGACCAGCGGCCAGGGCGCGGCCCCGGAAGTCCTGCAGCCAGGTGTCGAAGGCCATTTCGCCGGCCGGCACGGGCGTGGCCGGAAGCGGCTGCGGGGCTGCCGGAGTCTGGGGCTTGGGCGCGGGCTGAGGCGGCGTGATCGCCGTCAGGGGACCTTGCGGAGAGGTGTCCGCGCAGCCGGCGAGCAGGAGGACGAGGAAGACGCGACGATCGATGGCCATGCCTGGGAAGCTACCGGGGTTCGTGTAAAAGCTTCAATCACAAGCACGCCAGGGCGGTGAAGTTCCCCCGAAAGGCCTTGCGTACACACGTCAAACACATTGCGTTGACGCATCAAACGCATTGACTCACGCACGTGCCCTGCTTATACGCACCGCCTCCGAAACACCCCGGAAGTTCCGGCCGTATTCTGCGCGCCCGAACCTCTCCGCCGACAGTACAGAGACCGGTCATGAAGGTTCGCAGCTCGCTGAAGTCGCTGAAGGGTCGCCACCGCGACTGCAAGATGGTTCGTCGCAAGGGCGTCATCTACATCATCAACAAGACCGACCCGCGCTTCAAAGCCAAGCAAGGCTAATGACCTTGACGCGTCCCAGAGCCGTTCTCTGGGATGTCGGCAACGTCATTGTGCGCTGGGACCCCCGCGCACTGTACGCGAAAGTGTTCAAGGAACCGGCCGATCTCGACCGGTTCCTTTCGCATGTCTGCACCATCGATTGGCACATCGCGCACGACAAGGGCGTCGGCTTTCCGGAGAACGCCGCGCCGCTGATCGCGCGCTTCCCCGAACAGGAAGCCGAGATCCGGGCGTGGGGCGAGCGCTTCCATGAGATGCTGTCGGGGCCGATCCCCGAGACCGTCGCGGTGATCGACGCCCTGGCGGCGCGGGACGTTCCGCAGTTCGCCCTGACCAACATGCCCCAGAGCAAGTGGCCGGCGGTGCAGGCGGTCTCGCCCGCGCACTTCGGCTATTTCCGCGACGCGATCGTCTCGGGCGACGAGGGCGTGATCAAGCCGGACCGCCGCATCTACGAGATCGTGCTGGAGCGGACGGGCCTTGCGGCTTCCGACCTGCTGTTCATCGACGACAGCATCGCCAACATCGTGGCGGCCGATGCGATGGGCTTCCACACGCACCATTTCACCGATCCCGCGGCCCTGCGCGCCGCGGTCGAGCGACACGGCCTGCTTTAGTCCCCTTCGGTTCGGGAGTTCCCGCATGAACGTCGGTTTCATCGGTCTGGGCGCCATGGGCGCGGCCATGGTGCGCAACCTGCTGGGCAAGGGCGTGTCGGTGACGGTGTGGAACCGCTCGCGCGCCATCGTCGATGAACTGGCCGCCGAGGGCGCGACGCCTGCCGCCAGCGTCGACGAGGCCTTCGAGGCCGACATCGTCCTTTCCATGCTGGCCCACGACCAGGCCATGCGCGACGTGCTGCTGGACAGCGGCGTGCTGGCCAAGGCGCGCAAGGGCGTCGTCCACATCAACCTGGCCACCATCTCGACCGCCCTGGCCGCCGAGCTGTCGGCCCTGCACGCCGAGCTCGGCCTCGGCTACGTCGCCTCGCCGGTGTTCGGCCGTCCGCCCGTGGCTCAGGCGGGGGGCCTGAACGTCCTGGCCGCCGGCGCGCCTGACGCTGTCGCCAAGGCCATGCCCGTGCTGGAGCTGCTGGCCGCCAAGGTCTGGCCGCTGGGCGAGGACCCCGTCCGCGCCAACGCCCTGAAGCTGGCCGGCAACTTCATGATCGTCTCGGCCATCGAGAGCATGGGCGAGGCCGTGGCGCTGGGCGAGGCCTATGGCGTCGAGGCCCCTGAGCTGCTGGACATGCTGTCGAGCACCCTGTTCGCCGCGCCGATCTACAAGATCTACGGCGCCATGATCGCCGAGCGCCGCTACACCCCGCCGGGCTTCCACGCCGAGCTGGGCCTCAAGGACGTGCGCCTGGTCCTGGATGCCGCCGAAGCCAAGGGCCTGTCCATGCCGCTGGCCGATCTGGCCGAGGCGAGTCTGGAATCGCTGCTGGGCGGGGAAGAGAAGAACCTGGATCTGGCCGCCCTCGCCGAGATCGCGCGAGGACGTGTGGAAGGTCGCTGAATCGCGCTTCCCAGGGGCGCGCGTTCGCACTAGGTTCCGCGCCTCCCAATTCCAGCCTCTCGCGAGACTTCCCGCATGGCCGACGACGCCGTTCCCCACGCAGACGTTCTGAACTCGACCGCCCAGGGTCAGCTGAAGTCGATCATCGACCGCGTCGAGCGCCTCGAGGTCGAGAAGACCGAGATCATGGAGCAGATGAAGGAGGTCTACGCCGAGGCCAAGGGTAACGGCTTCGACGTCAAGATCCTCAAGAAGGTGGTCCGCCTGCGCAAGCAGGACCGCGCCAAGCGCCAGGAAGAGGACGCCATCCTGGACCTGTACCTCTCGGCCATCGGCGAGATCTAAGTTTTTACCGGGTGCGCTGGCGCGCAGGGTCGGGGATAGTTCTCCGCGATGCGCGCCAAACCGCCCGATCCTAAAGAGCAGGCCAAGAAGGCCGCGCTGAACGCCCTCAAGCGGGCGAAACGCGCGGCCGAGAAGTCGGGCATCGAACTCTCCGAATGGGAGGGTGAGTTCCTGACCAGCGTCGCCCAGCGCGTCGAGACCTACGGCCGGGCCTTCGCCGATCCCGAAAAGGGCGCGCGCGGCCAGGCCCTGTCGGGCAACCAGACCATCAAGCTCAAGGAAATCGCCCGAAAGGCCAAGGGTGAGAAGAAGCCCATGAGCCGGGGCAAGGGCTTCCAGCGGCGCGGTCGCGAGCCCGAACCCGAGCCGGAAAGCGACGAAGACTGATCCTGGCGCGACCAGGCCAGGTCTCGGAGCGAGCGCTTCGGGCCTAACCTCCTTCCCAGGGAATGGGAGGGAAATCTCATGGAAAACAGCAAGTCACCGCGCCACGTCGCGCTGACCATCCTGCTGGGGACGGCCGTGGCCGGGACCCTGGATATGACCGAGGCCTGCCTCTACTGGGGCGTCACCAAGGGCGTGCCGCCCGAGCGGATCTTCCACAGCGTGGCCAGCGGCCTGCTGGGCAAGGCGGCCTTCGCGGGCGGCGCGGCGACGGCGGCGCTGGGGCTGGCCGCGCACTTCTGCATCATGGCGGTGATGGTCGCCTGCTACGTGCTGGCCAGCCTGAGGCTGCCGGTCCTGACGCGGCGTCCCGTGGCCATGGGCCTGGCCTACGGCCTGGCGACCTATGGGGTGATGAACTACGTCGTCCTGCCCCTGTCGCAGGCCAGGCACGGCGGGCCGTTCGTGCTGTCCACCTTCGTGAACAATCTGGGCGCGCACCTTTTCATGGTCGGCGTGCCGATCGCCCTGGTCGCCGCCTGGCGCGCGGGGCGATCAGAGATGTCCTAGATTTTCAACCTAAAAGAATTACTAGAAACTACTGTTCTTTGAGTGACATTAAGAGCTTGGTAATATCCTGAGCCGAAAATGTGAATAACTGTAAAGATTTGAATACTCATCGCTATGAGGGTTCTGGGTCGCGGGCGGGTCGCGGCTCCAGTCTCGAGGCACGCGGGCGCAAGCCTGGATCGGTGTCGAGCGGACTCCATGGCTCTGCCGGATCAAGGACAATGGCGACCACCTATCAATACCTGCTGCGCCGCAAGGCGGAGCTGGAAACCCGCATCATTGAAGCTCAGAAGCGCGCCCAGGCGCCGTTCGAGAGCGAACTCAAGGCCATCACCCTGGCGCTGGACGCCCTCAAGACCGCCGGCATGTCCGAGCGGCTGACATCCGATGAGCCGGCGACCTTCGCGCCGCCCACGCCGGGCAAGCGCGGCCGGCGTGGGCGCTCGACCCGCGACATGATCCTGATGACGCTGGCCCAGGCCGCAGGCCTGAACCCGGCGGAGATCGCGCGCCAGCTGGAACATCGCTGGAGCCGGCCAGCGACGCCGACCCTGGTCATGCGCGAGCTCGAGCGGCTGGAGATCGAGGGCCTGGCCCGGCGGTCCGACCACGGCTGGGCTCGCATCGAGGAGGCCGCCACAAACGAAGAACGGCCAAGCTTCCGCCTGGCCGCTCCCGGACACTAGTTCGGTCGTCGCTCTAGCGCGCCGGCTTGCCCGACACGGCCGGGCGGGCCGGCTTCAGCAGCGCCTTCAGGCGCTGCTCGCGCGAGAGCGGGCGGAAGATCATCAGGCTGGCCATCAACCGGTCTCCTTCATGTCGACCTCGATGCCCTGCTCGCGAACCTTGCGATAGAGGGTCGAGCGGCCGATGCCGAGGCGGCGAGCCACTTCGCTCATGTGGCCGGCATAGACGTCGATGGCGTGCTGAATAAGGTCGCGCTCGATGTCCTCCAGCGTCCGCAGGTGACCGCGGTCGTCGAGGATGCGCACGGGCGCCTCGGCCGCCGTCGGGGCGGACATGGCGGCGTGGGCGGCTTGCAGCAGGGCGGCCGGCGGCGGCGAGGGCGGGATCGAGACGGCCTCGATCGGCGCGGCCAGGCCCGAGATGGCCGGGAAGTCGTACGGCTGCAGATACGGAGCATCGGCCAGCACGATGGCGCGATAGATCGTGTTCTCCAGCTGGCGGACATTGCCCGGCCAGTCGAAGGCGGTCAGCAGCTGCAAGGTCTCGGGCGAGGCGCCGATGACGCGCTTGCCTTCTTCCACGTTGAAGCGACGGATGAACGCCTCGACCAGGGCCGGGATGTCCTCGCGACGCTCGCGCAGGGACGGGGCCTCCAGCGGGAAGACGTTCAGGCGGTAATAGAGATCCTCGCGGAAGTGCCCGACCGAGACGGCCTGTTGCAGGTCGCGATTGGTGGCCGAGACGATGCGGACATCGACCTTGATCGAGCGCTTGGAGCCGATCGGATCGATCTCGCCCTCTTGCAGGGCGCGCAGCAGCTTGACCTGGATGTCCAGCGGCAGTTCGCCGACCTCGTCCAGGAACAGGGTGCCGCCGTCGGCTTCCTTGAACTTGCCCAGGTGCTTGTCGCTGGCGCCGGTGAACGAGCCCTTCTCGTGGCCGAACAGGATCGACTCGACGAGGTTCTCGGGGATGGCGCCGCAGTTGACGGCCACGAACGGCTTGCCGGCGCGGTCGGACGAGCCGTGCACGGCGCGAGCGATCAGCTCCTTGCCGACGCCGCTTTCGCCGGTGATCAGCACGGGGATGGCGCTCTTGGCCGCCCGTTCGCCCATGCGCTTGACCATGGTCATGACCGGCGAGGCGCCGATCAGGTCCGCGAAGGTGGTCTTGCCCACCGCGCGCTTGGTCAGGCGCTCGACCTCGCCCTTCAGGTCGCCCATCGACAGGACGTTGCGGATCGAGACGGTGATGCGTTCCGGCGAGGCCGGCTTGATGAAGAAGTCGGCGGCCCCGGCCTGCATGGCCTTGACCACGGTGTCGACGCCACCGCTGGCGGTCAGCACGATCACGGGCTGGGTGAAGCCCCGCGCGCGCATCTCCTTCAGCGTCTCCTGGCCGTTCAGGCCGGGCATGACGAGGTCGAGCAAGATCACGTCGGCGGGCGCGCCCGAAGTCAGGTGCGCGATGGCCGCGTCGCCGCCTTCGGCGTGTGCGACCGCGAAGCCTTCGCGCTCGAGCACCGCCTGGATCAGCCGACGTTGTGTCGGGTCGTCATCGACGACTAGGACCGTTTTGGTCATAGGGCACATCCACCAGAACCGGCCATGCCCACATGGAGCACGGCTCTTGTTGGTTCAGAGTGATACAGGTCGGGGGTAAACATCGGCTTTCGAAGACGTGTCCTGAAGCCTAAGGTTTAGGCTTAACAGGATCTTGCCCCAGGGACGGAAGAGCGCGGGTCGTGGTGGGTACGGAACAACTCCAGGCGCTGGCCCTAGCGCTGCCGGAAGTGACCGGCGGGGTCGGCGAAAATGGCCAGATCGGCTTCGAGGTCGGCGGCAAGGGCCTGGCCTGGAGCTATCTGGCGCGCCCTACGCCCAAGGCCAAGCGCGTGCTGATCCCCGGCGTCGTCGCCATCCGCTGCACGATGGACACCAAGGAAATGCTGCTGGAGGCCGCGCCCGAGCGGTTCTTCACCGACGACCACTATCGGAGCTATCCGGCGGTGCTGGTGCGGCTGGCCGAGATCGAGGCCGACGAACTGGCTGGACTCCTGCGGCAGGCCTGGAAGATCGTGGCTCCTAAGGCGATCGCCAAACGGTACGAGGTCTGAGGCGCATGTTCGTTGGACACTATGCGGCGGCGCTGGCCGCCCGGGCGGTCGAGCCGCGCGCGCCGCTGTGGAGCTACGTGCTGGGTTGCCAGGCCATCGACGTCGCCTGGAGCGCCCTGATCATGGCTGGCGTCGAGAAGGCGTCGATCGATCCCAGTCTGCCGGGCAGCGCCCTTGTCCTTTCGCACATGCCCTACACCCACAGCCTGCCGGCGGCGGTGCTGTGGTCGCTGGCCGTCGGGGGCAGCTTGATGGTGTTGCTGAAGCTGCCCAGGCGCGCGGGCCTCTTTATCGGCCTGGCGGTGTTCTCGCACTGGCTGCTGGATTTCCTGGTCCATCGTCCGGACCTGCCGCTGCTGTGGAGCGGGCCGAAGGTGGGCCTTGGCCTCTGGAACCACGCGGTGCTGGAGGAAGCGGTCGAGATGGGCTTGCTGGCCATGGCCGGCGCGGCCTGGGCCTGGCGGCGCGGCGTCGAGGGGCGCAGCTGGAAGGGCGCGGTCGGTTTCCTGGGTTTCCTGCTGCTGTTGCAGCTGATCCCGCTGCTATCGCCCCTGGGTGGAGACCCTGTCGCCATGGGCGGTACGGCCCTGACCGCCTATCTGGTCACCTGCGTCTTCGCCTGGATGGCCGAGCCCTATCCGGTCAGGGCCTAGAGCAGGCCCAGGCGCCGGAAGACCAGCACCTCGCCGTCGGCGGTGGTCAAGGTCATCTGGCCATTGTGCAGCTTGTAGCGCACGGCGCGCGCAAAGGTCGCGAGCAGCGGCTGATCGTCGAAGCACGAGCCCACCTGCGGCGGATCGATGGCGATGTCGCCGAAGCTACGCTGGTAGCGCACGTCGTAACGCCTGCACGCCGTCCGCAGGCTGACCTCGTCGCGCTTCCGGGGCGCGGCCGCGTCCATCAAGAGGCTGAAGCTACCGCGCGAGGCGTGGCCGAAATGGACGCGCAGGACGCCGGGCGCGACCGCGTTCTGGTTCCATCTCGCCAGCTCCCAATTGGCCTCGAACCCCAGCCGCGACAGCGTCAGGAAGAAGCCGCCGAGCACCAGCGCCGCCATCACGATTCCGTCCCGCCACAGCTTGAAGCTCGACAAAGGGTTCGTCTCCAGGTTCGCCACGTCTCTAGCGTGTGCGACCTTAAGGGGCGGCTAAGCGATTGCGCAGGGCCGGGGGCGAGGCCTATCTCCTAGGGCATGAACGCCCCCTTCAAGCCCGACGCCCCGCCCGAATGGAACCTGGCCGACCTCTATGTCGGTCGCGACGATCCGCGCATCGAGACCGACCTTTCCGCCGCCAAGGCCGCCAATGACGAGCTGGCCTCGCTGGAGGGCATGTTCCTCGAGGCGCGCAGGGAGCCGGCGCGCCTGGGCGTGCTGCTGGATCGCGGGATAACGCTCTATGAGCAGGCCACCAACGGCCTGTGGGGCGTCGGGGCCTATGCCGGACTGGAAGCCGCCGTCGCCCGCGACGATCCGGCCTGGGCCAAGTTCGAGGCCGACCTGCGCGCCCGCTCCTCGCAGATCGCCGCCGAGAGCCTGTTCTTCACGCTGGAACTGAACCAGCTGGAAGACGCCGAAATCGCCAAGGCGCTGGAGGCTCATCCCGACGCCGCCCGCTGGACGCCGTGGCTGCGTCGCGTGCGCCTGTCGCGGCCGCACGAGCTGTCGCCGGAGCTGGAGCGCTTCATCGTCGACAAGGGCCCGGCCGTTGCCAACTGGGTGCGGCTCTATGACGAGACCCTGGCCAAGCTCACCGCCAAGACCGGCGAAGAGACCCTGACCCTGCCCGAGGCGCTGAACCGCCTCTCCGATCCCGACGTCGCGCGCCGCAAGGCCGCCGCCGACGGCTTGGCCCAGGCGCTGGAAGAGCGCGCCTCGACCCAGGCCCTGGCGCTGAACACCCTGGCCTTCGAGAAGCAGGTCGAGGACCGCTGGCGCCGCTACGACACGCCGGCCCAGTCGCGGCACCTGGCCAACGAGGTCGACGGCGACGCGGTCGACGCCCTGGAGCAGGCGGTGGTCGAGGCCTATCCGCGCCTGTCGCACCGCTACTATGCGCTGAAGGCCAAGGTCATGGGTCGCGACAGCCTGGACTACTGGGACCGCAACGCGCCCCTGACCGCCGCCGCCCCACGCGCCTACGCCTGGGATGAAGCGCGCGGCATGGTGCTGGAGAGCTTCCAGGACCTGGCCCCCAAGTTCGCCGACGCCGCCCGGGTGTTCTTCGACCAGCCTTGGATCGACGCCCGTCCGCGTCCGGGCAAGCAATCGGGCGCCTTCGCCCATCCGGTGACCGCCGACCGCCACCCGTTCGTGTTCATGAACTACATGGGCGAGCGGCGTGACGTGCTGACCCTGGCCCACGAGCTGGGACACGCCGTTCACCAGACCCTGTGCGCGCCGCTGGGCACCCTGCTGGCCGACACGCCCCTGACCCTGGCCGAGACCGCCTCGATCTTCGGCGAGGGCCTGGTCTTCGACCGCCTGCTGGCCGAGGCGACGCCCGAGGACCGCAAGGGCCTGCTGGCCGGCAAGATCGAGGATGGCCTCAACACCGTCGTCCGCCAGATCGCCTTCCACCGCTTCGAGCGCCGCTTCCACGAGGCCCGCCAGGAGGGCGAGCTGTCGCCCGACCAGATCGGCGGCCTGTGGCTGGAGGTGATGGGCGAGAGCCTGGGTCCGGCCGTGAAGCTGAACCCCGGCTACGAGCACTACTGGGCCTATGTCAGCCACTTCTGCCACGCGCCGTTCTACGTCTACGCCTATGCGTTCGGCGACCTGCTGGTGCGCGGCCTGATGGAGAAGCGCCGCGAGGACCCGGAAACCTTCGCGCCGCTGTACGAGGACCTGCTCGCGGCGGGCGGCACGCGCACCTATGTCGAGGCGCTCAAGCCGTTCGGCCTCAACCCGCGCGACAAGGCGTTCTGGGCCGCCGGCTGCGCGCAGCTGGAGCGGCTGGTGGACGAGTTCGAGCGACTCGTCTGACGCCGTGCGTTCGTCCTCGTCCTTCGACAGGCTCAGGATGAGGACGAAGAGATGCCGGGTTGTATCCGTCACCTCATGCTGAGCCTGTCGAAGCACGAGGTGACGCGGCACGATGGCTGACGATCGTAACGACCCCGAACGCGACCGGCTCTCGGGCCGGCTGTCCCGTTTCGCCAAGGTCGGCGCTGGCCTGTCGGGCGCGGCCGTGTCCTACGGCGCCAACCGTGTGTTCGGCGGTGACGAGGCCGACGCCCGCAACGCCAAGGCGTTGAAGGCGGCGCTGGGCGGTCTGAAGGGCCCGCTGATGAAGGCGGCCCAGATGTTCGCCACGGTGCCCGACCTCCTGCCGCCCGAATTCGCCAAGGAGTTCGCCGAGCTGCAGACCAACGCGCCGGCCATGGGCTGGCCGTTCGTGCGCCGGCGGATGGCGGCCGAGCTGGGGCCGGACTGGCAAGGCCGGTTCGCGACCTTCGAACACGAGGCCGCCGCGGCCGCCTCACTGGGCCAGGTGCATCGCGCTGCGACCCACGACGGCCGCGCCATTGCGGTCAAGCTCCAGTACCCCGACATGCAGAGCGCGGTCGAAAGCGATCTGGGCCAGTTGCGCGCCCTGATCGGCCTCTTCAAGCGCATGGACGGCTCGATCGACCCGACCGAGATGATCGTCGAGATCGGCGACCGCCTGCGCGAGGAGCTGGACTACGAGCGTGAAGCGAAGATGATGTCCGTGTACGGAAACTTCTTCGCCGGGCGTGACGACATCCGCACGCCGACCCCGGTTCCGGAGCTATCGACGGGGCGGCTGCTGTCGATGAGCTGGCTGGACGGTCAGGGCCTGCTGGCCTTCAAGAGCGCCCCGCAGCAGACCCGCGACCGTATCGCCGCCCTGCTCTTCGAGGCCTGGTGGAGCCCGATGACCCACCTGGGGATCATCCATGGCGACCCGCATCTGGGCAACTACAGCTTCGGCGGGGAGGGGGCTTCGCACCTGAACCTGCTCGACTTCGGCTGTATCCGGGTGTTCCCGCCGAAGTTCGTGGCGGGCGTGGTGCGGCTCTATCGCGCCCTCTCCAACGACGACCGCGCCGAGCAGATCGAGGCCTATCGCACCTGGGGCTTCCAGGGGCTGACCGATGAGCTGGTCGACACGCTGAACGTCTGGGCCCGCTTCATCTACGGCCCGCTGCTGGACGATCGGGTCCGCACCGTCGCCGACGACGTCCCGCCCGGCGAGTACGGCCGCCGCGAGGCCTTCAAGGTCCGCCAGGCCCTGAAGGCGGTCGGTGGCATCACCATCCCCCGCGAATTCGTGTTCATGGACCGCGCGGCGATCGGCCTAGGCGCGGCGTTCCTGCATCTGGGCGCCAGCCACAACTGGCGGGCGCTGTTCGAGGCGTCTCTGGAGGGGTTCTCGGAAGAGGCCGTGGCGGAGCGGCAGGCGAAGGCGCTGGCGGCGGTGGGGCTCTAACGTCTCCGCCCACAAAACCCGTCTTCCCGGCGAAAGCCGGGTCCCAGATGGAAGAGCGCTGGGGTGGGCTCCAAGAACGCGACGCTCTTCCAATCAGCCCAAGCGCTTTGGGATCTGGGCCCCGGCTTTCGCCGGGGAGAACGGAATGGGGGCTACTCGTACTCAGCCAGCAACGCCTCCAGCCGCCGCTGCTCGGGTTTCATCACCCAGTAGAACCGCAGCGTATTCCACCCGAAGCTCGCCAGCAGCGCGCCACCACAAAGCGCCAACGCCTGCACCCCCGCCGCGCTGTCCATCTTCCCCTCGCGCTGCAGCCGCTCGATCGCGAACCACATCGGCATGATGAACACCGGGGCCATCATCCAGAACACGTGGTAGTTCTGCCGCGCCGCCTGGTTGCGGGCCAGGAGGCCGGCCAGGGTGTCGCGCATGGGCTGGCCGGTGTCGCGCGTCCGGGCCCGGAAGCCGTTCCAGAACACCGCGATCATCACGATCCAGCAGACGCCCAGCATGGCCATGCCGGGCCAGCCGTGGAAATCCCCGCCGCCGCGCAGCACGGCCGCGCCGGCGATCACGGTGAAGGCGCTCATGGCCGTGAACGGGATCGCGGCCAGCAGGAATTCCATCCGGCGGCGGGCTTTCAAGGTGGTCATCAGTTCCTCCATCAGTCGGGCTTGCTGGGCTTCGGAAGGGCGGTTGGCCTCCGACCGCCAGGCCTGTTCGAGGCGCTCAAAGTCCATCGGCGTCCTCCTTCACTAGGGTCGCGAGTCGCTGGCGCAGGCGGGTCAGCCGCGCGCCGACATTGCTTTCCGAGAGGCCGTGCAGCCGGGCGATCTCGCCATAGGCCACGCCGTCCAGCGACAGCAGGACCAGCGAGCGCTCGACCGGCGCCAGGGTGCGGATGGCCGCGTACAGGCGCTCCAGCAGCGGGCCCTGCGGATCCTCGCCGGCGTCATGGACCAGCAGCTCGGCCTCGATCAGCACGCCGCGCAGCCGCCGACGGACCTCGCCCCGCTTCCAGGTGAGAGCGGCGTTGTGGGCCACGCGGTGGGCGAAGGTCCCGGCCGCGCTCTGCTCCCGGAACCGCGGCCGCGCCTTCCACAGCGCCACCGTCAGCTCCTGCAGCAGATCATGCTGATCCGCCGGCTCGGCGAACGCCCGCGCCGTCCGGTGCAGCATCGGCAGATGCGGCCCCAGCCAGTCGGCGAAATCGTCCTCGGTTCGGCTCATCTGTCCCCCGTTTCGAAAGGTTAGATGCCGGCCGGGGCCCCGTCCTTACGGAAGGCTTTTCTTTTTTCAAACGCTCGTTAGCCTGATGGGATGTCCGACGACCTGACAGACGCCCAGACGGCCGCGATCCCCGAAGGCTTCACCCAGCTGAACTGGTCGCGCGGCTTCGGCCGCCAGATCGGGCCCTTGTTCGAGCACCGCGAAGGTCCCGGTCAGGCGCGCCTGGCGTTCCGGGTCGAGGAGCACCACACCAACGGCCTGGGCAACTGCCACGGCGGCATGCTGATGAGCTTCGCCGACATGGCCTGGGGGCGGATCATCTCGCTGCAGAAGTCCTACAGCTGGGTGACGGTGCGGCTGATGTGCGACTTCCTCTCGGGCGCCAAGCTGGGCGACTGGGTCGAAGGCGAGGGCGAGCTGCTCGGCGACGAGGACCTCCTCTTCACGGTCCGTGGCCGCATCTGGGCCGGCGACCGCACCCTGATCACCGGCACGGGCGTCTTCAAGGCGCTGTCCCCCCGCAAGCCGCGCCCCGGCGAACTGGCCTATACGGAGAGCGCCGATGGCTGACGATCACGCGCCCGCGTCGCTGCTGGCCCCGTTCCACGGCGAGGCGCCGCCCGCGCCAGCCTGGTTCGAGGCGGCCATCGCCGACGCCCCCGAGCGCTCGAGGATCGCCGTCGACGGCGCGGAGATCGAGCTCCTGACCTGGGGCGAGGTCGGCAAGCCGGGCCTGCTGTTCCTGCACGGCAACGGCGCCCACGCCGACTGGTGGAGCTTCATCGCGCCGTTCTTCGCCAAGGACTGGCGGGTGGCGGCGATCTCGTGGTCGGGCATGGGCGGCAGCGACTGGCGGAGCGCCTACACCGCCGAGCTGTTCGCCGACGAGATTTTTGCCGCCGTCGCGGCCGCCGGTCTCGAAGCTGGAGGCGTGAAGCCCATCGTGGTCGGCCACTCGTTCGGCGGCTTCCCGACCCTCTATTGCGCCGCGCGCCATCCCGAGCGCCTGCGCGGCGCGATCATGGTCGACAGCAGCATCCAGCCGCCCGAAAAGCGCTGGAAAGGCCCGCCGCCGCGCTCGGGCCTGGGCAACCGCGTTTACGCCACGCGGGAGGAGGCCCTGGCCCGCTTCCGCCTGGCCCCGCCGCAGCCCTGCGAGAACCTCTACATCGCCGACTTCATCGCGAGGCGGTCGCTGAAAGAGGTCGAGGGCGGCTGGACCTGGAAGTTCGATCCGGACCTCTGGCACAATTTCCGGATGCCGGATCTTGGGCAACTCCTGCCGCAGATCGCCTGCCCGGCGGCCCTGATGTGGGGCGAGCGGTCGAACCTGATGCGCAGCGACACGCTCGACTACATGCTCGAGCAGATGCCGAAGGACGTGTTGCTGCTGGCGGTGCCGGACGCGGATCACCACGTGATGATCGACCAGCCGCTGGCGTTCGTGGCGGGGCTGCGGGGGGTGCTGGCGGCCTTCTAGCGCGGTGCGTCGTCCTCGCCCTTCGACAGGCTCAGGGTGAGGACGAAATCACGCGGCGGTTCACTAGGAACCTCACCCTGAGCTTGTCGAAGGGCGAGGTTGCGGCCCCTCGGCCTGATCCGCTAATCCGGTGCTCAGCCGCGCTGGAGATCGCCCGCCCTTGACCGCCCCCACGCCCGGCCCCGTCCTCGTCTACGCCCCCGATCGCGGGATCGGCGACCTGATGTGGCACCTGCCGACCATCCGGGCGATCGCGGCGACGACTCCCGAGGGCCAGGTCGTGTTGGTCGCCCGGCCGTCCAGCCGGGCCGCTGAAGTCCTGACCGTCGAGCCCAGCGTGGCGCGGGTGCTCTACGCTCCGCACTACAAGGGCAAGCTGAAGGGCGTGCGCGAGACCCTCGACTTCTACCGCCTCTGCAAGGCCGAAAAGCCCCGCGCGGTGTGGATCCTGGAAAAGATCGACCGCCCCGCCATCGCCGCCGCCCTGGCCGGCGTGCCCGAGCGGCGGGGCTTTGGGTTGGGCCACGGCCAGGAGACCTTCCTGACCACGGGGCCGTATCTGCCGAAATCCATGCGTCCGGCCCACCGGATCGACAAGCTAGCGGCCTTCGAGGCGGCCCACGGCCTGTCGGTGGCCAGCCGTGAGCCGGCGCTGAAGCTGGACCCCCAGGCGCTGGAGGCCGTGAGGGCCAAATATGCCGACAAGCCCGGCCCATGGCTGACCCTGGGCATCGGCGCCAGCGAGCCCGCCCGCACCTGGCCCGCCGAGCGGTTCGCCCAGACGGCCGCCCGGCTCTCCGACCTGTTCGGCACGGTGTTCTGGGTCGGCGGTCCGCACGAGGCCGAAGCCGCCAAGGCCGCGATCGGCGACCTGCCGAACAATGTCGTGGCCTGCGACCTGACACTCGACCGCTCGGCGGCCCTGATTGCGCTCTCCGCCGGCTTCCTGGGCAACGACTCGGGCGCGCTGAACGTGGCCGCGTCCGTCGGCACGCCGTGCGTCGGCCTGATGGGCACCGCGCCCGTGCCGGCCTATTCCCGCTGGCTCTCGCGCCTGGACGGCGGTGAGGGGCGAATCGGCGACATCACGGTCGATCAGGCCGCCTCCGCGGTGCGCACCCGCTTCCTTAAGGAGGCGTGGGACAATTCGCACGCTTGAGGCTTAGCGGCGGCCGTTGTATCGGGCGGGCTCGGTATCCTCCCTTTGCTTCCAAGGACGACACATGGCCGGCGACTATCACCGCGGTGAGATGGACATTTCTGAACAAGCGGCGACGTTCGCCGCGTTCAACGGCATGACCAAGTGGGGCTCGCTCGGCGTCGCCACGCTGCTGCTGTTCATCACCCTGCTGTTCTGCACCAAGGCCGGCTTCATCGGCGCGGTGATCCCGGCCGTTGTGCTGCTGGCCGCGGGCGTCTTCTTCCTCCGCGATAAGCCTGCCTCGGCCCACTGACACCGGTAGACATCGGCATATTTTCTCCCTGAACTGCGTCTTCTGCCTCGACAAGAGGCAAGACTATCCCCTACAGAGCGCTCCATGCTGCTGAGCAAACAGCGCTCTGGGGAGGGGTATGCCGATGGCCGTTATCGCCGTCACGAAAGAGACCCGCGCGAACGAGACGCGGGTCGCGGCCACGCCTGAAACCGTCAAGAAGCTCGGCGCCGCCGGCTTCTCGGTGGTTGTGCAGGCGGGGGCGGGGACGGCCGCGTCCTATCCGGACGCCGACTACGAGGCGGCCGGCGCCAAGATCGCCAAGACGGCCAAGGACGCCCTGAAGGACGCCGACGTCCTGTTCAAGGTGCGCGCGCCCGAAGCGGCCGAGATCGCGGCCCTGAAGAGCGGGGCCATCGTCGCCGCCGCCCTCAATCCCTATCAGGACAAGGAAACGCTGGACGCCCTGGCCAAGGCCGGCGCGACCGCGATCGCCATGGAATTCATCCCGCGCATCACCCGCGCGCAGGTGATGGACATGCTGTCCAGCCAGGCCAATCTCGCCGGCTATCGCGCCGTGATCGAGGGCGCCGAGGCCTATGGCAAGGCCCTGCCGATGATGATGACCGCCGCCGGCACCGTCGCCGCGGCCAAGGTGTTCATCATGGGCGTCGGCGTCGCCGGCCTGCAGGCCATCGCCACGGCCCGCCGCCTGGGCGCGGTGGTCACCGCCACCGACGTGCGTCCGGCCACCAAGGAGCAGGTCGAAAGCTTGGGCGCCAAGTTCCTGGCCGTCGAGGACGAAGAGTTCAAGAACGCCCAGACCGCCGGCGGCTACGCCAAGGAGATGTCCAAGGAATACCAGGCCAAGCAGGCCGAACTGGTCTCCTCGCACATCGCCAAGCAGGACATCGTCATCACCACGGCCCTGATCCCGGGCCGCGCGGCGCCGAAGCTGGTCAGCGCCGCCCAGGTGGCGTCGATGAAGCCGGGCTCGATCCTGGTCGACCTGGCCATCGAGCAGGGCGGCAACGTGGAAGGCGCCAAGCTGAACGAGGTCGTGATCACCGCCAATGGCGCCAAGATCCTCGGTCACGCCAACCTGCCGGGCCGCATCGCCGCCGACGCTAGCGCGCTCTATTCGCGCAACCTGGTGGCGCTGGCGACCCTGTTCACGACGAAGGAGGGCGAGTTCGCCCCCAACTTCGAGGACGAGATCCTGCAGGCCGCCGTCGTCACCCGTGGCGGCGCGATCGTCCATCCGAACCTGAAGACCGCCTAAGCGCACAGCAACAGAAGGGAGGCTCCCATGGAAGCCGTCGACCCCACCGTGTTCCGTCTGGCGATCTTCGTGCTCGCCATCTTCGTGGGCTACTACGTCGTCTGGAGCGTGACGCCCGCGCTGCACACGCCGCTGATGGCCGTCACCAACGCCATCTCGTCGGTGATCATCGTCGGCGCCCTGCTGGCCGCCGCGGCCCACGGCGCCAATAGCGACCTGGCCGGCGGCGCGGTCGCCGGCTCGACCTGGATCTCCAAGGGGGCCGGCGCGATCGCCGCGGCCTTCGCGGCGGTCAACATCTTCGGCGGCTTCTTGGTCACCCAGCGAATGCTGGCGATGTACAAGAAGAAAGAGAAGAAGTGAGCGGACGAGAGCAGGGGGAAATCACATCATGAACGCCAATCTCGCCGCCATCCTCTACATCGTCTCGGGGGTGCTGTTCATCCTCGCGCTGCGTGGCCTCTCCAGTCCCGTGACCAGCCAGACGGGCAACCGTAACGGCATGATCGGCATGGCCATCGCCGTCGGCACCACCCTGGCCACCCTGTGGAGCCAGGGCGCGCTGGACGTCGTGACCCTGGGCCTGATCCTGGGCGGCGTCGCCGTCGGGGGCGCCGTGGGCGCGATCATCGCCCGCAAGGTCGCCATGACCTCGATGCCGCAGCTGGTCGCCGCCTTCCACTCGCTGGTCGGCATGGCCGCCTGTCTGGTGGCCGTGGCCGCCATCTACACGCCCGCCGCCTACGGCATCGTGGGCGACAACGGCCATATCCACCTCAACAGCCTGATCGAGCTGTCGCTGGGCCTGGCCATCGGCGCCATCACCTTCACCGGCTCGGTCATCGCCTTCGCCAAGCTGAACGGCAACATGGGCGGCGCGCCGATCCTGCTGCCGGCCCGTCACCTGCTGAACATCGTCATCGCCCTGGGCATCGTGGCCCTGGTCGTGGTTCTGGTGATGAGCGGCGGCCAGGCCATCTGGGCTTTCTGGGGCATCTTCGCCCTGGCCCTGCTGGTCGGCGTCACCCTGATCATCCCGATCGGCGGCGCGGACATGCCCGTCGTGGTGTCGATGCTGAACAGCTATTCCGGCTGGGCGGCGGCGGCCCTGGGCTTCACGCTCGAGAACACCACCCTGATCATCACCGGCGCCCTGGTCGGTTCGTCGGGCGCCATCCTCTCGTACATCATGTGCAAGGCGATGAACCGCTCGTTCGTCTCGGTGATCCTGGGCGGCTTCGGCGCGGCCGACGCCGTGGCGGGCCCCGGCGGCAAGGTCGAGAGCCGTCCGGTCAAGCAAGGCTCGGCCGACGACGCGGCCTTCATCATGAAGAACGCGTCCAAGGTCATCATCGTCCCCGGCTACGGCATGGCCGTCTCCCAGGCCCAGCACATCCTTCGCGAGATGTGCGACAAGCTGAAGGAAGAGGGCGTCGAGGTGAAGTACGCCATCCACCCCGTCGCGGGCCGGATGCCGGGCCACATGAACGTGCTGCTGGCCGAAGCCAATGTCCCCTATGACGAGGTCTTCGAGCTGGAGGACATCAACAGCGAGTTCTCGACGGCCGACGTGGCCTTCGTGATCGGCGCCAACGACGTCACCAACCCGGCCGCCAAGACCGACCCGACCAGCGCCATCTACGGCATGCCGATCCTGGACGTCGAAAAGGCCCGCACGGTCCTCTTCATCAAGCGCGGCATGGCCTCGGGCTATGCCGGCGTCGAGAACGAACTGTTCTTCCGCGACAACACGATGATGCTGTTCGGCGACGCCAAGAAGATGGTCGAAGGCATCGTGAAGGGGCTCTAGGGCTTTCCTTCATCGCCAGAACGACGAAGGCCCCGGCAGCGACGCCGGGGCCTTTTTCGTGCGCGCTATCCGCGATCAGGCGGCGGCGTCGATCTTCTTCAGCAGGCCGGCTGCTTCCAGCGTCATGTGAGCATTGATCGCGTCGATATCGCAGCCGTTCGGCCAGGTCGGAATGCCCATCTCGATGAAGACGCGGGCGAAGAAGGCGGGATCGCGAAGGGGCTCGGTCACGACCCCGGTACTGACGAAGTCGCTGAGGTCGAGGACACCCGTCATCTGGTCATCGAAGTCGATCTCCAGGCGACAGCCTTCCAGCGCCTTGACCCGGACCGCACTGACCATTTTGAGCTTATTCATCGGTGAGCCCTTCGATTTTGAATGTCGGCAGCTTCGCGACGGCCAAATCCCAGTTCCGCATCAGTGCGGGGCGGTTCTTCACGATCCACTCTACCACATAGCGCGTTTGGCGGCGCGGGAGCTGTCCGGCCATCCGTTGGCCTGTCGCGATGTCGAAGATGGCGCGGTGATCGCCATAGTCGGCGTGGATATGGGGCGGGTTGTGGTCCGCGAAATTGATGCGGATGACGATACCCAGGAAGATCGAGATGATCGGCACGCGCGTGCTCCAAATTCATACTCAATCTATGAGTTAGCTTTTCTTGACCTGCAGCCCACGCAGAACAAAGGCCCCAGGTTCTACCTGAGGCCTCTGTCGCGGGGTGTGGGGGAGTGTTTTGGGTAAGCGGGACTGATGATCACTTCGCGGCGTATTCTTGGGTCTGGGCGGCGATGGCCAGGTTGCGGTGCTGCTCGGCCGGCAGTTGGCGGCTGACTTCGCGGCGGACTTCGGCGACGCAGGCGCCGATCGTGGTGTTCAGACCTTCGCTGCTGGAAGCCTTGGCGCGGCACAGGTCTTGGCCGGCCGTCTCGACGCGGGCCTTGAAGATCTTGGCTTGGCTGGGGCTGGCCAGGTTCAGGTCGCCGTAGGGCACGCGAGCGGTGATCTCGGCGGCGTTGGCGGCTTGGGTGAGGCCCAGCACCGGTACGGCGGCGAGGCTCAGGCTGGCGACGGTGGTCAGGCTCATGATGAACTTGCGCATTTGAAGTATCCCTCTGGCTGGGCGCTATTCCCTGCGCCGATGAATACTGTGTATTCCCGAGAGTTCGCCAAGTCCCGTTACGTCTCATTCATGACGTGTAATTAAAGAAATGACGGGCGTTTAATGTAATGAAGTTTCCGTAATATTTGACAACTTCATGACGCCTGTTGATCGGCTGCTGATGCGAGCTTGGCCTTACGGTTAACGCATGGTTAAGCTGCGCCCTCTTTCCGCCCCATGCGACATTCATACACCCGCCCCATTCACCATCTTGAAAGCCAAGTATGAGAGCTAGACCGTCGAGGCGCGGTCCTCTCCCTGGCCGAATGTCCGAGAGGAAAGCGGTTTGATCCCCAAGAGCCTGGCTGTTCAGTCTCCGCACCTGCGCGTCGCGTTCTTCACCATGCTGGGTGTCGCGGCCATGGCGGGCGCGCTGAACGGCGCCGTGGCGTTGGGCGAATGGGTGGCCGATGCGGCCCCCGTCTCCAGTCCGACCCCCGCCATTGTCCCGATCGAGCCGACCGTCGAAGACGAGGCCGAGCCCGCCCCGCCGCCGCCGGCCTATCAGTTCGACGCGCCGCTGCCCGGCCGGGTGATCGACTCGCCATTCGGCATGCGCCAGCTGCCATGGGAAGAGAACGGCCGCCTTCACCAGGGCGTCGACATCGCCGCCCCCAGCGGCGCGGCGGTCAAGGTCGCCGCCGACGGCGTGGTCAAGGCCACGGGCCTGTCGCCCACCTACGGCCGCTATGTGCAGGTGATGCACAAGGGCGGGCTGACCACGATGTACGCTCACCTCGCCGGGCCGGCGAAGGGCGTCAAGCGCGGCGCCTATCTGCGGCGCGGCCAGACCGTGGCCTATGTCGGCAATTCGGGCCGCTCGACCGGCTCGCACCTGCATTTCGAGATCCGCAACGGCGACAAGGCCCTGAACCCCAGCTTCTTCCTGGGCCGCAGCTTCGCCGAGGCGAACGACCTGCCCTTGAAGGCCGCGGGTCGGGTGTCGAAGAAGGTGCGTTTGGCGACCGTCTCCAAATGGCCGCCCGGTGTGACCAAGGGCGGCAAGGCGAGCAACGGCATCGTCGTCACCCGCGTGAAGGGCGGCCGCGTGCGCGCCACGATCCCGGTGGTCGGCGGCTCGATTCCCAGCGTCGCGGGATAAAAGTCAGCTCAGAGAGCATCGCGTTCTCGACGCGTCACAAAGCGCTACTACATTGAAGGCCATGATCCAGTTTCTCGGCCGTGGCGTCGCGGGCTTCGCGCTCCTGCTTTTGTCCTATATCGCCGTCGGCGGGCTGATGAGCGCCTCAGGGGCGCCCAAGCCGCGCGGTCAGATGATCGAGATCGAGCCGGGGCGGAAGCTGCGGCTGGTCTGCGAAGGCCCCAAGAGCGACCGCCCGGTGGTCTGGCTGGAGGCTGGAGCCTTCGGCTTCGCCGCCGACTGGGGCGCGACGCAAGAGGCCCTCACGGCCGCCGGTTGGCGCTCGTGCGCCTATGACCGCGCCGGCATGGGCTTCTCGCCCAAGGGGCCCAGCCCGCGCGACGGGATCGCCATCGTCACCGACTTCGAGAAGCTGGTCGCCGCTTCGGGCGAACCGGGCCCCTACATTCTCGTGGGCCACTCGATGGCCGGCCTGCGCCTGCGCGAATATGCCGGCCGCAACCCCGACAAGATCGCCGGCATCGTGCTGGTGGACGCCGCCACGCCGGAAGCCGCCGCCAATCCGCAGATGCAGGGCTTCATCAACGCCTTCGCCTCGGCTTCGAAGTGGGCGGCGCGCGGGGCGTCGCTGGGTCTCTACAAGCCGCTGGCTCACACGCGCCTGGGCGACAAGATCGACCTGCCGCCGGCCGCCAAGGCCGAGAAGGGCTGGGCCTTCGCCAATGGCCGTCACAACCGCGTTTCGGCCGAGGAGGTCGGGCTGTGGAAACAGGCCTCCGACCAGGCCGCCCAGCAGCCCAACTTCGATCCCAAGTGGCCGGTCGCCGTCGTTACCGCCGGTCCCGTCGCCGGTCGAGAGGACCGCAAGGAAATGCAGGCGGCCCCCGCTCGCCGCTCGCAGCACGGCCTGGTGGACCATGTCGAGGCCGCCACCCACACCCTGCTGATCGGCCGGCGCTTCGCCGACCACATCGTCCGGGCCGTGGCCTTCGTGGCCGACGCCTACAAAAAGGGCTGATACAACTTTCAGGAGGTCGATTCGGGAGGGGTCCATGGTCAGCGCCGTCAGCCTGGAGGGCGTCAGCAAGACCTACGACGACTTCCACGCCGTCCGGGACGTCAGCTTCGAGGTCCCCGCCGGCCGGATCACCGGGTTCCTCGGTCCCAACGGCGCGGGCAAGACCTCGACCCTCCGCATGATCCTGGGCCTGCTGCCGCCGACGGCGGGGCGGATCACCGTGCTGGGCGCGGCCGACGCCACAAAGGTCCACGAGCGGATCGGCTTCCTCCCCGAGGAGCGCGGCCTCTACAAGCGCATGACCCCGATCGACGCCATCGCCTTCTTCGCGGGGCTGAAGGGCGTGCCGGAGGCCGAGGGCCGCAAGCGGGCCAAGGCGATGCTGGAGGCCCAAGGCCTGGGCTTCGCCGCCAGGCGCCCGATCAAGGACCTCTCCAAGGGCATGGCCCAGAAGGTCCAGCTGATCTCGGCCCTGGCGCATGAGCCCGAACTGGTGGTGCTGGACGAGCCGTTCTCGGGCCTCGATCCCGTCAACCAGCAGGCCCTGGAAGCGATGATCCGCGAGATCGCCGCGCGGGGCGCCACGGTGCTGTTCTCGACCCACGTGATGCAGCACGCCGAGCGCCTGTGCGACAAGGTCGTACTGATGGCGCGCGGTCGTAAGGTGTTCGACGGCGACGTCGCCACGGCCCGCTGCGCCGCGCCCCGGGCGCTGGTGCTGGAGGGCGACCTCTCGGCCGAGCAGGTCATGGCGCTGCCGGGCCTGGGGGCGGTGACCTCCGAGCCGCTGCCGGACGGCGGCTGGCGGCACGTGGCGGTATTGCCTGAGATCGGCACGGGCCAGGACGCCCTGAAGGCCGCCTTCGCGCGGGACCTGGCCCTGCGACGGTTCGAGCTCAAGGAGCCCAGCCTGCACGACGCCTTCATCGTCCTGACGGGAGACCAGGCATGAGCCGTCTGCTGAAGATCGCCCGCCGGGAATACCTGGCCTATGTCCGCACGGTCGGCTTCTGGCTGTCGATCGTGGCCCTGCCGCTGGTCATCATCATCAGCGCTGGCGCGCCCTTGATGATGATGAAGACCGCCAAGCCCGAGCGGCTGGCGATCGTCGATCTGACCGGCCAGAACCTGGGTCCCGCCGTGGCCAAGGCGATGGTCGAGGACCAGAGTCGCGCCAACGCCCGCGCCCTGCGCGCCGCCGCCCTGTCCGCGGGCGGTCCCAAGGCCCAGGAGGCCGTCGGCAAGGCCCAGGCCAAGGGCGGCCAGGCGGCGGGGCTGGAGGCCCTGTCCGGCGTCAACCCGACCGCCGCCGCGCGCTTCAGGCCGCCCAACGCCAAGATGGTCATCCTGCCGGCTCCGATCGCCGCCCAGGCCGCCTCCACGCCGCGCGAGGCCGGCCAGATCGCCCGGCGCGAGGTGGCCGACAAGCGTCTCGATTCGGTGCTGATCCTCAGCGGCCGCGACGAGGCCATCGTCATGGACCTGTGGAGCCGCAACCTCGGCGCGCCGGTGCTGGAGGGCGATCTGCGCCAGGTCGTGGGCGTGATCATGCGCGAGCGGGCCCTGGCCCGCGCCGGCGTCTCGGCCCAGACCCTCAAAGCCGCCGACGACCTCAAGCCCGCCTTCAACAGCCTGTCGCCCCGGGCGGCCTCGGGCGAGAAGGTGTCTTTACGCGACCGTCTGCCGACCATCGTCGGCTTCGCGGCCGGCATGCTGCTGTGGTCGATGGTGCTGACCGGGGCCAGCATCCTGCTCAACAGCGTGATCGAGGAGAAGTCGTCCAAGATCCTCGAGGTGCTGCTGTCTTCGGCGTCCGTCCCTGAGATCATGGGCGGCAAGATCCTGGGCGTGGCAGGCCTGACCCTGACCGTGCTGGCCATCTGGGCCATGGCCGGCTGGCTGGCGATGATCAATTTCGCTCCAGGGCTGGCCGGCGATCTGGTGGCCGTGCTGCTGAGCAAGGGGCTGGTGTTCTACTTCGGGGCCTATCTGGTCGGCGGCTACCTGATGTACGCGGCGCTGTTCGCCGGCATCGGGGCCTTCTGCGAGAGCCAGCGCGACGCCCAGACCCTGCTGGGGCCGATCATGATCGTCATGACCATCCCGGTCGTCTTCATGAGCCAGGCGATCCGCTCGCCCGACGCGCCGATTCTCAGCGCCTTGTCCTGGATCCCGCCGTTCACGCCGTTCCTGATGCCCGTGCGCATCGCCGGCGACCCGCCGGTGGCTCAGGTGATCGGTACGACCGTGCTGATGATCGTGACCACGGCGGCGATCATCGCCTTCTCGACCCGCGCCTTCCACGTGGGGGCGCTGGCGACGGGGAAGGTGAACCTGAGGACGCTGGTGGGGCTGATCGTGCGGCGGCAGGCGGGGTAGTCCTCCCCCTCTGGGGGAGGTGGCCCAGAGGGCCGGAGGGGGCGGCGCGGCGATGGCGGTGATGGCCACCTCAGTCGGCTTTGCCGACAGCTTCCCCAGAAGGGGAGCATCAAAACGACGAAAGCCGCGCGGATCGCCGCGCGGCTTTCGAAATCTTCAGCGAAGAAGAGGTCTGGTCTTACCGACCAGCCGGCTTCTTCGGCATCGGCAGCAGGCCTTCGCGCTGGGCGCGCTTGCGGGCCAGCTTGCGAGCGCGACGGACGGCTTCGGCCTTTTGGCGAGCGCGCTTTTCCGACGGCTTTTCATAATGCACGTGCCGCTTCATTTCGCGGAACGAGCCTTCGCGTTGCATCTTCTTCTTCAGGGCCTTCAGCGCCTGATCGACGTTGTTGTCGCGGACGAAAATCTGGACCAGGGGTATCTCTCCATTCGACAGCCCGACCAATATTCCCAAGTCCCTCTTGAGGGGCCGGGCGGGCGAACAAAACCGGGTAACCTGAGAGGGGTTCTCCCAGGCGATGAGGCGGGGCTGATAGCAGAGCGCAGGGCCGCTGTCCATGCGCGACGCGGCCTAAACCTCGGTGTAGACTCGGATTTATGACGCAAACGGCACACACCTCCGCTCAAGCTTCGGGTCAATCGGGATCGTCGTGGGCCGACGACGCCGAGCAACGGGTGCTGGACGAGGCCCTGCGCCTCGCGCCCAAGCTGGGCTGGAACGCGGGACTCGTCAGCCGCGCCCTGGCGGCCGCGGGCCTCAGCGACGCCGAGGGCCAACTGCTGTTGCCCGAGGGCGCGCGAGACCTGGCGGCCCTGTTGTCGCGACGCCATGACGCGGTCGCGCTGCGCAAGCTTACGACCTTCGATCTGGCCGCCCTGAAGATTCGCCAGCGGATTCGCGAGGGCGTCGTCGCCCGTCTCGACGCGGCTTCGGAGCATGCCGACGTACTGCGCCCGCTGGCCGCTTTCCTGGCCTTCCCGACCAACTTGTCGCTGGCTTCGCGGCTGACCTGGGAATCGGCCGACGGGATCTGGCGCTGGGCCGGTGATGTCGCCACCGACGAGAACCACTATTCGAAGCGCGCCATCCTCTCGGGCATTCTCGTCTCGACCCTGGCCGTCGACATGGCCTCGGGCCGCGCCTCGGCGCTGTCGCACCTGGACGCGCGCATCGACAACGTCATGGCCTTCGAGAAATGGAAGGCGGGCCTGAAGCCGATGGACTTGGCCAGCGAGATGGTCGGCGCGCTGGCGCGGATGCGGTACGGGAAATAGGTCGGGATTTCTCCTCCCCCGCTGGGGGAGGTGGCCCGGAGGGCCGGAGGGGGCGGCGCGGCCTATGCCCAGCTGGCCCCCTCAGTCGCTTCGCGACAGCTCCCCCAGCGGGGTAGCAGCTTCGAGTTAGCCCCCGAACGCCGCCGCCAGGCGCTCGAACTGGGCCTGCACCGGGCGCGGGGCCTCTTCGTTCGGGGATTCCACGTACATGCGGCGGTCCAGGTGGCGGACGCGCTCGTACAGGCGCTCGGAGCGCTGCAGCAGGTTGATCAGGCCGAAGGGCAGTTCCTCGACGGCCGGGGCTTCGCCGGCGGCTTCCTCGCCCAGGCGGTAGGACTCCGCGCAGGCCGCTTCCGGCGGCATCTCGCCTTCACGCACCGCGCGCTGCACCAGCAGCCACGAGGCCACCTGCATCAGGCGGGTGGTCAGGCGCATGCTCTCGGTGGCGTAGCCCAGGGCGGCATTGCGGGAGAGGACCTTGCTGTCATGCCGGCCGGCTCCGTCGAGATAGGCGGCGGTCTCTTCGACCAGCTGCATGCCTTCCTCGAACGTGCGGTCGAACAGTTCCGATCGCGCGAAGTCCTGGATCACTCCAGCGCGCCAAGGCGTGTCCGCGAACGCGTTCACTTCGGTCATAGCTACTCAATGCCCCTCGAAAGGCCGCGAGGACGTCTCGCTTAGTCACGGAACTGCAATGCCCGTGCCACAACTCGCCGTCCCGTTGCGACCCACCCCCTTCGATCGACCGAACAAGAAGCGTCAGAAGGCGGAGGACCGCTTAAGACGCCAGTAACCTCACCGAAACCTTAAAATAAGCCTTAGTCCAGGCGACCAAACAGCGCATTGGCCGCGTCCCGGCCAGCCTTTTTCTTGGTCAGCTGGGCCTTGGTGCGTTCGATTTCGGCCTGCAGGGCCGCGATCCGCTCTTCCAGTTCCGAGACGCCGTAGACCTCCAGGTCCTCGTGGGTCGTCTCGTTCAAGGCGCGTCCGTTGAAGGCGCGAGGCTCGACAGGCTCTTCGAACATCGGCTTCTCTCCCTTTTCCGTCAGCTATCTGACGCCTACCTAGGGTCCAAGGCAAGCATGAGAGGAAGCCCGGGCATGGCCGGAACGATGACGGCGATCGCGATCGAAGGCGGCAAGGGCGCGGCCGAAGCGCTGAAACCGGTCGAGGCGCAGCGGCCTGAGCCCGGTCCGGGACAGATCCTGATCAAGGTCGCCGCGGCGGGCGTGAACCGCCCGGACCTCTTGCAGCGCCTGGGTTTCTACCCGCCGCCGCCCGGCTCGCCCGAGACCTTGGGCCTGGAGGTCGCCGGTGAAGTCGTGACCGGTTCGGGCCGCTGGCAGGCCGGCGACAAGGTCACCGCCTTGCTCGGTGGTGGCGGCTACGCGGAGTACGCGGTGGTCGACGCCCGCCACGCCCTGCCGATCCCGCGGGGCCTGGATCTGGTCCACGCCGCGGCCCTGCCCGAGACCGTCTTCACCGTCTTCGCCAATGTGTTCGAGCATGGCGCGCTGAAGGCCGGGGAAACTCTACTGGTTCATGGTGGAACGTCCGGAATCGGAACAACCGCCATCGCCATGGCCAAGGCGGCCGGCGCGAAGGTCATCGCTACGGGACGCGGCGCCGACAAGAAGGCCAAGGCCCTCGAGCTGGGCGCCGACATCGCCATCGATGCGAAGGCCGAGGACTTCGCCGAGATCGTCAAGGCCGCTGGCGGCGCCGATGTGGTGCTCGACATGGTCGGGGCCAGCTATTTCGACAAGAACCTCGACGCCCTCAAGACCGGCGGCCGCATCGTCTACATCGCCAGCCTGGGCGGGCCGGTGCTGGAGGTTCCGGTGATGAAGATCATGCAGAAGCGCGCCGTGATCACCGGCTCGACCCTGCGACCCCGCTCGGCCGACGAGAAGGCCCGCCTGGCCGCCGAGGTCGAGCGCGTGGTCTGGCCGTGGGTCGAGGCGGGGCAGGTGAAGCCGCTGATCGACGCGACCTTCCCCCTGGCCGACGCCGCCAAGGCCCACGCGCACCTCGAGGCCGGGGAACACGTGGGCAAGGTGGTCCTGACGGTCTAGACGGCCTAGAGGGCGGCGATCGCCGACCACACCGCCGGCTTGACCGTCTCCGTGGCCGTATAGAAGTGCAGCTCGGAGACGCCGTTGGCGGTCGCCTCGGCGGCGTAGGCGTTGATCTCGGCCGGCTTGGCGAAGGCGATCTCGCCGGCCATCGGGACGATCAGGTTCGTCTTGCCGCCGGCGGCCTTCCAGAACTTGATCGACTGGCGGTAGTTGTCGGCCGGATCCCCGTGCCCGACGACGCCGGCTTCCACCCGCCAATAGGCCTGAGGCAGCAGCACGGTCGCGTGCTGGAAGAACTCGGCCCAGGGCAGTTTCGGATGCCGCGCCTTGCCGCGATAGTGCGAGGTGACGCCGTAGGGCTTGCCGCCGGCCGCCGCGGTGACGGCCTTGCTGAACTTGGTCGCCAGCGGGCCCAGGCCCGGCAGGTCCCAGTCATAGGGCTTGCCCGGCTCGCCCTCCGGATCGACGTAGTAGCCGTCCAGCCCTTTGCCGAACAGGCTGACGACCTTGGCCGCCTCCTTCATCGCCGCGTCTTCCTTGGCCGACGGCCAGCGCCAGCCATAGACCTTGATGTTCCTGGCGTGGAACGCCGCGATCGCCGCCTCGACATCGTTGTCCGTGCGGATCGCCACGCCGGTCACTCCGGCGGCGACGGCGTCGGCGACGAAATCGGCGAGCTTGTCGTAGTTCACGACCCAAAGGATTTTCTTGAAAGCCATCGTAACCCCCTCCCGAGTGGAGGGCGCATGGTATCACAACTATTGCGAGCTTTTAAGACACGTGCGCCTTGGCGCCTTGCAGGCGGGATCGTCCTCAAGTCCCTGGCGGCTCAATAGAATAGGCCCAGAGCCGCTCGTCCCCCGTTCCCTTTTTGCGAGAACCGGATTATAGCGTTCATCAACATCCCGCCCGGCCGAAAGGCCGGGCGCCGTCATTTCTGGAGGACCGCATGTCCGACATCCTGATGCCCAAGGCGACCGCCGTCTGGTTGGTGGACAACACGTCGCTGAGCTTCGAGCAGATCGCCGATTTCTGCGGCTTGCACCCGCTGGAAGTGCGCGGCATCGCCGACGGTGAAGTGGCGCGCGACATCCGCGGCGCCGACCCGATCGGCAACGGCCAGCTGACCCGCGAGGAGCTGGACAAGGCCCAGGGCAATCCCGACTACCGCATGAAGGCCCAGGTCAGTCGTCACGCCGAACTGCTGAAGCCGCAGAAGAAGGCCCCGCGCTATACGCCGGTGTCGCGTCGTCAGGACCGTCCGGACGCCATCGCCTGGTTCCTGCGTCATCACCCGGAAGTGACCGACGCTCAGATCTCCAAGCTCCTGGGCACCACCAAGGCCACGATCGAGCAGGTCCGCGCCCGCACCCACTGGAACGCCGCCAACATCAAGCCGATCGACCCGGTGACCCTGGGCCTGGTGGGCCAGCTGGAGCTGGACGCCTTGGTCAAGAAGGCGGCCGAGAAGAAGGCCAAGGACGATCTGAAAAAGGGCATCCTGCCGGAAGACCCGACCCTGCGTCCCGCCTCGGAGGCCGGCCAGTTCGAGCCCGAGGTCGAGGAAGAGGAAGAAGACTTCCGCGCCAAGCGCGGCGAGATCAAAGCCGAGGACGTGTTCGGCCAATCGTCGGGCTATGTGGACGAGGAAGACGAGGACTAATCCTCGGTTCCCCAGCCTAGAAAAGCAGAGGCCCCGCTCCTTGCCGGAGCGGGGCCTCGTGTTTTTCGGCTGCCTCTCAGCAGCTAGTGAAGTCGCGCCCTAAGGCCCTCGATCTCCTCCTTCAGCCTGAGCTTCTGCCGCTTGAGCTCCATGAGCATCGCGGCGTCGCTACCGGGTCGATTGGTCTCCTCCTGGATCTTGCGGTCAAGGTTCTCGTGACGGGACCCAAGCTCGCGGATACGGGATTCGATGGCCATGGCTCTCGGCTCCATTGCTGTTGGAGAAGAAAGTGAACACCCGCTGCGCGGCGCTGTCAGATCACATATGATTGCAAGCGGCGGCGCTTGACGTGGCCAAATCTACTCCCAAGGCGGACGAAAATTTACCATGACCGATGCTCCGAAAACCGCCGATAAACCCAAGCTTGTGGTCGGGATTTCGGGCGCTTCCGGCGTGGTCTACGGCATCCGGACGCTGGATGCGTGCCGTGAGCTGGGTGTCGAAAGCCACCTCGTGGTCTCCAAGTCGGCCGTGCTGACGCTGCAGCAGGAGACCGGCCAGTCGCTGGCCGAGCTCAACGAACGGGCGGATGTTGTCCATCGCGTGAGCGACATTGGGGCGGCCATCGCCTCGGGCTCGTTCCGGACCCTGGGCATGGTCATCGCGCCGTGTTCGGTGCGGACGATGAGCGAAATCGCCACCGGCGTAACGGCTTCGCTTCTGACCCGGGCGGCCGATGTCACCCTGAAGGAGCGCCGTCCGCTGGTGCTGCTGGTGCGCGAGACGCCGCTGCACCTGGGCCACTTGCGGACCATGACCAAGCTGGCCGAGATGGGCGCGGTGATCGCCCCGCCGCTGCCGGCCTTCTACGCCAAGCCCGCCACGATCGCCGAGATGGTGGACCAGTCGGTGGGCCGGGCGCTGGACCTGTTCGACCTCTCCTGGCGGCCCGTGAAGCGCTGGGGCGAGGACTTGGCGACGATCTCCGGCAAGTCCGAAGGTTAACGCCGATGCGGTTCTGGGACTGGGCTCTGAAGGCCTATGCGCGTCAACCTGTCGCGGAGGCCTGCCTGTCCTTGCAGGACGCCCATGGCCAGAACGTGCCCTGGCTGCTGTGGGCCGCCTGGATGGCGCAGGAGGGGCGCTCCGCCGACCTCACGGACGCCGCCAGGATGATGCGTTCCTGGGACGTCGAGATCGGCGCGCCCCTGCGCGGCGTGCGTCGGGCGCTGAAGTCGCCGCGTCCTCCGATCGACGACATTGCCAAGGAAGCCCTGCGCGACGCGGTGAAGGGCGTCGAGCTGAAGGGCGAGCGGGTGCTGATGGAAAGCCTGGAAGCGCTGAGCGGTCCGCCGGGCGCGCCGATGACGGTGCTGGACGGCTTGGCGGCCGCCGCGGCGGCTTCCGGAGACCCGCCTCGTCGCGCGGCCTTGGAAAAGCTCGCGGTGGCGCTTGAAAAGACAACGGGCTGAGCGCCTTTACCGGTCGTCAGCCTTTGCTATCTATCTCCTGAGTGGGGCCCACCTGAGATTATGTCCATGAACGACGATGATCCGTCGGAAGATACCGACATCGCGATCGAACGTCGCCTCGCCGACCTGCGCGAGGACCACAAGGACCTCGACGACTCCATCCAGGCCCTGGAAGAGCGCTATCAGCCCGACATGCTGCAGATCGCCCGCCTGAAGCGGAAGAAGCTGCTGCTGAAGGACGAGATCGGCCGCCTGGAAGACCAGCTGACCCCGGACATCATCGCCTGATTTCTGGGCCTAGCCGGCGACCGCCTTCGCGCACGCCGCGCGAGCCTCGGGCGTGAGGTCCTTGGGCATGACGACCTGCTGGAAGTTCAGCATCGCCTTGCCCTCAGGCTTGAAGCGGATCGTGCGGCGCGCGCCTGCGTCCTCGACGAGGTAGGCGACCTCCACCGAACTGTCCCCGACCTTGCCGCCCTGGCGGCCCAGCCGCTTCATGCCGTCGCGCAGGCCGGCCGCATAGGCGGGCCCGTCGGTCTTCACGCCGGTGATCACGCCGCCCTTGGCGCTGGCGTCACTGTCGAAGCCCAGGTCGTAGGCCGGTTTGGCGACCGCCTCCACCGTCAGGCAGCCGCCGAAGGCGTCGGGCGACAGGACGATCGGCTCGCCCTTGACGATCCAGCGGTCGATCTCCGGCGTCAGGTCGATCCCGGTGCGGGCCTTGACGATGCGCGGCAACAGGTTGGCCGCCATATGGTCCCACTCGGCGGCGTCGCGGCCCTTGGCGTAGTCGCGCATGGCCAGCATCACCGAATCCAGACCGCCTTTCGGCTTCAGCCGGTCCTCCAGCAGCAGCGCCACCAGGGAACCGCGCAGATAGGGCAGCTTGTGAACGGCCTTGTCGCCCCAGAAGCGCTCGGCGATGGCGGCGTTCGGCAGGGCCTTGGCGGGGGAGGTCCCGTAGGCCTCGAGGGCCGTGTTCCAGGCGGCGACGAAGGTTTCCAGGCTCACGAAGCCCGAACGCAGCGACAGCCGGCGCGCATAGTAGTCGGTGAAGCCCTCGCTGACCCAGTAGCCCAGCGGCTCCTCCGGCCCGTCCTTGAGCCCGCCTATGCGGTTCGAGTTCCAGCTGTGGAAATACTCGTGGGCCAGGAACAGCCTGTAGTCGTCGAGCGGGACGTTGCGGGTCGAGATCACCGCGAAGGCGTCGCCCAGGCCGGTGCCGCGATAGGAGGTCCAGCCGGACGGGGCGCTCTGGTCGGCCAGGGTGACCAGGAAGGGCTCCTTGCCGTCGCCCCAGAAGGCGCGGCTGGCCCCGATCGCGCCAGCGGCCATGTCGGCGAAGGCCGCGTCGGTGAAGTCGAACTTGCCGTGCGTGGCCAGGCGCAGCGGGGCGCCGCCGGCGTCGCGCTCCAGGATGGTGAGATCCTTGTAGGCGATGGCGACGCTGTCGCTGATCGCGTCGAGCGTCCCGGCCTTGCGGCTCAGCGTATCCAGGTCGGAGGCGAAGACCAGGCCCGAACCCGCCGGATCCCAGGTGAACCGCACCTTGTCGCCGTCGCGACCCTCGGGCGTGGCGAAGACCGTGTGCCCGACGACGTAGAAGCCGTCGGGCCCGACGATCGGCTGGCCGTAGGTGACGCTGTCGACCGGCGGCTCACCGGCATAGGCGCTGACCACGCGGTAGCGGACCGTCAGGGGCGCGCGGGGCTTGGAGGTGATGGTCCAGGTCTTGTCGTCGGCGCTCGACAGGGTCCCGCCGGTGACCACGGGGTCCTTGATGAAGCGCCAGAGCTTCTCGCCGCCGCCCCAGTCCTGGGGCACGCGCAGCTGGGTCTGACCATCGGCGTCGGCGGGCAGGGTGATCGTCACCGACAGGGCCGTGACCTTGCCGTTCTCGAGGACCGGCGCGAGGCGGTAGCGGTCCGTTGGCGGCGTCGCGGCCAGGGCCTGCGCGGCGGAAAGGGCGGCGACAGCGCCGCCCAGCAAGGCTTTGGTGATCAAGCGACGTCCCCCAGTTGCGCGACCCTAGGGGCGTCGCCGGGAGCCGGTCAGCTTAAAGTTTCGTCACGCGGCGATCTGGGTGGCTTCCAGGTCGCGGACGGTCTGCAGCAGGCGGCCGGGGGTGATCGGCTTTTCCAGCCGCGCGTCGGCGTGCTGGTCGTCCTTCAGCAGGCGGGCGTCGACGGCCGAGGCCATCAGGGTCACGGCGCCGGGGCGCGCCTTGCGCACGGCGCTGACCAGCTCGCCGCCGCTCATGCGCGGCATCGAGTGGTCGGTGATCACGAGGTCGGGCTTGAACGCGTCCAGGGCGTCATAGGCTTCCTGGCCGTCCCGGCACAGCAGGACGTCGAACCCTGCTTCCGTGAGGGTGATTTCGTAGATCAAGGAGAGGACCGGATCGTCCTCGGCGACCAGAATACGCTGCATGTAACCCGCCCAGTCATGCTTAACAGACCATGAACGTGTTACCGCACCGACCGGGTTCCAGTCGCCGTGCGATAAGGTCGCATTCCTCGGAGTTGTCGGCAGGGGCGGAGCAGCCGAAAGTGTATACGGTCGCCGGGTGGGCGATCAGGCCTGCTTGCGCTTGCGGACGAACATGGCCGCGTCGGCCTCGGCCAGGGCCACTTCCGGATCGGCGCCGGGCTCGATCTCGCGCACGCCGTAGGAGATGTGCAGCGGGGCCGACCACTCGCCGAACTCGACCGGCTGAGAGCGGATCGCGTCAGCCAGGGTCTGGGCCTTGGCCAGGGCGGTTTCCTTGTCGGCCTGGGCCAGCAGCACGGCGAACTCGTCGCCGCCCATGCGGCCGACCAGGTCGCTCTCGCGGACATTGGCCAGCAGGCGCTTGGCCACGGCCTTCAGCGCCTCGTCGCCGGCGGCGTGGCCGAAGCGGTCGTTCACGCTCTTGAAGTTGTCGAGGTCGAAGAACACCAGGCTGGCCGACGAGCCATAGCGCTGGGCGAAGGCCGAGACGCGCTTGGTCTCGCGCAGGAAGGCGCGGCGGTTCAGCACCGGGGTCAGGGCGTCCATGTCGGCCAGGCCCTGCGCCTCGTTCAGGCGCAGCTTCAGCATGGCGACCTCGTTCCGCAGGTCGTCGATCTCGGTCATCAGGGTCTGCAGGGCTTCCACGACCTGAGGGGTCATGTCGGCTTCGGTCAGGCCCAGGAAGGCGGCGCTGTCGGGCGCGGCGACTTCACGCGCCACGACCTGGGCGCCAGCCCTGGCCAGGGCGCGCTTGCGGATGGCGGCGAAAGGTTCGGTCCGGGCGCCGGAGATCTTCATGAGGTCACTGGGAATCGTTATGGCACAGCTAGCAGTAAGGTTAACGGGAACGCCGTTCGACGCAATCGGGGGCGCCGATAAGCCGCAGGCCGACGATCACGCGCCCAGCCTAAAGGCGACCACGGAACGTTTTGTGTCGTTTTGGGCTTGCCGCAGCGGGCGGACGCGCATACGGGGCGGCTTTCCGACGCTCGCCGAAAAGAGACGACGCCGATGACTTCGACCACGCCGCCCGTCGCCATCATCATGGGCAGCCGCTCGGATTGGCCGACCATGAAGGGCGCGGCCGACGCGCTGGACGCCCTGGGCGTGGCCTACGAGGCCAAGGTCGTCTCGGCCCACCGCACCCCGCAGCGCCTGTTCGAGTTCGCCACGGGCGCCGAGAAGGCCGGCTACAAGGTGATCATCGCCGGGGCCGGCGGCGCGGCGCACCTGCCGGGCATGGCGGCCTCGATGACCAACCTGCCGGTGCTGGGCGTGCCGGTGCAGTCCAAGGCGCTGAGCGGCCTCGATAGCCTGCTCTCCATCGTCCAGATGCCGGGCGGCATCCCCGTCGCCACCCTGGCGATCGGCGAGGCCGGGGCCAAGAACGCCGGCCTGCTGGCCGCCCAGATCCTGGCCCTGTCGGACCCGGCCCTGAACCAGCGCCTGTCGGCCTTCCGCGCCGCCCAGACCGACAGCGTCGCCGAGAGCGTCGAGGATTAAGGACACATGGCCGAACCTTCCTCCGTTTCTTGGCCCCTCGTCCCCGGTTCGACCATCGGCATCCTCGGCGGGGGGCAGCTGGGCCGTATGCTGGCCCAGGCCGCCGCGCGCCTGGGCTTCGACGTGGTGATCCAGGACCCCGAGGAGAACTCCCCGGCCGGCCGCGTCGCCGCTCGCCAGATCGTCGCCGCCTATGACGACCGCTGGGCCCTGAAGCGCCTGGCCGAGGCCTGCGACGTCGTCACCTACGAGTTCGAGAACGTCCCGGCCGACACGGTGTCGGAACTTGCCTCGCTCGGTGCGGTCGTCTCGCCCGGCGCCAAGGCCCTGGCCGCCGCCCAGGACCGCGTCGTCGAGAAGAGCTTCCTGGCCGAGATCGGCGTGCCGACCGTGGCCTTCGCCCCCGTCCAGGACAGCGAGAGCCTGGCCGCCGCCGTCGCCAAGATCGGCGCCCCGTCGCTGCTGAAGACCCGCCGCGAGGGCTATGACGGCAAGGGCCAGGCCTGGATCCAGAAGGCGTCCGACGCCGAGGCCTCGTTCGAGAAGATCGGCCGCCGCGCCGCCATCCTGGAAGCGCCCGCCGACTTCGGCCGCGAGCTGTCGGTGATCGCCGCCCGCAGCCGCGACGGCGAGATCGCCTGCTACCCGCTGTCGGAGAACCACCACGAGGGCGGCGTGCTCAAGCGCACCGTCGCCCCCGCCAAGGTCACGACCGCCACCCGCGATCAGGCCGAGACCATCGCCATCAAGATCCTGACCGCGCTCGACTATGTCGGCGTGATCGGGGTGGAGCTGTTCGAGCTGGCCGGCGGCAAGCTGCTGGTCAACGAGTTCGCCCCGCGCGTCCACAACACCGGCCACTGGACCCAGGACGGCTGCGAGGTCGACCAGTTCGAGCAGCACATCCGCGCCGTCGCCGGCTGGCCGCTGGGGCCGACGGCGCCGCACCATCACGTCGAGATGACCAACCTGCTGGGCGCGGATGTCGACGCTTGGCGCAAGCTGGCGGCCGAGCCGGAGACCCGCGTCCACCTCTACGGCAAGGGCGAAGCCCGGCCGGGACGGAAGATGGGGCACGTGAACCGGCTGAGGCCGCTGCGAGACTAGGCGGGAGGCCTATAGATGCTCCCCCACTGGGGGAGCTGTCGGCGAAGCCGACTGAGGGGGCATCGCCGGCCTATGCCGAGCCGGGGGGGGGGGGGGGGGGGGGGGGGGGGGGGGGGGGGGGGGGGGGGGCAC
>NZ_JBWKZF010000035.1:43816-53893 GCF_059424195.1 Caulobacter sp. GW456-12-1-14-TSB4
CCCCCCCCCCCCCCCCCCCCCCTCGCCGGCCTATGCCGAGCCGCCCCCTCCGGCCCTCCGGGCCACCTCCCCCAGAGGGGGAGGATCTTACGACCCCAGGTGCTGGTTAAACCACCCCACGATCCGGTTCGTCAGATCGGTCCGGTTCTTCGGCTGACGAATGCCGTGGCCCTCGTCCTGATAGATCACCAGCGAGGTCTCCACGCCCATGGCCTTCAGGCCGTGCCAGAACTCCATCGACTGGGCGGCCGGGGTCTCGACGTCGCGTTCGCCGACATAGATGAAGGTCGGGGTCTTGGCGGCCTTGATCGTGCGGATCGGCGACAGCTGGTCGTAGATCGCCGGGTCGTTGTAGGCGGTGTCGCCGAAGAACGGGACCATCCACTGGTCGATGCCGTTCTGGCCGTAATAGCTGATCCAGTTGGCGATGCCGGCCCCGGCCACGGCGGCCTTGAAGCGCTGGCTGTGGGTCACCGTCCACATGGTCATGTAGCCGCCGTAGCTGTGGCCGAAGACGCCCAGGCGCTTGTCGTCGACGGGGGCGATCTTCTCGACCGCGTCGACGCCGGCCAGGATGTCGCGCAGGTCGCCGCCGCCGAAGTCGCGGCGGTTGGAGGTCTTGAAGGCCTCGCCCTGGCCGAAGCTGCCGCGCGGGTTGGGCTGGAACACGTAGTAGCCGGCCTTCAGCAGGTCATAGACCGTGCCGCTGGAGCCGTAGCGCGAGGTCACGGCCGAGGACGGGCCGCCGTGGACGATGACCACCATCGGATAGGTCTTGCCCGGCTCGACCTTGGCCGGCGCCTGCAGCCAGCCCTGGACGTCGAAGCCCTCGTTCTTCCAGGTGACGCTCTTGCCGACATAGGTGGCGGTCAGGGCGTCGTTGTCGTGGGTGATGGGCTTGAGGGCCTCGGGCGCGCCCAGCAGCACCTGTGGGGCCTTGGCGAATGAGTCGACGACCGTGGCGGCCAGCTTGCCGCTGGGGTCGAACGAGACGCGGCCGTCGCCGGCCGAATAGCTGACCTCGCCGCGGGCCATGATCGTCACCTTGGCGCCGCCGGCCGGGTCGATGCGGGCGATGGCGCTGTCGCCGCCCAGGATGGCCGAGGCCATCGGACCCTTGGCGGTCCAGTCCAGGCTGGTGAAGGTGCCCTTGTAGCCGTCGGTCAGGTTGGCCGGCTGGCCGCCCGCGAAGGGCACGGTCCAGACGTCGCCGCCGACCGCGCCGAAGTCGCTCATCAGGCCGCCGATGAAGGCCACCGACTTGCCGTCCGGCGACACGCGCGGGGCGTTCAGCTGCAGCTTCGGGGCGGCGATCACGCGGCTGGCGCCATCGCGGCCGAAGGCCTGCAGGCTGGCGACCCACCAGTTGTTGTCGCCGTCGCCCTTGGCGGCCGTGCCGACGAAGCCCTTGGAGTCCGGCGTCCAGTCGTATTCGTAGACGAAGGTGTCGTCGGGCGAGGCGAAGGCCAACTCGCCGCCGGCTGCCGGGACCACGGCGATGCGCTGCTCGTCGATCGCGCCGGCCACGCCGATCTCGCCGACCTGACGGACGCCGGCCTGGGTGGCGCCGGTCTGCTTGCGGGCGCCGACCGTGGCCAGCATGGCGATCGACTGGCCGTCCGGGGCCCAGCGCGCGGTGCTGGCGACGCCGGTCACGGTGGTGACGGCGCGGGTCTTGTCGCCCTCGACCACGAACAGGGTCGCGGTCCCGGCCTTCATGTCCGAGCCGATGAAGGCCAGCTTCTGGCCGTCGGCCGACCAGGCGGGACCGGCGTAGCGGCAGGTCTGGCAGGGATCGAAGCGGCCCGTGATCTCGCCCTTGGCCGAGCGCACCACGACGCTGGCGCGACTGTCGGACTGCGCGCCAACGGCCTCGGCGCTTTCGATGGCCGCCAGGCGCTTGCCGCCGGGGGCGAGGGCCAGGGCGTTGTAGCCGTGAACGGCGGGCGCGGGCGTGGCCGCTTGCAGGGCCGCCGCAGCGACCAGGGAGAGCACGAACGACATCAGGTGAGCCTAGGGTGAGCCATGCCGGGAAGGGCGTATGTGTCGGCTTCGCCCGCCAATGTGTCTGAAAAATTTCTGTCGCACTTTCTCCGGGCTTGGCGGTCGCTGGGAAACACCTAAGATTGAATTATCGTCGTTGGTGGACGTGGCCCGTCCTCGCCCTTCGACAGGCTCAGGGTGAGGACTACTCTTGAGGCCGTATCCGTAGAAAACCTCATCCTGAGCTTGTCGAAGGACAGGGTTTTCGGCCCCTCGGCCTGAATGTTGATCTGCCCTAGTCCTCGTCGTCCGCGCCGGCCAGGTCGGCGGCGTCGAAGTCGTAGTCCAGCAGGTCGCCAGGCTTGCAGCCCAGAGCCGCGCACAGCCGCGCCAGGGTGCGGAAGCGGATGCCCTTCACCTTGCCCGAGCGGAACAGCGACAGCTGGGTCTCGCTGAGGCCGACCTCCTGGGCCAGGTCGCGGGCTTTGAGGCCCTTGGCGACGATCAGGGCGTCCAGGGTGACGCGAACGGGCATCAGATCATCTCGTCGAGTTCGGCCTGCGCCGCCAGGGCCTGGTCCATCACGCGGCCCAGCAGGAAGAGGGCGCCGCCGATCATGCCCAGCGTCATGCCGGCCACGTCGAAGTCCAGATAGCTGCGCTTGTCCGCCCCGACCAGCCGCATCAGGTTGATGACCACGAAGACATTGGCCACGCCGCCGATCCCGAGGGCCAGACCGACGCGGCGCAGGGTCGAGGGGAGGGCGGCCTGCAGCAGGCGACCCTTGGCGATCTCGCCCAGCCCCTGGCCGATCGACCACACCCCGAACAGGTAGCAGGCGGCCGGGATGTACTGGATCGTCAGGGCCAGCACCTTGGCGGGCGGGGGCGCCGTCGGCCGGTGCAGGGCCATCAGCAGCAGCGGCGCGATCCACGCCATCAGCGCCAGCAGCAGGCCGACGCTAATCACCATGAACACCGCCAGCCCCCGGTACTGGCCGCACATGCGGCGGAATTTCTCGACGTCCCTGGCGCCCACGGCGACCCTCCCGACCTGTCTCATCTTTAATCTTGACTTAAAGACGATCGCTTCGCAACTTTATATCTAACTTAAACAGAATGAGCGCCGCGACCATGTCAGCCGCCATCGAGACCAAAGGCCTATCCCGTCGTTTCGGCCCCCGCCTGGCGGTCGATCGGGTGTCCATGACCGTGCCCAGGCGGGCCGTGTATGGCTTCCTGGGCCGCAACGGCGCAGGCAAGACCACGACCCTGAAGATGGTGCTGGGCCTGATCCGCCCGACCACCGGCGTGGCCAGGGTCTGCGGCGTCGACGTCGCCCGCGACCGCATCGGCGCGGCCCGCAAGATCGGCGCGTTGCTGGAGGCGCACGGCTTCTATGGCAACCTGACAGGCCGCGAGAACCTGGCCCTGACCGCGACCCTGCTGGGCTGCCCGGCGACCGAGATCGACCGGGTGCTGGAGGTGGTCGAGATGCGCCCCGACGCCGGCCGCAAGGTGGGCGGCTATTCGCTGGGTATGCGCCAGCGCCTGGGCCTGGCCCGCGCCATGCTGGGCGCGCCGCCGGTGCTGGTGCTGGACGAGCCGACCAACGGCCTGGACCCCGACGGCATCGCCGACATGCGCCGTTTCCTCAAGAGCCTGCCGGAGCGCACCGGCGCCACCGTGCTGCTGTCCAGCCACCTGCTGGGCGAGATCGAGCAGACCGCCACCCATGTCGGCGTCGTCAATGACGGCCGGCTGGTGCTGGAGGGCAGGCTGTCGCGGCTGAAGGCCGACCTCGCGCCGGAGATCAGACTGCGCACCGGCGATGATGTGCGGGCCGCGGCGCTGCTGCGTGGCCACGGCCTGGACGTCCGCCTCACCGAAAGCCTCACCGTGGCCCTGGACGCCGGCGACGCCGTCGATCCGGCCGTGGCGGGGCTCACCGCCCTGCTGGTCGAGGCCGCCGTTCCCGTCTTCGCCATCGGTCCCCGCGCCCAGTCGCTGGAGGACATCTACCGCCGCGTCGCCATCCCCACCGTCCGTCAAGCCGAGGCCGCCTGATGCTCCCCGTTCTGATGTTTCCCGTCCTGTCCGTCGAAATCCGCAAGCTGAACCGCTCGCTGGCCATGCTGCTGGCCATCGCCGCGCCGTCGCTGATCGCCGCCTTCGGCTTCTTCATGCTGCTGCGCGGGGGACAGGCAAGGCCCTGGGCGCAGTGGATGCAGATGGCGACCGGCGTCTGGGCCTATTTCATGCTGCCGATGAGCGTGACGGCCCTGACCGCCCTGGTCGCGCACATGGAGCACGGCCCGCGCGCCTGGGACCACTTGCGGGCTCTGCCCACGCCCCGCTGGCGCATCTATGCCGCCAAGGCGTTCTGTGTGGTCGCCTTGGCGACGGCCATGACGGGGCTCAACCTGCTGCTGACCTGGGGCGCGATCTCGGCGGCGGCGGCGATCAAGCCGGCCGTCACCCCGACCGGCGCGCTCGACGGAATCGGATTGCTGGCCCTCAATCTCAAGGTGGTCGCCGCCGCGACCCTGCTGACCGCCATCCAGCTGTGGACCGCCCTGCGCTTCGCCAGCTTCGTGCCGGCCCTGGCGATCGGCATCGGCGGGACCTTCTTCGCGGTGGTGGCGACCTCGGCCAAGGAGGGTGTGTTCTTCCCCTGGCAGATGCCGGTCAACATGCTGGCCAAGGAGGCCTGGCGGGTCGAGACCGCCTTGGCGCTGGGCTGCGGCCTGGGTCTGGTCGCCTTGGCCGTGGCCATCGCCCACCTGGCGCGGCGGGAAGTGTTGTAACCGCGCCGTGGCCTGTCTAGGACCGTCTGCGACGGAGGACGGCATGACCGAACAGGCGCTCATCGGATTGATCGGCGGCATGAGCTGGGAAAGCTCGGCCCAGTATTATCGGCTGATCAACGAGGCGGTGCGCGACCGCGTGGGCGGCGTCGCCTCGGCCCGGACCCTGATGTGGTCGTTCGACTTCGCCGAGATCGAGCACCTGCAGCACGCAGGCCGCTGGCCCGAGCTGTCGCGCCGCCTGGCTGACGCGGCCCGGGCGCTGGAGTCCGGCGGCGCCGACTTCCTGGTCCTGTGCACCAACACCATGCACCGCGAGGCCGACGCCATCGAAGCGGCGGTGAAGATCCCGCTGCTGCACATCGCCGACCCGACGGGTGAGGCGATCAAGGCGGCGGGGCTCTCGACCGTCGGCCTGCTGGGCACGGCCTTCACGATGGAGCACGACTTCTATCGCGGCCGCCTGGAGAAGAAGCACGGCCTGGAGGTCCTGACCCCCGACGCCGACGACCGCGCGGTGGTGCATCGGATCATCTACGAGGAGCTGGTCACCGGTCAGGTGCTGGACGCCTCACGCGAGGCCTACAAGGCGGTGATCGGCCGGCTGGTCGAACGCGGCGCCCAGGCGATCATCCTGGGCTGCACCGAGATCATGCTGCTGATCTCCCAGGCCGATAGTCCGGTGCCGGTGTTCGACACCACGACCCTGCATGCCATGGCGGCGGTAGACCGGGCCTTGAACACGGCCGCCTAGCCGATAGGGTGCGCTCCGCTCAAGTTGCGGAGTCTACCCTATGCGTCTGCGCCTCGCCCTGCTCGCCAGCCTCTCCATCCTGGCGGCGACGCCCGTCCTGGCCCAGACCACAACGCCCTACGACTCGGTCGATCCCTTCATCGGCACCGGCGGCGACGGCCACACCTTCCCCGGCGCGGTCGTGCCGTTCGGCATGGTGCAGCTGAGCCCCGACACCGACATCCTGCCGTTCAAGCAGAGCTATGCCCGCGCCGCCGGTTACCGCTTCGGCGACCCGACGATCCTGGGCTTCTCGCACACCCACTTCTCGGGCGCGGGGCACTCGGATCTCGGTGACATCCTGCTGACCCCGGTCTCGGGCGAAGCCAAGCTGGAGCCGGGCGAGGCCGACAAGCCGGGCTCGGGCTATCGCTCGCGCTACAGCCACGACACCGAGGTCGCCCAGCCGGGCTACTATGCCGTCACCCTCAGCGACAGCCGCGTACGCGCCGAGCTGACGGCCGGCCTGCGCACCGGCCTGCACCGCTACACCTTCGCCAAGGGTGACCGCGCCCAGGTGCTGATCGACCTGCGCAGCTCGATCTACAACTATCCGGGCAAGGTGCTGTGGTCGCGCCTGCGGGTGTCGCCGGACGGCGTGGTCACCGGCTATCGCGAGACGCGCGGCTGGGCCCCGGGCCGCAAGCTGTTTTTCGCCATCAAGTTCGACCGCCCGCTGGTCGGCCAGCAGTTCCGAAACACCGAGAAGGACGTGCCCTATAACGGCTTCGCCCAGCCGGGCCGCATGCCGGAGGACCGCGCCCAGGTCCAGGGCCGCGCCCTGGTCGGGGTGTTCGACTTCGGCAAGATCGACGGGCCGCTGACCGTGAAGGTGGCGCTGTCGTCGACCAGCGAGGATGGGGCGATCGCCAACCTGGCCAGCGACGAGCCGGGCTTCGACTTCGACGCCCAGCGCGCCCGCGCCAAGACCGCCTGGGAGAAGGCCCTGGGGGCTGTGGACATCGAAGCCCCGGCCCCGATGAAGAAGACGCTCTACACCGCGCTCTACCACACCCTGCTGGCCCCCAGCGTCTATGCCGACGCCGACGGCCGCTACCGGGGTCCAGACGACCAGGTGCATGAGGGCAAGCTGGACGGCCGGCCCTTCACCTTCCACTCGACCTTCTCGCTGTGGGACACCTTCCGGGCCGAGCATCCGCTGCTGACCCTGATCCAGCCGGCCGACTACACCAACGACGTGGTCAACTCGCTGATCGCCTCGCAGAAGGAGAGCCCGTACGGCATCCTGCCGGTCTGGCAGTTCCATGGCCAGGAGACCTGGACGATGATCGGCTACCACGCCGTGCCGGTCATCGCCGACGCCTGGATGAAGGGCATCCGCGGCTATGACGGCAAGGCGGCCCTGGACGCCATGGTCAAGAGCGCGACCTACGCGCCGTATGGCGGCCTGGGCGACTACATGAAGCTGGGCTACGCGCCGATCGACAAGGAGCCGGAAGCCGCCTCCAAGACCGTCGAATACGCCTATGACGACTGGACCATCGCCCAGATGGCCAAGGACATGGGCCAGGCCGACGTGGCCAAGACCTTCGAGAAGCGGGCGTCCTACTGGCGCAACAGCTTCGATGTAAAGACCGGCTTCCTGCGGGCCCGTAAGTCGGACGGGACCTATCGCGAGCCCTTCAACCCGACCGCCATCAACTACGGCTCGGACTATACCGAGGGCAACGCCTGGCAATATTCCTGGTTCGCGCCGCAGGACCTGGGCGGGATCGTCAAGACGCTGGGCGGCGACGCCGCGACGGTCAAGAAGCTGGACGCCATGTTCGACTTCGACAACTCGAAGATCGACTACAGCCACGCCGAGGACATCGCCGGTCTGATCGGCCAGTACATCCACGGCAACGAGCCCAGCCACCACGTGGCCTATATGTACAACTACGCCGGCGCCCCGTGGCGCACCCAGGCGCGCTTGGCCCAGATCATCAAGACCCAGTACAAGCCCACGCCCGAGGGGCTGTCGGGCAACGATGACCTCGGCCAGATGTCGGCCTGGCTGATGTTCACGTCGCTGGGCTTCTATCCGGTGACCCCGGCCTCGAACGAATACGCCATCGGCCGGCCGTTCGTGGACAAGGCGGCGCTGAACCTGCCGAACGGCAAGCGGTTTGTGGTGCGCGCCGAAGGGATGGCGGACGACAAGGTCTACGTCTCTAAGGTGACCCTGAACGGCAAGCCGCTGACCCGAGCGTACCTCAAGCACGACGAGATCATGGCTGGCGGCGAGCTGGTGTTCACGATGAGCGCCACGCCGAACAAGACCTGGGCGACGAAGGTGGCGGATCGGCCGACGTCGTTGACGGCTTACAAGTAGGTAGGGCCGAAAACCTCGCCCTTCGACAAGCTTAGGGTGAGGTTTTCTACTGCCCGGCCTTGGCCATGATCCTCACCCTGAGCTTGTCGAAGGGCGAGGATCACGCACCGTTTAGCTAGTAAGGCAGCTGCGCCGGCGGGGGCTGCGCCGGTCCGCCGGACGGGGCCATGGTCTCCGCCGCCTTCGCCGCCGCGTCCAGTTCCGAGGCCGCGCGGGCGAACTCGGCCGACAACGTCTCGTAGTAGCCGTTCCGCGGGTCCGGCGTCGACAGCGGCGCCGGATCGGGCAGCAGCCAGGCGAAGTCGCGCACCGCCAGGGTCTGGTGGGCGGTCATCATGAAGCGGCGCCAGATGCTGGCCGGGATGTCGCCGCCGACCACCTTGTTCATCGGCTTCTCGTCGTCATTGCCGACCCAGACGCCGGTGACGTAGTCCGGCGTGAAGCCCACGAACCAGGCGTCGCGCCAGTTCTGGCTGGTGCCGGTCTTGCCCGCCGCTGGCCTACCGAAGGCGGCGCGCTGGGCGGTGCCCTGGGTGACCACCTTCTTCATCATCTTGACCATGATGCTGGCGTGGCCGACGTCGTAGACGCGGCGCTCGGCCTGGGGCGGCTGGTGCGTGAAGATCGGCTGGCCGTCCTGGGTGGTGATGGTCTCGATGACATAGGGCTCGACCCGGATGCCGCCCTGTTGGAAGACCTGGAAGCCCGAGGTCAGCTGCAGCAGGTTCACCTCGTACGAGCCCAGGGCCACCGACAGGTCGGGGACGGGCGGCAAAGAGGTGATGCCGAAGCGGCGAACCAGATCGCCGATCGCCGGGCCGCCGGCCTCCTGGCCCAGCTTCACGGCCACGGTGTTGATCGAGTTGATCAGGGCCTTTTCGACGGTCATCGGACCGCGATAGCCGCCGCTGTAGTTCTCCGGCGCCCAGTCGCCGAACTTCACCGGTTCATCGACGCGGATGTCGGTGGGCAGCACGCCCTTCTCGACGGCGGCGGCGTAGACGAACGGCTTGAAGGTCGAGCCCGGCTGGCGGCGGGCCTGGACGGCGCGGTTGAACGGGCTTTCGCTGTAGGACGTGCCGCCGACCATGGCGCGGATGGCCCCTTCGGTGGACAGCGACAGGAGGGCGGCCTGGTGGGCGCCCGAACGGGTGGTCTCGGTGGCCATGGTCTGGCGCACGACCTCGGCGCCCTCGCGTTGCAGCAAGGGGTCGATGGTCAGGCGCACGATCAGGTCTGGCGCGTTCTGACCGGCGATCTTCACTGTCTCGGTGGTGGCGTAGTCCAGCACCCAGCCGTAGTCGCCCTCGTCCTGCAGGGCCATCGGCGACAGGCGCGGGGTGTCGTCCAGGGCGCGGCTTTCCTGCTCGGCGGTGATCCAGCCCTCTTTCCGCATATTGGCCAGGATCAGGCGTGAGCGGGTCAGCGCCCGCTCCATGTCGTTGGTCAAGGCCAAGCGCGAAGGCGCCTTGGGGAGACTGGCCAGCAGGGCCGCTTCCGACAGGGTCAGCTGGCTGGCGGGCTTGCCGAAATAGGTCTGGGACGCGCCGTCGACGCCGTAGGTGCCGGCCCCGAAATAGATGCGGTTCAGATAGAGCTCGAGAATCTCGTCCTTGGTCAGGACCTGCTCCAGCTTGTAGGCCAGCAGCATCTCCTGGAGCTTGCGCTTCACGACGCGATCCGGGGTCAGGAACAGGCCCTTGGCCAGCTGCTGGGTCAGGGTCGAGGCGCCCTGGCGGGTCTTGCCGGCGCGCCAGTTGGTCCAGGCGGCGCGGCCGATGCCTTGCAGGTCGATGGCCCCGTGCTGGTAGAAGCGCCGGTCCTCGGCCGCCATGAAGGCCTGGGGCACGTAGTTGGGCACCGCGCCCAGGGTGATGCGCTGGCCGTAGCGCGGGCCGCGCGTGGCGATCACCTGGCCGTTGCGATCCTCGAAGCGGATACCGGGCGCGCGGTTGACCGCGAACAGCGCCGAGCGCGAGGGCAGGGGCGGGGTGTCCTTGAGATACTTGTACCAGACGTAGGCGGCCCCGCCGCCGGCGGCGAGCACGCCGACCAGGAACGAGACCAGCAGCACGCCCCAGATCCAGCCCCACTTGCGGGCCTTCTTCTTGGCGGCCTTGTGCTTGAGGTCGGCGCGGAAGGGCTCCTCGGGCGGAGGAG
>NZ_JBWKZF010000036.1:0-42719 GCF_059424195.1 Caulobacter sp. GW456-12-1-14-TSB4
CCCTCCCACGCCTGCGGCGCGGGCCCCTCCCTCTCTCAAAGAGAGAGGGGGTCAATCCCCATCCCTCGCCGGGTGTTCGCTCTTCCCGCCCAATGCTAAAGCTCCGCCATACCCACGGAGACCGCCCATGCCCGACGCCAAGACCTGGATCGCCTTCGGGCTGGTGTGCCTGGGGATGGCCCTGACGCCCGGGCCGAACATGCTCTATCTGGTCAGCCGCTCGATCTGCCAGGGCCGCTGGGCCGGGATCGTGTCGCTGATCGGCACCGCGGCCGGCTTCGTGGTCTATCTGCTGTGCGCGGCGCTGGGCATCACCGCCCTCTTGATGGCCGCCCCGATCGCCTACGACATCCTGCGCTTCGGCGGCGCGCTGTATCTCGCCTGGCTGGCCTGGCAGGCGATCAAGCCGGGCGGCGCCTCGCCGTTCCAGGTGCGCGAGCTGCCCAAGGACAGCCCCGCCAAGCTGATCACCATGGGCTTCGTCACCAACATGCTGAACCCCAAGGCGGCGATGCTGTACCTGTCGCTGCTGCCGCAGTTCATCAAGCCCGAGCACGGCGGCGTGTTCACCCAGTCTCTCGCTCTGGGCCTGACCCAGATCGCCGTCTCGCTGAGCGTGAACGGCGCCATCTGCCTGGCCGCCGGGACGATCGCGACCTTCCTGGCCACGCGCCCCAGCTTCGCCCTGGTCCAGCGCTGGCTGATGGCCACGGTGCTGGGCGGCCTGGCCGTGCGGATGGCCACCGAGGCGCGTCGCTAGAGGTTCTCTTGACGGCGGTGGCGGCGCGGGGGCCTATCCCGCTCCAATGTCTAGATCGAAGCCCGCTTTTGGCGGGCTTCGCCGGAGCCCGCCATGAAGACCGCCCTCGCCACCGCCCTCGCCGTCCTTGCGCTCATTGGCTTTGGCGCGAGCGGCGCCCAGGCCTCCAGCCTCAAGGCCTGCGCGGTGCCGCCCAAGGTGATCCCGGCCCCGGCCGAGGTCCCGCCGGCCGACGAGGTCCACCCCGACGTGCCGATCGCCGCCTATCTGCTGTCGCTGTTCTGGTCGCCCGAGGCCTGCCGCGCCGGCATCCCGGAGTCGGACAAGGTCATCCAGTGCCAGAACAACAGCTTCGGCTTCACGGTGCACGGCCTGTGGCCGAACGGGCCGGACAAGGTCCATCCCCGCTACTGCAAGCCTAGCCCGGCGATGAGCCCGGCGACGGTGAAGGCCAATCTTTGCATGACCCCCTCGCCCTGGCTGCTGCAGCACGAGTGGCAGGCGCACGGCACGTGCCGCTGGGACAGCCCCGAGGCTTATTTCAAGAAGGCCCAGAAGGTCCGCAAGAGCCTGAACGTGCCCGACCTGGCGCCCGCCAACGACACCATGACGGCCGGCCAGATCCGCGACGCCTTCCTCAAGCGCAACAAGGGCATGACCCGCGACGGCCTCAATGTCCGGGTCAAGGACGGCCGCCTGACCGAGGTCTGGGTCTGCCTGGACCTGAAGTTCAAGCCCGCCGCCTGCCGGGGCGGCAACGGCGCCCCGGACAGCTCGCAGTTGCGGGTGACGCCGCGGGGCTAGGCTAGCACTTCCCCGGACTGTCGGACTTCAGCACGCAGATCATCTTCTGCCCCCGCATCGGGCCGTAACGCGTGACCAACTGCCCTTCGAAGAAGGTCCACTTGGCGCGGGTGTCCTGGGCGGCGACGTTCATCGCCTTGGCGTAGTCGCCCCGGGTCGTTCCGGCGGTGTCCTTGTTCAGGACCGCGTGCTTGACGCGGCCGTTGCAGTGACTCGACTCCGGGAAGCCGTCGTAGCAGCCGGTAATCAGTCCGGCCGGGAACGCCGCGCCGGCCGGCGACAGCCACGGGGCCGGGGCGCCATTGTTCAGGCCCGCCGGATTGCCGATCGAGGGGTTGGGCCGCGCCGCGTCGATCCAGTTGCTGTGCGAGTAGAAGTCCTGCGAGGCGTGGAAGGCCACGCCCATGTCCTCCAGCACGTTGCACTTGGCCCGGCCCTTGGCGCCGTTGAAGGTGCAGCCGCCGAAGATGCTGGTGCTGTCCAGCGCCCCGTTCGGCTTCACCAGGCCCGAGGCGTCGTTCACCGCCTCATTGATCTTGTTCATGATCCAGGTCCGGCAGGCCGTCAGCTGGGTCTGGGCCGCCGCCTGGCTCTGGGCGTAGCCCGGCGTGTTGAAAAAGTCGCCGCCGTCGCAGTGCGCGGCCTTGTTGCTCATCAGGCCCCGGGCCGGATTGTCGGGCGAGCCGACGGCCCCGAACGTTCCCGTCTTGCCGGCCAGTTCGGACAGGGTGTCGCCGCCGAAGCCCAGCCCGGACAGGCCCTGGCGCGTGATCCGCTCATGCTCGGCGTTCTGGCCCATGCCATGGATGGTGCCGAAGGCCAGGGCCTGGGGCGCGGTGATCGAGACAGCGGCCAGAGCCGCGATAACCAAGGCACGCTTACGCATCGGACGAGTCCTCCCTGTTATGCACCTATCGATTGCATATCTCGGAATACAAGTCACGATGGAAAGCGCGGCGAGAGGTGACCAATCGACGATCATGCCGAGGCGCCGAAAACCTCGTCCTACGACAAGCTCAGGATGAGGCTTCTTCGAACCGCCGCGAAAGATCGCCCTCACCCTGAGCTTGTCGAAGGGTGAGGACGAACTCCGGGCGTCAGCCTTCGATAAAGGCCAGCAGGTCCTTGTTGATGGTCTCGGCCTGCGTGGTCGCCATGCCGTGCGGGAAGCCCGGATAGGTGATCAGCGTACCGTTCTTCAACAGCTTGATCGCTTGGCGGGCCGAGGCGTCGATCGGCACGACCTGGTCGTCCTCGCCGTGCAGCACCAGCACCGGCAGGTCGATCGCCTTCAGGTCAGCGGTGAAGTCGGTTTCCGAGAAGGCGGCCACACAGTCGTACAGCGCCTTCACGCCGGCTTGCATGCCCTGACGCCACCAGTTGTCGATCACACCTTCCGAGACCTGCGCGCCCTCGCGGTTGAAGCCGTAGAACGGGCCGGCGGCGACGTCGCGGAAGAACTGGGCGCGGTTGTAGGCCGTGCCATTGCGGAAGCCGTCGAACACTTCCAGCGGCAGGCCGCCCAGATTGGCGTCGGTCTTCAGCATCAGCGGCGTCACCGCGCCGACCAGCACGGCCTTGGCGACGCGGCCGGGCTCGGCGCGGGCCACGTAGTGAGCGACTTCGCCGCCGCCGGTCGAGTGGCCGATGTGGATGGCGTTCTTCAGGTCCAGGTGCTTGGCCAGGCCGATGACGTCCGCGGCGTAGGTGTCCATCTCGTTGCCGGTGTCGGTCTGGCTGGACCGGCCGTGACCGCGACGGTCATGAGCGATGACGCGATAGCCCTTGGCCAGGAAGAACATCATCTGGGCGTCCCAGTCGTCCGACGACAGGGGCCAGCCATGGTGGAAGACGATCGGCTGGGCGGTCTTGGGGCCCCAATCCTTGAAGAAGATCTGCGCGCCGTCCGTGGTGGTGAAATAGCCGCTGCTCATGTCCGTCTTCCCTCTGCTGGGAGGCCGTCTGGCCCGTCCCGTTGTTCCGATGAGGAGAGAATGGACGCGACGGATCGTCGCGGATATGGAAACTATGGAAATCCATTGTTTCCGATCTTGATCTTACCAAGCCAGCAGCGACAGCCCTGGAATATCGCGGAAGTCGGCCGCGTTGAGCGTGACCAGGGTCGCGCGGTGCGTCAGCGCCTGAGCGGCGATCATACGGTCCACGGTTTTGCGCCTGGAGTAGCCCGTCGCCTCGACGATCGTGCGGTAGGCATCGGCCGCCCTGCCATCGAAATCGAGAACAGGAAGGATTCTCAACATCGCATCCAGGCGATTGCGGCGAATGCCGGTCCCGGATGGCTCGCGGCAGACACCGCCCTCCAACTCCACCCGACTGATAACCGACAGGAGGATCGCACCGTCCAACGCCGCGAGCTGCTCAGCGATCACGGGATCGCCATCGCGCAAACAGATCGCGACACTGGTGTCGAGAACGTACGTCACTCAGAGGCCGGGACGTTCAGGGAACAGGTCTTCGTCGCGGACTTCGATGCTGTCAGGGCGCGGTAGCTTGTTCAGCTCCGCCACCAGATCCTTGATGGAGCCCTTTGTCGGATAGATGGTTAGGACATCGCCCGACCGAACCAAGGTCAGCTCCACGCCCGGACCAAAGGCCATGTCGCGTGGAAGCCGCACGGCTTCGCTGTTTCCGCTCTTGAAGGTTCTGCTCGTCGCGGTCGCCATCGCCAGTCCTTGATCAAAAGGCGGGGAGTGATGACGCGTATATACCATTCTGAGATCCTCCCTGAAAGCGACAGCCTAGAACCCCTTCAGCGCCCAATCGTAGCGCTGAGCCGGCTGGTAGCCGAGGGCGGGGTTGGCGCGGACGATCGCCCGCAAGGGCTCGTCCAGATCGCGCATGACGACGTCGATCAGGGCGCTGCGGGCCGCGCGGATCGCTTCGTCCTTGGGTGCTGTGCGCGAGCAGGCGGGGCATCGGGCGACCTCGCCGCCGTCACCACGCACCACCTGGACATCGACACGGCAACCGCCGCACTGCACGACATGGTCGGCCATGACCCGCTCCCGTTCCACAACTCATGATGGAACAAAAGAAGAACGCCCACAAGCCCGAAACGCAAAACGGGCGGTCCCTTTCGGAACCGCCCGTTCGCTAGCGTGTCACTTCGTCAGAAGCGCGGAGCTTATTCCGCGGCGCCTTCCGGAGCGTCTTCGGCCTTCTTCGACAGGTCTTCACCGGTCTCTTGATCGACGACCTTCATCGACAGCTTGGTCTTGCCGCGGTCGTCGAAGCCCAGGAGCTTCACCTTGACGATCTGGCCTTCCTTCAGCACGTCCGACGGCTTGGCGACGCGTTCGTTGCTGATCTGGCTGACGTGGACGAGGCCGTCCTTGGCGCCGAAGAAGTTCACGAAGGCGCCGAAATCGACGACCTTCACGACCTTGCCGTCGTAGATCTTGCCCACTTCGGCTTCGTCGGTGATCGACTTGATCCAGTCGATCGCGGCCTTGATCTTGGCGCCGTCCGAGGCCGAGACCTTCACGGTGCCTTCGTCGTTGATGTCGACCTTGGCGCCGGTGGTGGCGACGATCTCACGGATCACCTTGCCGCCCGAGCCGATCACTTCACGGATCTTGTCGGTCGGGATGGTGATGGTCTCGATCTTCGGAGCGAAGTCGCCGACCTCTTCACGCGGGGCGTCCATGGCCTTGTTCATTTCGCCGAGGATGTGCTCGCGGCCACCCTTAGCTTGAGCCAGGGCCTGCTCCATGATCGCGGGCGTGATGCCGGCGATCTTGATGTCCATCTGCAGCGAGGTCAGGCCTTCGCTGGTGCCGGCGACCTTGAAGTCCATGTCGCCCAGGTGATCTTCGTCACCCAGGATGTCCGACAGAACCGCGAAGCCGTCCTTTTCCAGGATCAGGCCCATGGCGATGCCCGAGACCGGACGGATCAGCGGCACGCCGGCGTCCATCATGGCCAGCGACGAACCGCAGACCGTGGCCATCGAGGACGAACCGTTCGACTCGGTGATCTCCGAGACCAGGCGGATCGTGTAGGGGAAGTCTTCCTTGGCCGGCAGCATCGGGCGCAGGGCGCGCCAGGCCAGCTTGCCATGGCCGATTTCACGGCGGCCCGGGCTGCCCATACGGCCGGTTTCACCGACGCTGTAGGGAGGGAAGTTGTAGTGCAGCAGGAAGGATTCCTTGTAGGTGCCTTCCAGGGCGTCGATGAACTGCTCGTCGTCGCCGGTGCCCAGGGTGGCGACCACGATCGCCTGGGTCTCGCCGCGGGTGAACAGGGCCGAGCCGTGGGTGCGCGGCAGGATGCCGACTTCACCCAGGATCGGACGGACCTTGTCGACGGTGCGGCCGTCGATGCGGATGCCGGTGTCCAGGATCGAGCGGCGGACGATGTCGGCTTCCAGTTCCTTGAAGACCGAGACCAGCTTCAGCGGGTCGATGCCGGCCGGGTTGGTGTCGCTCTTGGCGAAGGTCTCGATGGCCTTGGTCTTGGCGGCGCCCAGCGCGGCGACGCGGTCGCCCTTGGCTTGGATCTTGTAGGCGTCGGCCAGGTCCTTGCCGACGGCCTTCTTCACTTCGGCCTTCAGGGCGTCGGTGTCTTCCGGTTGGAAGTCGAAGGGCTCCTTGGCGGCGTGCTCGGCCAGGTCGATGATCGCGTCGATCACGGCCTGCATTTCCTTGTGGGCGAAGTTGACGCCGCCCAGCACGATCTCTTCCGAGAGCTCCTGGATTTCCGATTCAACCATCATCACGGCGTCGGCGGTGCCGGCCACGACGAGGTCCATCTTGCTTTCCTTCAGCTCGTCGAGCGTCGGGTTCAGCACGTAGCCGCCATCGACGTAACCGACGCGCGCGGCGCCGATCGGGCCCATGAACGGGGCGCCCGACAGGACCAGGGCGGCCGAGGCGGCCACCATGCCCAGGATGTCGGGATCGTTCTCGAGGTCGTGCTGCAGCACGGTGACGACGACCTGGACTTCGTTCTTGAAGCCCTTGACGAACAGCGGACGGATCGGACGGTCGATCAGGCGGGAAACCAGGGTTTCCTTTTCCGACGGACGGCCTTCACGCTTGAAGAAGCCACCGGGGATCTTGCCGGCCGCGAAGGTCTTTTCCTGATAGTTGACCGTCAGCGGGAAGAAGTCTTGGCCGGGCTTCGCCTTCTTGGCGAACACGGCGGTGGCCAGGACGACGGTTTCGCCCATGGTGGCCAGAACGGCGCCGTCGGCTTGACGGGCGATGCGACCGGTTTCGAGGACCAGCGTCTTGCCGCCCCACTCGATCGTCTTGCGCTTGATATCGAACATTTTTGCTTCTTTCGGTTCCGAAGGACCCATTTCCTTCAGGACGGACAGGGGCGGGCGGCCGAAGGGCGGTCCCGAGATTTCCTCATCCAGTTCGACAGGCGCCCGAAGATCGTGATCTCCGGCCTACATGTCCGGATCACGCTTAGAGCGAATCCGCGACAACCTCTCGTTTCGGCCTGTCTCGAAACGAAGGCTAGAAAAGCATTCGGCCGCCCTACGAAAGCAGAGCGGCCGAATTGTGCCTTAGCGACGCAGACCCAGCTTTTCGATCAGGGACTGGTAACGGGCGACGTCGGACTTCTTCAGGTGGTCGAGAAGCCGGCGACGCTGGGAAACCAGCTTCAGCAGGCCACGACGGCTGTGGTTGTCCTTCTTGTGCGTCTTGAAGTGCTCGGTCAGGTTCGAGATGCGCTCCGAGAGGATCGCGACCTGGACTTCAGCGCTGCCGGTGTCGCCTTCGGTGCGGGCGTGTTCGGCGATGAGAGCGCTCTTGCGCTCGATGGTGATCGACATCGGGTTGTCTCCGCTCAGGTGAGTTGGAAGACCCGCACCGGATTGAGCTTCCCGGCGCGCATCTCGCACAAGGCCACCAGTCTGTCCCCGGACATGGCGGAAACGGTGCGATCGCCGGGCGGAAGCTCGGCTTTCAGCGTTTCAACCTGACGCGGAAGCAGGACGATGGCGCGTCCCTGTGCAAGCCGGAAGGCGTCTTCATCGGTCACGGCCAACGCCGGGATGTCGTCCAGCGCGGTCTCGACCGGAAGCAATGCCTCCGACAGCCGGGCCTCATAGCTCAAATTCTCAAGGGTTTCCAGCGATATCGCGCCGCTCTCGGTAAACCCGCCCACCCGCGTGCGGCGCAGGTCGGCGACGTGACCGCAGGTTCCCAGCGCCTTGGCCAGGTCCCGGACCACGGCGCGGACATAGGTGCCCTTGCCGCATTCCATCTCCAGGGTGACGTGGTCGGCGTCGGCCGCCTCGGTCACGCGCAGGGCGAAGATGTTCACCTTGCGGGTCGGCAGCTCGAACTCGACCCCGTCGCGGGCCAGGTCATAGGCGCGCTCGCCGTCGACCTTGATGGCCGAGAAGTTCGGCGGGACCTGGTCGACCTCGCCGATGAAGGCGGGCAGCGCGGCCTCGACCTGCTCTCGGGTCGGCCGCACGTCCGAGGTCGCGGTCGTCTCGCCCTCGCGGTCCAGGGTCGTGGTGTCGCGGCCCCAGGCGATGGTGAAGCGATAGGCCTTGTCGGCGTCCATCAGGAACGGGACGGTCTTGGTCGCCTCGCCCAGCGCGATCGGCAGGATACCGGTGGCCAGCGGGTCCAGCGTGCCGGCGTGGCCGCCCTTCTGGGCGTTGAACGCGCGGCGCACCTTGGAGACGGCCGTGGTCGAGGTCAGGTCATAGGGCTTGTCCAGGCAGATCCAGCCCGAGACGGCGTCGCCCTTCTTGCGGCGCGCCATTTAGGCCTCGTCGTCTTCGTCGATGACGTCCGCCAGGGTGCGGACGTCCTGCTGGACGCGCGGGTCGTCGAACAGGCGGTCCATATAGGCCGCGGCGCCGAAGCTCTCGTCGTGAATGAACTTCAGGTCCGGCGTGAACTTCATGTCGATCAGCTTGCCCAGACGGCCGCGCAGGAAGCTCGCGCCGCGGTTCAGGGCCTTCATGACTTCCTTGATGTCCTCGTCCCCGCGGCCGACCTCGCCCTTCAAGCCGGCGCCGAGCGGCTCGACGAAGCAGACGGCGTGCCGCAGGTCGGGGCTCATCCGCACTTCGGACACCGTGAACGAGACGTTGACCAGCACCGGATCGGCCAGGCCTTCCTCGCGGAAGACGTCGACCAGGGCGTGGCGGATCAGTTCGCCGGCGCGGAGCTGGCGTTGCGAGGGGCCCGTGGGGCCCTTCTTGGCATCGGCCTTCTTGGGACCAGAAATGCGCTTCATGGCGCGGAATCCTTGAGGCCCGGCCGGCGGATCGAACGCCGGTGCGCGGGGAAAATCGGAAGGCGGGGTGTCTAGGCCTGTCGGACCCGGAAGTCCAGCCTTACGCCCCCACCCGCGCCTTGAAGAATGCGATTACCTGATCGCGGGCCTTCATGCTGCCGCTGTCCGGGACCGAACGGTGCAGGTGCAACGTCAGCACCGAGTGCGGGTCCATCGGCACGCCTGGCGCGGCGTCTTCATCGGCCAACTCGACCACCTCGACCTTGTCGCCGAACTCGGCCTTGAGGCGAGCGATGCGCGCGTCGGGCACCAGCTTGTCGGAGGTGAAGCGCAGGGCCAGCAGCGACAGGTCCTCGTCCTTGAACCTCCGCTTGGCGCAGGCCAGCTCCGAGGCCGAGCAGTCCAAACCGCCCTTGTCCTTCAGCGGCAGCGAGGGCTGGGACAGCACCGGGGCCACCACGGCCGGCTCGGTCATCATGGCCAGGGCGAAGCCGCCGGTGAAGCACATGCCGACGGCGCCGACGCCCTTGCCGCCGCACTCTTCGTGCGCCTTGCGGGCCAGGGCGCGCAGCCAGTCGACGATCGGGCTGGAGCGGCCGTCCTTCCAGACGCTGAACTCGCGGCGCACGCAGATGTTCTTGAGGATCACGCCGACCGCGTAGCCGCGCGTGACGGGCTTGGCCGGCTTGCCGAACAGGCTGGGGCACCAGGCGGTCAGACCGGAGGCGGCCAGGTCGCGGGCGAAGGCCAGCACGCCTGGATGCAAGCCCGGCACCTCGTGGATGACGATCACCGCCGGTCCGGAGCCGATCTTGTAGACCTCACGCGTCCAGCGCCCGTCATCGAACTCGAAACGCTCGAACCCCGCCAGCACATCGTCCGCCATGCCCCGCCCCTCTTTGTTTCGAGGAGGCTAGACTGGCCAGGATCAGAAGGCCATCGCCCGCTCCCAGACGGGTCGGGGCCTGCCCTGCTCGGGACGTTCGGAGAGGTCGCCGGGCTCGAGCAGCAGGCGGATCTCGATCTCGGCCGAGCCGTCGGCGGGCGCGGGACAACGGCGCACCCAGGCGGCGGCGTCCTCGCGGGAGGCGACATCGAAGACCCAGAAGCCGGCGAGGGTGCGGCCCCCACTCAATGTATCGGGGGCGACGACGTCGGGGGCCATCCGCGCGCCGCGCGCCGAGAGTTTGGCCCGGTCAGCGACGCCGGCCCGGATCAGTTCGGCGTCGTAGTCGCGCATCGCCTGGCCCAGCTCGGGGCCAACGTCGGTTTCGACCTTCAGCAGCACCATGAACCGCATCGCGCGTCTCCCGCCGGCCATACCCGTCTTTGGGGGCCGGCCCTGTCTTAAAGACGCGCCAGCTTCCCTTGTTGCGACATGGGGGACGGAAATTCTTGAACGGATGGCCTAGTTGGTTGTGTCGGGATGCTGCGGGCTGTCGGTCCAGTCCGACATCGGGTCGGGCCCGTCGTGCTTCCTCGGCAGCCGCCATTCGCCGCGATACGAGAAGTCCAGCGTGCCGCAGACGTGGGCCTTTCCATCCGCCTTCGGATCATTGCCGAACGCCTGGATACGCAGGTCGCGACGCAGGGCGATGGTGCTGAACGACAGCCACAGGCGCGTCGAACCGGGGCAGAAGGCGCGGACATAGATCTTGCCCTGGGCCGCCGTGGCGTCGACCTCGTAGAGCGAGGCGTTACCGTCCACGCCCTCCATCGCGTCGAGACCGCCGGGGTCGAGGTCCTTCTGGCGGCCGTCCTTCAGCCGCGCCTCGGCCGGCACGCCGGTGGCCAGCACCTTGATCGGCCGGCTGGCGCCCATGAAGCCTTCCTTGAACAGGATCGTCACGCCCGCGCCGGTCAGCCGCTTCGCGTCGGGCGAGATCGGGTCGTAAGAGAACATCCGCGTCTCGGCCCAGGCGGTATTGGCCGCCAGCAAGGCCAGGGCCACGCCCCCCCAGATCGCTCGGTTCATCGCTTCAGGTGCAGGTTCGCGGCCTCGGCGTCGAAGCTGGTCAGGCGCCAGGTCGATCCTTCCTGGGTGAAGGTCAGCAGGCAAGGACCGTCCCTCTTGGCCGCGCAGACCCGGCCATCGCCCGTGGGCCGCAACATGCTGGCGATCGCCACCCGGCCCGGGATCGGGCGATCGGGGGTGTAGCCATAGTAGTTGGCCGCCGCGTGGAAGGTCTCGGGCCGGATCAGCGCCTCGCCGGCCGCGTCGGCGATCGGACCCGCCGCCAGGGCGGCCAGGGCCATCACGCCGTTGCTCGACCCGCCGCGCTGGCGCGCCTCTTCCATCAGCCGCGTCTCGATCTGATACTTCAGCGCCCGCCGATCGACATGGTTCTCGAAGGTCGCCCGGTCGTTGTCGCGAATGGCGACCAGCAGGTCGTGCACGTCGCCGCCGGCGTCGAGACGGTTCACGGTCGCGCAGGCGCTCAGCGAGGCGGCGACAACGGTCAAGGCGAGGAGGGCTCTGATACGCATACGGAAGGCGTAGCTCGGGATTGGGGCGATTTCCAGTCTGGAACGGTCAGGCCGCCGCAGCGACGGCTTTGGGGCTGCGAGCACGCGCCTCGGGCGACATGTTCTCCAGGCAGGCGCGCAGGAATCTGGCCTCGGCGCCTGGATCGACAAAGAACCGGCGCGGCAGGAAATAGGCCATGCCCATACCGACGAACAGCCAGCAGTCTCGCCCCGGAATGATCTCCGAGATCGACCACCAGACCAGGCGCGTCTCCGTCGTCGGTCCCGCGATGACGAAGACTTGGTCCTCGATGCGGTAGGTCATGTCCATGCGTGGAGGAACGCCGCGCGCGCGCCAAGCGTCCTGCGCCATTTTAGGCGCAAACCTTAGCAAGAGCACCAAACCAAAGATCGCGGTCGCGATGTTTGCCAGATAGCCTTGGCCGGGCGCCACCCGATCAACCAGCCAGCTGCCGGCAAGGCCACCGACGATGATCATGGCCAGCACGTACCATTGGAAATGCCGTCGCCAGCCCAACACATGCTTGTTGAGCGGCGCGCAGGCCTTCCGCCCCTCGAAGGTCGCGATCTCGCCCCTGACTTCCATGCCGAACTCCAGACGCAAGAAAGGCGCGAGCTTGCGCCCGCGCCTTCCTTTAAGCTGAGTTCCGATCGAACGCCTAGTCGAGCTGGCGCTTGATCTCCTCGACGGTGAAGCACTCGATGGTGTCGCCGACCTTGATGTCCTGGAAGCCCGCGAACATCATGCCGCACTCCTGAGCGACGGGGACTTCGTTGACCTCGTCCTTGAAGCGCTTGAGCGTCTGCAGGGTGCCCAGTTCCAGAACGACGATGTCGTTGCGGATGATCCGGACCTTGGCGCCCTTGCGGACCACGCCTTCGGTGACCTTACAGCCGGCGACCTTGCCGATCTTCGAGATGTCGAAGGCCTGCAGGACCTCGGCGTTGCCGAGGAAGGTTTCGCGCTGGATCGGGGCCAGCATGCCCGAGAGCACGCCTTTGATGTCGTCCAGCAGGTCGTAGATGATCGCGTAGTAGCGGATCTCGACCCCTTCGCGTTCGGCCAGGGCTCGCGCCTGCGCCGAGGCGCGGACGTTGAAGCCGATGACCGGCGCGCCGGCGCCCTTGGCCAGCATGACGTCGCTTTCGCTGATCGCGCCGGCGCCCGACAGAATGATCCGCGCGCGGACCTCGTCGGTCGACATCTTGTCCAGCGAACCGATGATCGCCTCGGCCGAACCTTGCACGTCGGCCTTGATGATCAGCGGAAGCTCTTTCAGCTTCTTGTCCTGCAGCTTGGCCATCATGTCGGCCATCGAAGCGCCGGCGCCGATCGGCGCCAGCGACTTCTCGCGCTTCTGGCGGATGCGGTACTCGGTCAGCTCGCGAGCGCGGGCTTCGTTCTCGACCACGGCGAAGGCTTCGCCCGGCGAGGGCACGCCGTCCAGGCCGAGGATCTCGACCGGGGTGGCCGGACCGGCTTCGGTCAGCTGCTCGTTGCGTTCGTTCAGCAGCGCGCGAACGCGGCCGAACTGGGCGCCGGCGACGACGATGTCGCCGCGCTTCAGCGTACCGCGATTGACGAGGACGGTCGAAACCGCGCCACGACCCTTGTCCAGCTTGGCCTCGATCACCACGCCGTCGGCGGTGCGGTCGGGGTTGGCCTTCAGGTCCAGCACTTCGGCTTGCAGCAGGATGGCGTCGAGCAGGTCGTCCAGACCCGTGCGGGCCTTGGCCGAGACCTCGATGATCTGGGTGTCGCCACCCAGGCTTTCGACGACGATCTCGTGCTGCAGCAGCTCGTTGACCACGCGGGTCGGATCCGAGCCCGGCTTGTCCATCTTGTTGACGGCGACGATGATCGGCACGTTGGCGGCCTTGGCGTGTTTGATCGCCTCGATCGTCTGCGGCATCACGCCGTCGTCACCGGCCACCACCAGCACGACGATGTCGGTGATGTTGGCGCCGCGAGCCCGCATCGCCGAGAAGGCGGCGTGGCCGGGGGTGTCGAGGAACGTGACGCGCTGGCCGTCCTTCAGGCGAACCTGATAGGCGCCGATGTGCTGGGTGATGCCGCCGTGTTCGCCAGCCGCCACGTCCGTGGCGCGCAGGGCGTCCAGAAGCGACGTCTTGCCGTGGTCGACGTGACCCATGATCGTGACGACCGGGGGACGCCCTTCCAGGTGATCGTCGATGTCCTCGGCGCCGATGAAGCCTTCTTCGACGTCGGCTTCCGACACGCGCTTGACGGTGTGACCGAACTCGGTCGCCACCAGCTCGGCGGTGTCGTTGTCGATGACGTCGTTGATCTTCAGCATCACGCCCTGACGCATCAGGAACTTGATGATCTCGACGCCGCGCACGGCCATCCGGTTGGACAGCTCCTGCACGGTGATGACGTCGGGAATGACGACTTCACGCGCGACGCGGGTCTGTTCGGCGACGCCGCCGCGACGCTTTTCCTTTTCACGTTCGCGAGCCCGGCGGACCGAGGCCAGCGAGCGCATGCGATCGGCCGAATCCCCGTCACCGGCGACAGCCTGGATCGTCAGGCGGCCTTCGCGGCGCTGCGGAGCGCCCTTGACGCGCGAGACGGCCTTGTTCGGCGCGTTCGCGGCCTTGCGGCGATCGTCATCCTCGTCCGGACGGCGGCTGACTTCGCCACCGGGACGCGGGGCCGAGCGCATGGCGCGTTGGATTTCCGGCGTGGCCGGGGCCGAGGCGGGAACGCCGGGACGCGGACCGCGCGGCGGACCGCCGGGACCACGGGCGCCCGGAGCCGGACGCGGCGCGAGGGCCGAGTAGCGGACGGTCTGCTGCGGCCGGTCGCCTTGCGGGCGATCACCCTGCGGACGGTCGCCACGGTAGCCGCCGCGATCGCCCTGCGGACGATCACCGTCGGGACGCGGACCGCGCGGACGGTCGCCCTCGGGACGGGGAGCCCGTTGACCGAAGTTGGCGTTGGCGTCGGGACGCGGCGCGCGTTGGTTGAACGGACGGTCGCCCTGCGGAGCCGGACGATAGGTCGTCGTGCTCGGACGATCGTCGCGACGATCGCGGCTGGGCTCGTAGCTACGGGTCTGGCCGGGAGCCGCCGCCGAACGGGGACCGTCATGGCGTTGGCCGTCGTGACGTTGACCATCGTGACGGGGGCCCTCGTGGCGAGGACCTTCGTGACGCGAACCTTCGTGACGGGGCGCATCCTGGCGCGGAGCCTGCGGCGCGGCCGGGGCCTGCGCGACAGGACGCTGGACCGGAGCGGTCGCCTGCGGGGTCACCGGCGCGGCGGGCGCGGCCGGAGCTTGAGAAACCGGAGCCTGGGCGACCGGAGCCGGCGCCGCCGGAGCGGGCGGCGGAGCCGCGGCCGCGCGTTCGGCCGCGGCCTTGGCGGCGGCTTCACGCTGGGCGGCGTCCTGGGCGGCGCGAGCGCGCGCAGCCTCGGCGGCCTGGTCGGCCTGCTGACGAGCTTGGTTTTCACGAGCGGCGTCGACGACGCGCTGGCGAGCGCGCAGTTCTTCCTGCGAGAGACCGCCAGCCGAACCGCCACCACCCGACGGGGCGGCGCCGCCGCCTTGCGATTGTTGCGGACGGGGCTGCGGCGGGGCGTCGTGGCGACGCTCGGCCGAAGACGGCGCGGCGAGATTGCCGGTCGCGGGCGCGTGGGTGCGCGTGCGCTTGGTTTCGACCACCACCGTCTTGGTCCGGCCGTGGCTGAAGCTCTGCTTCACGACGCCCGCGCTCACCGAGCCCTGGCGGGGCTTCAGCGTCATCGGGGTGCGTCCGCCGTTCCGGCCGTTTTCGTTCTCGTCGCTCATGCGCTCGCTTGTACTTCCGCCAGGCGGTACCTGGCTAAAAAACCGATGTTTCCATGTGAGAAAGGGGCCTGGACGTACCTGCCGAAACAAGCGCGTTTCCCGACCCTTCACTCACGAACGCGACCCGAATAGCCGCGCCCAACGTCAAAGATTCTAGAGCTTTTCCATCGCACCGGCGGTTCCCCGGTGGGATGCAAAAACCCTAGGCCTGCCTCGATCGGCTAGCCAACCCGGGCGAACAGGCTCGCCCTTTTCATGAGAGGCCTCATCCGCCCAGGGCGGGAAGGCCTCTAGCCATCCTCACGTCCGTTCGCCGACCATTCGGGAGGCAAAAGCGGGCGGAAACCTGACAAACGCTCGACATCCTGTGTCCAGCTATCGATGCCGCGCCCGGCAAGGAGTGCGGTGTGTATCACATTCTCACCGCCCAAGGCCAAACCCAATTCATCCGAATTGAATGCGCCCAGCAAACGGGGCGGTCTGGGAGCCTTGCGGGCCGCGTTCAGGATCTTTCGGCGACCATCCTCGGCGCTATCCGAGGCTTCGATCAGCCAGGCGACGTTGCCCGTCCCCAGGGCCGCGACCACCTTTTCGTAGCCTGAGATAATGGTCCCGGCCTTCCGCGCAAGACCCAGGCTGTCCAGGACGCGCTTGGCCAGCAGGGCCTCGACCTGATCGGCCAGGTCGGCGGGTACGGTCAGCTTGGTCTTGGCCGAGCGCGAGAACAGACCCTTCTTGGCCGCCGTCGCGATCGAGTCCCGGTCGGCGCCGACCCAGATGCCCCGGCCCGGCAGCTTGCGCGCCACGTCCGGCACCACCACCCCGTCCGGCCCCGCCACGAAGCGGACCAGGCGCGCCTCGTCCGTCGCCTCGCCCAGGACGATGTCCTTGCGCAGACGATTGGCTTCGGCGTGGGTCTTGGGGGCGGTTGGTTCTGTCATCGTCTCTTTTGCTTGGAGCCTGGCGGACGCCGAAACCGGTTTCCACTTTCGACTGCCAGGCTCTCGAATGGCGAACGGCCCCGCGGATTGCTCCGCGAGGCCGTCATCTAACGCTCCGAAGGGCCTTAGGCCTCTTCGTCCGACGCGAGCTCTTCCGAAGCCGGCGCTTCGGCGGCGACCTCTTCGGCCTCGCCTTCGGCTTCGGCTTCAGCCTCGTACTCCGGCTCCGGCTCGTATTCCGGCTCCGGCGGGGCCTCGACCCAGCCCATGACGATGCGGGCGCGCATGATCAGCGCCTCGGCGTCTTCCGGCGACAGGTTGAAGCTTTCCAGGATGCCCGGCTCGCGCACGCGCTCGCCGTTCTTGGTCTCGAACCAGCCGCGCATGTCGTCCGGCACCAGGCCCGCGAAGTCCTCGACGGTCTTCACATCGCCTTCGCCCAGGGCGACGGCCATGGCCAGGGTCACGCCCTCGATGGCCAGGACCTCGTCCTGCACGCCCAGCTCCAGACGCTTGGCGTCCAGGGCGGCGGCTTCCTTGTCGAGGAATTCGCGGGCGCGGGCCTGCAGCTCCTCGGCGGTTTCCTCGTCGAAGCCTTCGATCGAAGCGATCTCGTGCGGCTCGACGAACGCGACGTCTTCCACCGCGGCGAAGCCTTCGGTGACCAGCAGCTGGGCGATGACTTCGTCGACGTCCAGGGCTTCCTGGAACAGGGCCGTGCGCTCGGTGAACTCGCGCTGACGGCGCTCGCTCTCCTGGCTTTCGGTCATGATGTCGATCTGCCAGCCGGTCAGCTGCGAGGCCAGGCGGACGTTCTGGCCGCGACGGCCGATGGCCAGCGACAGCTGCTCGTCCGGCACCACGACTTCGACGCGCTCGTCTTCCTCGTCCATGACGACCTTGGAGACTTCGGCGGGGGCCAGGCCGTTGACGATGAAGGTGGCTTCATCTTCCGACCACTGGATGATGTCGATCTTCTCGCCCTGCAGCTCGGCCACGACGGCCTGCACGCGCGAACCGCGCATGCCGACGCAGGCGCCGACCGGATCGATCGAGCTGTCGTTCGAGATGACGGCCATCTTGGCGCGCGAACCCGGGTCGCGGGCCACGGCGCGGATCTCGATGACGCCGTCATAGACTTCCGGCACTTCCTGCGCGAACAGCTTGGCCATGAAGCCGCCGTGCGCGCGGCTCAGCATGATCTGCGGACCCTTGGTCTCGCGACGGACGTCGTAGATGTAGGCGCGGATGCGGTCGCCGACGTTGAAGTTCTCGCGCGGGATCGACTGGTCGCGGCGCATGATGCCTTCGCCACGGCCCAGGTCGACGATGACGTTGCCGTATTCGACGCGCTTGACGCTGCCGTTGACGATCTCGCCGACACGATCCTTGTACTCTTCGTGCTGACGCTCGCGCTCGGCTTCGCGGACCTTATGCATGACGACCTGGCGGGCCATCTGGGTCTGGACGCGGCCGATCTCGAACGGCGGCAGGTTCTCTTCGTAGACTTTGCCGATCTCGGCGTCGCGCCAGGCGCGCTTGGCGATCGACAGCTGCATCTTGCCGATCTCGCCTTCGAGTTCGGCGTCGTCGGCGACGACCTCGATCACGCGCTTCTGCGTCGTCTCGCCCGTCCGCGGGTCGATCTTGACGCGGATGTCGTGCTCGGCGCCGTAGCGGGCGCGAGCGGCCTTCTGGAGCGCGTCCTCGATGGCCTCGATGACGACTTCCTTCTCGATGCCTTTTTCACGCGCGACCGCGTCGGCGATCTGCAGGAGTTCGAGCCGGTTGGCGGCGATGCCGATGGCCATGGTCAGTCCTCTTCACTTTCGGACAGGTCGTCGTTGTCGGATTGCAGACGGGCGGCGCGCTGCTTGGCGCCCCGCTCCATCAGGGTGTCGGTCATGACGAGCTTGGCGTCGATGATCCATTCGAACGGGAAGTAGACGGTGACGTCGTCCTCGCCCTCGATGTTCAGGCCGACCTGGTCGTCCTCGACGCCGGCCAGCTCGCCCTTGAAGCGCTTGCGGCCCTCGGCCACGCGATCCAGCTCGATGCGGGCCTCGAGGCCGGCATAGTCGTTGAAGTCCTTCAGGCGGGTCAGCGGGCGATCGATGCCAGGACTGGAGACCTCCAGCGTGTATTCGCCGGTGATCGGATCGGCCGCGTCCAGGATCTCGGAGACGCCGCGCGACAACTTCGCGCAGTCCTCGACGTTCATGTCGCCGCCGCTGCCGTCTTCCTGCAGCGGATGTTCGGCCATGATCTGCAGGCGACGCTGCTCGGCGCCGCCCATCAGGCGCAGCCGGACGATCTCGTAGCCAAGCGTCTCGGCCACGGGATCGAGCATCTCGATCAGGTCACGGTCTTCCTGCGTCTTGCCGCGCACGTTTCTCTCAACTCATTCGGGCCGCCGGTGTCGCCGAGCAGCCAAACAAAAAGCGGCAGCCTTTCGGCCGCCGCTCGAAAGCGCCATCTAGCGCTAACGGACGATGTAGGACGCTTTATAGGCGAACTGATGGGCGCTGTCGACTCGTTGGTCGGAAATCTCCGACTCCAGCCTTCCGCACCGCAGCAATTTTGGCCTATAAGCCAGCCCGCGCAGGCCGCCTCTCCGCGGACCTCATAAGACGAAGAGTCACAATGGACCTCTCAAAGATTCCGACCGGGGTGAACCCGCCTTACGACCTCAACGCCATCATCGAGATCCCGCAGGGCGGCGAGCCGGTGAAGTACGAGATCGACAAGGAAAGCGGCGCCCTGATGGTCGATCGCTTCCTGCATACGGCCATGTTCTATCCGGCCAACTACGGCTTCATCCCGCACACCCTGGCCGATGACGGCGATCCCGCCGACATCATGGTCGTGGGTCCGACCCCGGTGGTGCCGGGCGCGATCATCCGCTGCCGCCCGATCGGCACGCTGATGATGGTCGACGAAGCCGGTTCGGACGAGAAGATCCTGGCCGTGCCGGTCGACAAGCTGCACCCGTTCTACACGGGCGTCTCCAGCTGGCGCGACCTGCCGACCATCCTGACCGAGCAGATCGCCCACTTCTTCCAGCACTACAAGGACCTGGAAAAGGGCAAGTCGACCAAGATCAGCGGCTGGGCCGACATCGACGAGACCGCCGAGATCATCCGCACGGCGATCAAGCGCTACAACGAGACCTACTAGGTAGAGCTCATGGCCAGGATCGATCTGACACTGCGGATCATCCTGGCCGACCCGCCGCCCGGCGTGGTCTTCTCCAAGCAGGACGCCAAGAACCGGCCGGTCGATCCGGTCAGGGCGCCTCCAGAAAAGGGGGGCGGCGACCTCTCCTTCGACATCCCCATCACCCTGACCGAAACGCCGGCTGGCCTTCGCCCCGGCGGCGGCTTCGTGCGCAACGATAGCCGGGGACGGTTCGTCTATATCGCCTCGGGCCAGGCGGCGGGCGACTGCCAGACGGACTGGCAGCGGCGCATCAAGGTCTATCTGCACGACCTGCCGGCCGATATCACCGCCGGCGAGGTGCTGGAGGCGACCATCGCCGGCCGCGCCAAGGACGGCGGGCCGGCCTGCGCGACCGTTCCGCTGCTCAAGACCTGGGCGCGGGTTACGCCCGGATAAAGTCCAGGAACACCGGGGCGCAGTCGCCCAGCTTCTTTTCCTCGTAGCGCGTGGTGACGTGGTCCGCCGGGATCGCGTTGCGGTCGGCGTCAGCGTCGGCGAAGCGGAAGTTCGGATCGGCCAGCACCCGCTCGGTCGTCCACTCGCCGTAGTCGGCCCAGTCGGTGGCGAAGCGCAGGGCGGCGCCCGGCTTCATGACGCGGGCCAGCTTGGCGACGAATTCCGGCTGGATCAGGCGGCGCTTGTTGTGGCGGGCCTTGTGCCAGGGATCGGGGAACATGATGAACACCCGGTCTAGGCAGGCGTCCGGCAGCCAGTCGACCACATCCCGGGCGTCGCCCTCGTGGACGCGGACGTTCTTCAGGGCCTGTTCCTCGATGTGGCGCACGGCGCTGGCCACGCCGTTGACGAACGGCTCGGCGCCGATGACCAGGGTCTCGGGGGCGCGGCCGGCCTGGGTCGCCATGTGCTCGCCGCCGCCGAAGCCGATCTCCAGCCACACGGCCTTGGCGTCCGGCATCAGGTCCAGCGGCTGGAACGGGCCGTGCGGCACGGCGATCTCGGGCAGCAGGGTGTCGAGCAGGGCCTGCTGGCGCGGCTTCACCGGACGCGCCTTGATGCGGCCGAACGAGCGCAGCGGGCCATGGGGTTGGGTCGGATTGGTCATGGGCGGGCGTCTTAGAGCTTTGAGCGGGAAATGAAAACGGGCTCCGACCCGGCAAGGATCGGAGCCCGCTTCACGATGGGTCGAAGGGTGAGGCTTACGCCAGGCCCTTCAGTTCGCCCACGAGGTCGGTCTTCTCCCACGAGAAGCCGCCTTCGTTGTCCGGCGTGCGGCCGAAGTGGCCGTAGGCGGCGGTGCGGGCGTAGATCGGACGGTTCAGCTGCAGGTGCTCGCGGATCGAGCGCGGGGTCGCGCCGCCGATCAGCTGCGGCAGGACCTTTTCCAGCACCGCCGGATCCACCTTGCCGGTGCCGTGCAGGTCGACGTGGAACGAGACCGGCTGGGCGACACCAATCGCGTAGGCGATCTGGATGGTGCAGCGATCGGCGAGGCCCGCGGCCACGACGTTCTTGGCCAGGTAGCGGCAGGCATAGGCGGCCGAGCGATCGACCTTGGTCGGATCCTTGCCCGAGAACGCGCCGCCGCCGTGCGGGGCCGCGCCGCCGTAGGTGTCGACGATGATCTTGCGGCCGGTGACGCCGGCGTCGCCGTCCGGACCCCCGATCTCGAAGCGGCCGGTCGGGTTGACCAGCCACTGGGTCTTCTTGGTGATCAGGCCGTCCGGGAACACCGGCAGGATGTGCGGCTTGATCAGCTCCAGCACGCGCTTGGAGGTCGCGGCCTTGCCATCGATCTTCTTGGCGTGCTGGTGCGACACCACGATCGAGACGACGCGGACCGGGCGGCCGTTGCCGTCATATTCCAGGGTCACCTGGCTCTTGGCGTCCGGTTCCAGTTCCTTGAGCTCGCCGCTGTGACGCAGCTCGGCCAGGCGCTTCAGCACATTGTGGCTGTATTGCAGGGTGGCCGGCATCAGCTCCGGGGTCTCGGTGCTGGCGTAGCCGAACATGATGCCCTGGTCGCCGGCGCCTTCGTCCTTCTTGTCGCTGGCGTCCACGCCCTGGGCGATGTGCGCCGACTGGCCGTGCAGGTAGTTGGCGTACTTCGCCTTCTGCCAGTGGAAGCCCTTCTGCTCGTAGCCGATGTCCTTGATCGCCGCGCGAACCTTGGGCTCGAGCGAGGCGAGGATGTCCTTGGTGAGTTGCTTGTTGGCCTTCTTGTCGCCATCCGGCTTGCCGGCGCGGACTTCACCGGCCAGCACGATGCGGTTGGTGGTCACCAGGGTTTCGCAGGCGACGCGCGCCTCGGGATCGGCGGTCAGGAAGGCGTCGACGACGGTGTCGCTGATACGGTCGGCGACCTTGTCGGGGTGACCTTCGGAGACGCTCTCGCTGGTGAAGATGTAAGACGAACGGCTCAAGAGACAGCTCCGGTCATGAAATTCCGCGCACGCGGACAGGCGCCCGGTACGGCGTCAGTTAGACCGGAACCATATAAAGATATGTTTATGCGATCAAGCGGAGCTTGAGAGACTTACGCCTCGTCGTCGTCCGCGCCCTCTTCCTCGGCCATCGAGCGGACCAGCTCCAGGATGCGCCGGCGCACCTTCGGCTTGGTGATCCTGGGGAACAGGCTGGCCAGTTCCAGGCCTTCGGGCGTCATCAGGAAATCGTGGACGAACACGTCGCCGTTCTCGGCCATGCCTTCGCTGCTGGTGTCGGCCAGGCCCTCGAAGAAATAGGCCACCGACGACTGCAGGCTCTTGGCGATCTCATAGAGCTTGCTGGCGCTGACCCGGTTGGCCCCGCGCTCATATTTCTGGATTTGCTGGAAGGTCAGGCCCAGGTCTTCGGCCAGCCGCTCCTGGCTGACGCCGAGGATTTTCCGGCGCATGCGGATGCGCGCCCCAACGTGCAAATCGATGGGGTTGGGATGACGTTCGGTGTCCGGCAGGTCGCTCATACCCACGCTTGATAGCTGAAATTGCGGTTTTAATTCAGCCTAAGTCTTTCACGCGTGCAATAGAGGAAAAGGATTTACCTGTCAGTCGGCGAGCTGACGCAACCGCAGATATCAGTAGAAGCGCGAGAAACGCGAAATTTCCGAAGTTGTCGAAGGGTGTAACTCCACCCATTCCCGGTATTTGCGCGTCGATGACTCCGCTTTTGCCTAGATCGAGTCGCGCACCGGGGATGATTCGACCGCGCGCATCGATCACGGCGCTGACTCCGGTGGGCGTGGCGCGCAAAATCGGCTTGGCGCTCTCGATGCCGCGATAGCTGGCCAGATTGAGGTGCTGCAAGGGCCCGGAGGTCACGCCGAACCAGGCGTCGTTCGAGACATTGATCAGGACTCGGACGTTTGGATCGCTCTTGGCCAAGCCAGGAAACAGGCTCTCGTAGCAGATCAGCGGCTGGACCAGCAGGCCGGGCGAAACGCGCAGCGGCGCCGGGCGCGGACCGGTGGCGAACCCGTCGCCCAGATGCGCCAGGCTCTTGAAGCCGATCGCGGTCAGGAACTTTTCCGCCGGCAGATATTCGCCGAACGGCACCAGCCGGTGCTTGTCATAGACCCCGACCACCTCGAGATCGGTCGCGGCGCGCTTCAGGGCGATCAGACTGTTGTAGTAGGTCGGCGTCTGCAGCGGCCCCTGATAGCGATAGCCGCCGATCAGCAGCAGCTGGCCCGGCTGGAGGCTATCGACAATCGCTTGCCGCACCCAGGTCCCGGGCGCCAGATAGTCGTTGGTCGCGGCCGGCAGGGCGCCCTCGGGCCAGATGACGATGTCGGCGGGCTTACCCTTGTAGGGGCTGGCGGTCAGCGAGACGTAGGACTGGACGATCTGCGAGAAGCGCACGGCGTCCCACTTGGCGTCCTGCTGGATGTCGGCCTGAACGATCCGCACGGTGGTCGGCGGGCCCTTGGCCAGTGGTTGCGACACCGCCACCGCGCCATAGCCGTAGAGCGCCACCAGGCCGCCGGCGGCCGAGCCCAGCGCGATCTTGCCCGCCTTGCCCTCGCGCCACACGGCGGGCGCGGCGGCGATGGCCAGGGTGATCCAGGTCAGGCCGTAGGCGCCGACCACCGCCGCGAACTGCGACGGCCAGGACCCCGCGCGCCAGGCCTCCCCTGGCAGATTCCAGGGAAAGCCCGTGAGAATGTGGCCGCGCGTCCACTCCAGCGCCGCGAAGGCGCCGGCGAAGGCCAGGACCCGCCAGGCGCCGGCCGGCCGGATCCAGCGATAGACCACCGCCGCCAGGCCCCAGAACAGCGCCAGGCCCGAGGCCATGGCCGCCACGGCGAACGGGGCCATCCAGCCCTGGTTGGCGGCGTCGACCATGAAGGCCTCGGCGATCCACCAGGTCCCGAGCCCGAAATAGCCCACGCCCGCCAGCCAGCCGCGCCAGAACGCCGAGCGCAGAGGCTTCTCGGCGTTGGCGTCGTCCAGCAGATGGAGAAGACCGGCATAGCCCAGCAAGCCCGGCAGCACGCCGAACGGCGGATGGGCCAGGGCGGCGGCGAGGCCGGCCAACAGCGCCAGCACCGGACAGCTCCAGGCCTTGGCGCGGAAGTTCGTCCAGACGGCCGTCACGAGGCGGCGACACCCTCGACGGCCGGCGCGGCCTGCGGCGAGGAGCCGCCGCGCACCCGCACCCGGCGCACCCGGCGCGGATCGGCCTCGACCACCTCGAACTCGTAACCGTCGGGATGGGCGATCACCTCGCCCCGCTGCGGCACGCGGCCGGCCAGGGCCACGACCAGACCCGCGACCGTGTCGATGTCCTCTTCCATGTCGGAAGGAGCCAGTTCCAGGCCAAGGGCGGCCTCCAGCTCTTCCAGCGGCGCGCGGGCGTCGGCGTCATAGACCCCGCCCGGCCGCGCCACGATCGCCACGGCGGCCGCGTCGTCATGCTCGTCGTCGATCTCGCCGACCACCGCCTCGATCAGGTCCTCCATCGAGACCAGGCCGTCGGTGCCGCCGAACTCGTCGATGACGAGGGCCATGTGGATACGGCTGGTGCGCATGCGGAGCAGGAGGTCGGCGGCCTTCATCGAAGCGGGCACATACAACGCGTCACGGCGCAGCTTGTTCAGCACGACGTCGCCAGGCGCGGGGCGCTTGGCCTCGTCGGACAGCAGTCGGAAGATGTCCTTGACGTGGACGACGCCGACCGGGTCGTCGAGGGTCTCGCGATAGATCGGCATCCGCGAGTGCTCGGCCTCGGCGAACTGGGCGACCACGGTCTCGAAGGGCGTGGAGAGCTCGACCGAAACGATGTCGGCGCGCGGGGTCATGACGTCGGCGACCCGCAGGGTCTGGAAGGCCTCGGCCTGGTCGACGATGTCGACGGCGCCGGTCGCGGGCGGCGGTTCGGGCGGCCGCGACGGCTCGCCCCCGCCGGTCAATTGCCGGCGCATGCGTCGAAGGAACGCCCGCACGCCCCGGCTTCTGCGAACCGGACCGGCGGGCTGTTGACTAGGCTCGTCGCTGGGCATGGCCCTGTTCAGCGCCCCTCTTCATCACCGGCATAGGGGTCTGGAACGTCCAGGCCCGCCAGGATTTCGCGCTCGAACGCTTCCATGGCTTCCGCCTCTTCGTCGTTCTCGTGGTCGTATCCTAAGAGATGAAGCACGCCGTGCGCCACCAGATGTTGCAAGTGGTGCGCAAGAGACTTGCCCTGCTCGGCCGCTTCGCGTGCGCAGACACCGTAGGCCAGGGCGATGTCGCCGATCTGGCCCTCGGGATTGGGCGGCGAGGGGAAGGACAGGACGTTGGTCGCATAGTCCTTCTGGCGGAAGTCGCGATTGAGGGCCTGGACGCTGTCGTCGTCGGTCAGCAGGATCACGATCCCCTGGCCTTCGATGTCCTCATGGGCGTCCAGCACGGCCTGGGCCGCGCGCCAGACCAGGGCTTCGGCGTCCTCGGCCGCCGCGGTCCAGGCCTCGTCCTCGATCTCGATGTCTACGGTGATGGTCATCAGCGCGGTGTATTCTGCGCCGCGTCCGCGTCATAGGCCTTTACGATCCGTTCGACGAGCGGATGGCGCACGACGTCCGACGCGGTGAAGCGCGACACCGACACGCCCTCGACCCCTTCCAGAATCGACACGGCGTGGGCGAGACCGGAGTCGCGCGGGTTCAGCAGATCGACCTGGGTCGGGTCGCCGGTGACGACCATGCGGGCGCCCTCGCCGATCCGGGTCAGGACCATCTTCATCTGCAGGCGCGAGCAGTTCTGGGCCTCGTCGACGATGACGAAGGCGTGGGCCAGCGTGCGGCCGCGCATGAAGGCGATCGGCGCGACCTCGATTTCCAGCTTCTCGCGGCGGCGACGCAGCTGGTCGGCGCCCATGATGTCGGTCAGGGCCTCCCAGACCGGGGCCATGTACGGATCGACCTTCTCGTTCAGGTCGCCCGGCAGGAAGCCCAGCTTCTCGCCGGCCTCGACGGCGGGACGGGTGACGATCAGACGATCGACCTCGCCGCGCAGCAGCATGCCCGCGCCATGGGCCACGGCCAGGAAGGTCTTGCCGGTGCCGGCGGGACCCAGGCCGAAGGACAGCGGATGGGTGGCCATCGCCTCCATGTAGTGGGCCTGGCCCTTGGTCTTGGGCGAGACATTGCCCTTGCGCACCGCGCGGGGCGAGGCCTGGCCACCGGCTTCCTGCGAGCCGCCGATGGCGATGCGGACATCGGCCTCGACCACTTCCTCGCCCGCGTCGGCGCGGCTCGCCAGGCTCTGCAGCACGCGCTTGGCGCCGGTGCGACCCCGGGCGTCGCCGGTGATGGTGACGCCGCCGCCCGGCGTCTCGATCAGCACCTTGAAGGCGTCCTCGATCAGGGCGGCGTGGCGGCCCGACGGGCCGGAAACGGCGTGGACGGCGTCGTCCGACAGCGGCAGGAACTCAGGCGTACGGCTCAAGCGGTCTCCAGAACGGAAGAGGTTTCGAGCACGCCCGCCAGGCTCATCTTGGCGGCGTCCTCGATACGGACAGGCACGATCGTCCCGATCAAGCTTTCAGGGCCCGAGGCATGGACGGCCTGCAGATATGGGCTGCGACCCACGATCTGGCCAGGGTGACGGCCCGACTTCTCGAACAGCACCGGCATGACCTTGCCGACCTGCGACGCGTTAAAGGCCCGCTGCTGTTCATCAAGCAGCTGGTTCAGGCGATCCAGGCGCTCGGCCTTGACCGCCTCGTCGACCTGGCCGGGCATGGCCGAAGCCGGCGTGCCGGGGCGGCGCGAATACTTGAACGAGAAGGCCGAAGCGAAGCCGACCTCGCGGACCAGCTCCAGGGTCTTCTCGAAATCGCCGTCGCGCTCGCCGGGGAAGCCGACGATGAAGTCGCCGCTCATGGCGATGTCCGGCCGCGCGGCGCGGATCTTCTCGATCAGCTTCACATAGCTTTCGGCCGTGTGGTCGCGGTTCATGGCTTTCAGGATCTTGTCCGAACCCGCCTGCACCGGCAGGTGGAGGTAGGGCATCAGCTCCGGCAGCTCGCCGTGGGCCTCGATCAGGTCCTCGCCCATGTCGCGCGGATGGCTGGTCGTGTAGCGGATGCGGTCCAGGCCATCGATCTTGGCCAGCTGGCGCACCAGCTTGGCCAGGGTCGAGCCGTCGCCATCATAGGCGTTGACGTTCTGGCCCAGCAGGGTGACCTCGCGCACGCCCTTGCCGGCCAGTTGCTTGGCCTCCTCGACGATGTCGTTCACCGGCCGCGACCACTCACCGCCGCGCGTATAGGGCACCACGCAGAAGGTGCAGAACTTGTCGCAGCCCTCCTGCACGGTCAGGAACGCGGTGACCCCGGTCACGTGGCGCTCGGCCGGCAGGGCGTCGAACTTCTCGTCGGCGGCGAAGTCGGCGGCCAAGCGCTCGCCGGTCGCCCGGTGGGCGCGGGCGATCAGCTCGGGCAGCTGGTGATAGGCCTGCGGACCGACGACCAGATCGACCGCCTGCTGGCGATGCATGATCTCCTTGCCCTCGGCCTGGGCGACGCAGCCGGCCACGGCGATGGTCATGCGACCGCCGTCCTTGGCCTTCCGGTCCTTCATCTGCTTGATGTAGCCGAGCTCGGAATAGACCTTCTCGGTCGCCTTCTCGCGGATGTGGCAGGTGTTCAGCACCACCAGGTCCGCGCCTTCCGGCTCATCGACCACGCCATAGCCCAGCGGGCGCAGGACATCGGCCATGCGCTCGCTGTCATAGACGTTCATCTGACAGCCGTAGGTCTTGATATAGAGGCGCTTTTGCGGGGTCTCGCTCATGGGCGAGGTTATGGGGTCACGCGGCCGAACGTGCAAGGTCGCGGCCTAGATCCTCCCCTCCGGGGGAGGTGGCCCAGAGGGCCGGAGGGGGCAGCGCGGCCTACACGGCATTAGCCCCCTCAGTCGCTCCGCGACAGCTCCCCCAAAAGGGGAGCATCTGCCGCTTAGTCCTCCAGCGGCACGCCGTAGAGCTCCAGCCGGTGGTCGATCAGCTTGTAGCCGAGCTTGCGGGCGATCGCGTGCTGCAGGGCCTCGATCTCCTCGTCCACGAACTCGACGACCTTGCCGGTCTTCATGTCGATCAGGTGGTCGTGGTGGTGGTCGGGCGTCTCTTCGTAACGCGAACGGCCGTCACGGAAGTCGTGGCGCTCGATGATGCCGCTTTCCTCGAACAGGCGGACCGTGCGGTACACGGTGGCGATCGAGATGTGCGGGTCGATGGCGTGGGCCCGGCGGTGCAGCTCCTCGACGTCCGGATGGTCGTCGGCGGACGACAGCACGCGCGCGATCACGCGGCGCTGGTCCGTCATGCGCATGCCTTTTTCGATACAGGCCTTTTCGAGTCGATCCACGGCGGAGCTCCGTCTTGAGTCGCGGGCAAGATAGGGGGTCGGTCGCTAACTGTTAAGCGCCCGCCGCATGACAAGCGCGTCCTTGGCCCCATCCGGATGGGGATAATAGCCTTTACGCAGGCCGACCTTGGAAAAACCAGTCGATTGATAGAGCGCGATGGCCGCCAGATTGTCGGCGGCCACCTCCAGGAACATCGCCTCCGAGCCGGTCTCGACGGCGATGCCGGCGGCGATCTCGACCAGAGCGGCGCCCCAACCGCGCCGGCGGGCGACCGGATCGACGGCGATGGTCAGGATCTCGGCCTCGCCGGCGATCGACCGGCACAGGATGAAGCCCTTGGCTTCCGTCGGCTCACCGGCCTCGCCCAACACGGCGAAGGCGCCGGGCGATTTCAGCAGTTCGTCGAACTCCAGCGCCGTCCAGGGCCGGGGGAAGGCCTTGTCGTGCAGGTCGGCGAGATCGAAAGAGGCCTCTGGCCCAACGGGACGCAGGTTCATGCGGCCGGCAACGTCGCGTAGGGCGCCCGCAGATAGAGCGGCCGGGGCGAATGGCTCGGGGCTGGCTTCTTGGCGACGAGGCGCGCGATGGAGACCGGATCGGGCGCGGCCGGGGTCAGCACGATCGCGCTGCTCAGCGCGTCGGCCAGCAGCGGTCCGCCGGAGCCGATCAGGGTCGCCGGACCGCCCGAATAGAGCTCGGCCAGCCGCGCGGCGGCTTCACCCAGGCCCAGGGCGTCGGGGGCCATCAGCGAGACGCCGTCGGCGAAGACCTGGATGTACACTTGGGCCATCCGCGCATCGAGCACGGCGGCGACGAAGCCTTTTTGGCCGAACGCCAGGCTCTCCAGCGTGTTGACCCCGACGCACGGGATCGACAGCGCCGTGGCCAGACCCTTGGCGAAGGCCAGGCCCACGCGCAGGCCGGTGAACGAGCCCGGGCCGACCGTGACGCCGATGCGGGTGAGGTCGGAAAAGGCGATGCCCGCTTCAGTTGCGGCTTCACGCGCCAGGACGCCGATGCGCTCCTGGTGGCCGCGGGTCATGGGCTCGCTCTTGGCGGCCAGCACGCGCTCGCCGTCCAGCACGGCGACCGAGCTGGCGCCGAGGCAGGTGTCGATCGACAGGATCATGGATCAGCCGGCGCCGACGACCGCGCCTTCGGCCGGACGCCAGACGAACTCGTTCAGCTGGCCCTTGGCCTTCAGGGTCGCCTCGGGCGGCACGGCCTTGCCGGTGTAGCCGGGGACCCCGAACACGTACGACACCTGGGGCGCTTCGGGGCGGACGCAGATGGTCATGTTGACCTCGCGGCCTTCACCGGCCCGGCACTGATCGACCGTGAAGCCGAGGTCGGCCCACTTGGCCAGCAGTTGCTCATCCTTGGGACCGCGCGCGTCGCCGGCATTGACGCGGACATAGGCGATCTCGGCCGAGCCATCTTCACCTTCAGGCGTCTTGCCGATCTCGGCCAGCGGGACGTTGTCCTGCTCGACATTGATGATCGCCTGGGGCGGGCCTTCGCCGAAGTGCAGGAAGGCCTGCTCGACCTTGGCCTTCGGGAACAGGACCTTCAGCGTATTGAGGTCGAAGGCCACCGAACCGTTGATCGGACCGACGCCGTCGTTGCTGACCTTCAGCGGGCTACCGGCATAAGGCGCGATGGCGACGCGGACAGGCGCTTTGGTCCCAGCCTCAGCGGCCGGAGCGGCGGGGGCCTCGTCCTTCTTCGCCGGCCCACAGGCGGCGAGCAGCACGAGCGGCAGGGCGAGAAGGGTGTGGCGGAGGGTCATAACCCTCCTTCTAGCGAATGTACGCTAAGCGTACAAAACTCTTGTCATCCCGGAAGCCTCGCAGAGGCTGTCCGGGACCCAGGGGCCAAGCCCAGTGCGGTGGCCCCTGGGTCCCGGCTCTCCGCTTCGCTGCGGCCGGGATGACAAGCTTTGTTGGACTACAGAATCTTCGCCGCTTCGTCGAAGTCCAGGCGCGGATTGCGCGGGAACAGGCCCTCTTCCGTGCCGTGGCCGATCGAGGCGATGAAGTTGCTCTTGATGTTGGTGCCCGCGAAGAACTCCGCGTCCACGCCGGCATTGTCGAAGCCCGACATCGCGCCGACGTCCAGGCCAAGAGCCCGCGCCGCCAGGATGAAGTAGCCGCCTTGCAGCGAGCTGTTGCGCAGGGCGCCCCACTCGCGGGCCTGCAGGTCGTTGAACCAGTCCTTGGCGCCCGGGGCGTGCGGGAACAGCTTGGGCAGGGTTTCCGGGAAGTCGAGGTCGTAGCCGATGATCACGGTGGCCGGGGCCTGCAGGATCTTCGGGGCGTTCGAGCCCGACGACAGCTTGGCCAGGCGCTCCTTGGCCTCTTGCGAGACCACGAAATAGAAGCGGGCCGGGGTGGAGTTGGCGGCCGTGGGGCCGAACTTGGTCAGTTCGTAAAGCTCGCGCAGCGTGCTTTCCGGCAGGGGCGTCGGGTCCCAGCCGTTGCGGGTGCGGGCTTCGGTGAACAGCTGGGCGAGCGTCGCGTCTTCGAGCTTGGCCATGGTCGATCCTTCGGTAGGCTATCTGTAACTCTGAGAGTTACGATATAGGCGCCCGCGCCAAGATCAACACCCCAAGAAAGACTTCTCGCGCCTTTAGAGCGTCTGCTCGACCCGGGTCACTTCCGGCACATAGTGCTTGAGCATGTTCTCGACGCCCGACTTCAGGGTCGCCGACGACGACGGGCAGCCCGAGCAGGCGCCGCGCATGTGCAGCCAGACGACGCCGGTCTGCGGCTCGAAGCGCGAGAAGACGATGTCGCCGCCGTCCTGGGCCACGGCCGGACGGATGCGGGTGTCGAGCAGGTCCTTGATCTCGGCGACGATCTGGGCGGTGTCCTCGTCATAGACGCCGTCCTCGTCATGGCCACCCTCGGCGCCCGAGGCCTGGTCCAGCAGCACCGGCCGGCCGCTGGTGAAATGGTCCATGATCGCCGCCAGGATCGGCGCCTTCAGGTGCGGCCACTGGGCGTCCTCGCCCTTGGTCACGGTCAGGAAGTCCGGACCGAAGAACACCCGCGTCACGTCGCCGAGGTCGAACAGGGCCTTGGCCAGCGGCGAGGCGTCGCCCTCTTCCGGCGTGCGGAATTCCCGAGCGCCCTCACCCAGCACTTCGCGGCCGGGCAGGAACTTCAGGACCTCGGGGTTCGGGGTGGTTTCGGTCTGAATGAACATGGCCCTGAAATGGACCTCGCGAGGTCGTGACGCAAGACCGGTGAGTCGTCGCATTTTAAAAGTGACACCGGCGTCATTTTCTGACGATATGCTCGCAAAACATCGATCCGTGGGAGGATCCAAGATGAGCGATGGTTCGGTTGACCTGAAGGAAGCGGCGCGCGCGCGGGCCTATTCCATTCCTCTCGAGGACTATCACGTGGCCGATCCGGACCTGTTCCAGGCCGACGCCATGTGGCCCTACTTCGAACGCCTGCGGAAAGAAGACCCCGTCCACTGGTCGAAGGGCAACGAGGAGATCGGGCCCTACTGGTCGATCACCCGCTACAACGACATCATGACCGTCGACACGACCCACCAGGTCTTCTCGTCGGACGCGCACCTGGGCGGCATCACCATCCGTGACTTCGACGAGGACTTCGTCCTGCCGATGTTCATCGCCATGGACCAGCCCAAGCACGACATCCAGCGCAAGACGGTCAGCCCGATCGTCTCGCCGCAGAACCTGGGCCGGCTGGAAGGCATCATCCGCGAGCGGGTCTGCCAGATCCTGGACACGCTGCCGATCGACGAGCCGTTCGACTGGGTCGACAAGGTCTCGATCGAGCTGACCACCCAGATGCTGGCCACCCTGTTCGACTTCCCTTGGGAAGAGCGCCGCAAGCTGACCCGCTGGTCGGACGTCGCCACCGCCTCGCCCGAGAGCGGCATCGTCGAGAGCGAGGACCAGCGCCGCGCCGAGCTGCTGGAGTGCCTCGCCTACTTCACCAACCTGTGGAACGAGCGGGTCAACCAGACCGAGCCGGGCAGCGACCTGATCTCGATGCTGGCTCACGGCGAGGCCACCCGCGACATGCCGCCCTTCGAATATCTGGGCAATGTCATCCTGCTGATCGTCGGCGGCAACGACACCACCCGCAACTCGCTGACCGGCGGCCTCTACGCCCTGTCGAAGAACCCGCAGGAAGAAGCCAAGCTGCGCGCCGATCCTTCGCTGATCCCGAACATGGTCTCGGAGATCATCCGCTGGCAGACCCCGCTGGCCCACATGCGCCGCACGGCGCTGGAGGACTACGAGCTCGCCGGCAAGACCATCAAGAAGGGCGACAAGGTCGTCATGTGGTACGTCTCGGGCAACCGCGACGACACCGTGATCGAGAACGCCGACGCCTTCATCATCGACCGGCCCCAGGCCCGTCGCCACCTGTCGTTCGGCTTCGGCATCCACCGTTGCGTCGGTAATCGCCTGGCCGAGATGCAGCTGAAGATCGTCTGGGAAGAGGTGCTCAAGCGTTTCCCCCGCATCGAGGTCCTGGAAGAACCCAAGCGCGTCCACTCGACCTTCGTGAAGGGCTACGAGCGGATGATGGTGCAGATCCCGGAGCGGGTCTAAGCTTAAGGGCATGAGCCTCGCCGATCTGGTCCGTCTGAAAGCCCGCCGAACCTTCGGCGAACACCTTCCAGGCGCCCTGGTCGAGAACCTGACGCCGGATCGCCAGGCGCTGGCCGTGGTCCGAGCCGGGGAAGGCCGGGGTTCGCCCATCGCCATGCTTGAGGATGGCGACCACCGCTGGACCCTGCTGACCGACAGCCATCTGGTCGGCCTGACGACGCTGGGCGTCCGCGCCATACGGCTGGAGGCGATCCGCGAAGACTATGAAGTCCGTGGCGACCTGGGCGACGAGAAGGCCCTGCTGAATCAGGTGTCGTACGATGGCGAGACCTGGTTTCGGGCGCCGTCGGCCGAAAACCTCATGCTGCTGTTGAACGTGCTGCTGTCCGCCGCGCGCAAGAACAAGAGCGTCGGCGTCTAGGCCAGCGCTTCGATCTCCGCGTCCGTAAGGTCGCCCGGCACCACGGTGACGGGCAGCTTGCGGCCGGCGAAGCCGACGCCCTCCTTGGCGATGGCCGAGATCAGCGGGCCGGGGCCGCGGCCGGCCGTCGAGGTGGCCAGGATCAGGATCTTGATGGCCGGGTCGGCGGCGATGACCTGCTTCAGCGCCGTGCGGACGCTGTCGGCGTGCTTGATGATGAACTCGGGCGGCAGGCCGGTGGCGGCCACGACCTGAGCGGCGAGGCTCTGGAGCAGGGCCTCGGCCTCCTCGCGCTCCTGGCGCTCGATCTCCTCGCGCACGCCGCTCCAGTGCTCGAACTCGGCGGGCGAGATCACCTTCAGCAGCGCCACGTGACCATTGGTCGAGCGCGCGCGGCGGCAGGCGTATTTCAGGGCCGCCGCGAACTCCGGCGTGTCGTCGGCGATGACGAGGAACTTGCGGCGGCCTTGAACGGCAGGAGCTGAAGCGGCGTCGGTCATGACCTGACAGAACGCCGCTTCAACGCAGACCTCAAGCCCCCCAGAAGCCGACCAGCTTCTTGACCTCGGCCAGGGTCGGGGCGGCGGCTTCGGAGGCCTTGGCCGCGCCCTTGGCCAGGATGGCGTCCAGCACCGCCGGATCGCCGAGCAGGCCGCGCATCTTGTCGCCGACCGGGGCCAGCTTCTCGACCGCCAGGTCCGCCAGGTCCGGCTTGAAGGCGCCGAAGCCCTTGCCGGCGTAGTCAGCCAGCACCTCGGCCTTGGTCCGGCCCGACAGCGCCGCGAAGATGCCGACCAGGTTGTCGGCCTCGGCGCGGGCGGTCAGCTCCTCCAGGGTTTCCGGCAGCGGTTCCGGATCGGTGCGGGCCTTCTTGATCTTGGCGGCGATGGTGTCGGCGTCGTCGGTCAGGTTGATGCGCGAATTGTCCGACGGGTCGGACTTGCTCATCTTGGCCGAACCGTCGCGCAGGCTCATCACGCGCGCGCCAGGACCCTGGATCAGCGGATCGGGCTGCGGGAAGAAGCCCGGCGCGCCGAAGTCGTGGTTGAACTTCTGGGCGATGTCGCGGGTCAGCTCCAGGTGCTGCTTCTGATCCTCGCCGACCGGCACGTGGGTGGCCTTGTAGACCAGGATGTCGGCCGCCTGCAGCACCGGATAGGTGTAGAGGCCCACCGAGCTGCGCTCCTTGTGCTTGCCGCTCTTCTCCTTGAACTGGGTCATGCGGTCGAGCCAGCCGAGGCGGGCGACGCACTGGAAGATCCAGGCCAGCTCGGCGTGCTCGCGCACCGCCGACTGCGGGAAGATCGTCGCCTTGTCCGGGTCCAGGCCCGAGGCGATGTAGGCGGCGGCGATCTCGCGGGTCTGCTGGGCCAGCAGCGCCGGGTCCTGCCAGACGGTGATGGCGTGCAGGTCGGCCACGAAGATGAAGGTGTCGATCTCGTGCTGCAGGCGGGAGAACTTCACCAGCGCGCCGAGATAGTTGCCCAGGTGCAGGGCGCCCGAGGGCTGGACGCCCGAGAGCACGCGGTTGGGGCCCGTATAGGCGACGGGAGTTTGGTCGGTCATGGCTTCAGCCTTGGCTGTAGAATTCGAATGGGGTGGCTAGGCGCGGATGCGCGCTCTGCGTCCAGCGGACGCAAAGCCTAAAGTCGGAAAGAGCCGCGCCATCGCGGCGCGAGGAGACCGATCGGAGCCATGCCCCGCTGGTTAGCCTCCTCGCGGGCATGGATCAAGCCTTGCCCCGGCGAAGCGCCGCCTTCAGCTCGGCCGGCTTGACGCCGCCGAACAGGAACAGCAGCGGCGGATAGACCGCCACGCCGGCGAGGCACGTCAGGGCCAGGGCGACCTCCTTGGCCCCCAGGGCGTGGCCATGCAGGCCGATGGCGCGAAGCGGCGCCTCGATCAGCTCGCGGTAGTGCGCGGCGGTGGCCAGCGCCAGGCCCATGCCCAGGCTGGCGATCAGGATCCGCGCCAGCCGCGACCAGGTCTGCAGGCTGGGGCCGTATTCCTTCTTGGCCGACAGGCCCCAGGCCATCTGGCCGACATTGATCCACGAGGCGATGGCGGTCGCCGCCGCGATGCCGCGCACGCCGACCCACTGGAACAGCACCACGCCGAACGCGATGTTCACGCCCACCGAGATCAGGGCGTAGCGCATCGGGCTCTTGGTGTCGCCGCGCGCGAAGAAGGCCCGCGAATAGAGCTGCTGCAGCACGAAGGCCGGGGTGCCCAGGCCGTAGAAGAACAGCGCCGCCGCCGTCTGGCTGGCGTCGAAGGCGGTGAACTCGCCGCGCGTATAGAGACCGTCCGACAGGAAGCCCGGCATGGCGATCAGGGCCGCGGCGGCCGGCAGGGTCAGGGCCATGGCCAGGGTGATACCCTGGTCCATCGCGCTCTGGGCGTCCTCGCGGTCGCCCGAGTGCACGGCGCGCGACAGGCGCGGCAGCAGGGCGACGCCAATGGCCACGCCCACCAGGCCCAGTGGCAGCTGGTAGAGGCGATCGGCAGTGGCCAGCCAGGTCCGGCCGCCGGGCACGTGGCTGGCCAGGTTGCCGGAGATGAAGATGTTGACCTGGGTGGCGCTGGCCGCGAGAGCCCCCGGGATGGCCTTGCCGATCAGCTCGCGCACTTCCGGGGTCAGGCGTGGCATCCGCCAGTGGACCTGGGCGCCGGACTTGTTGACGCCCCAGGTCAGCAGGGAGGCTTGCGCGACGCCGGCCACGATGACGCCGATCGAGCCCCACTGCGCCGCCCCGACCGCCGTGGTCTGGGGCAGGATGAAGGCCAGGGTGCAGATGTTCAGCAGGATCGGCGCGCCGGCCGACAGGATGAAGCGGTCGCGGGCGTTCAGAACGCCCGACAGGTGGGCCACGATCGCCATGCACGGCAGGTACGGCATGGTGATCTGGGTCAGCAGCACCGCCAGCTTGTACTTCTCGGTGCCCCAGCCGAAGCCCGGGCTGATCAGCATCATCAGCCACGGCATGGCCAGCTGGCAGACGACGGTGATGATGATGGTCGAGGCCGCCAGGGTGGCCATGGCGTCGGCGGCCAGGATGTCGGCCTTCTCCTCGCCGTCGCGCTGCAGCGACTTGGCGTAGGCCGGCACGAAGGCCGCCGCGAAGGCGCCCTCCGCGAAGAACCGGCGGAACAGGTTCGGGAACGCCAGGGCCGCGTTGTAGGCGTCGGCGGCCGGGGTGGCGCTGGCCCCCATCCGGTACGAGACGGCCAGATCGCGCGCGAAGCCCATGAACCGGCTGACCAGGGTCAGGCTGGAATAGATCATCGACGACTTGAGCAGCCCGCCCTTCTTGGGAGCGGGCGAGGTCTCGGCGGAGGCGGGGGGAGCGGCGTCGGTCACCAGCGGCTTGTGTGCCGCCGCCGATAGGCCGTCAAGCGACAGCACGCAGAACGGCTCCCAGACAGAAATGTGACCGGTAACAGATTTCGATTGACGGCGCTGTCTTCCGCCCGCAACCCTCGATGGCAAGACCCGCGTTCGACGGGCCAGGAGGAAACTCAAAGATGCGCGGAGCCTCGCTCGCCCTTTCGCTCGCCGGTCTCATGGCGACAACCTCTCTTGGATTTGGCGCCTACGCCCAAGTCCCGCAGATGAAGCTGAACGACGCCGGCTACTACGCCGCGCCGGGGGCCGAGGTGCTGGTGTTCAGCAACTGGTACGACAGCCTGTTCAGCGACGCCAAGATCAGCGGGGTCGAGCTGATCCAGCGCGGCGTGCGCACGGCCACCAATGGCGATGTCCGCCTCTCGCCGACGCCCGGCCAGTGGGACCCGATCGGCAAGCTGGTCGACCGCAAGGCCGATCCCAAGACCGGCGTGGTCGAGGCCACGCTCGAATACGCCGAGCACGGCTTCCGATACGTGATCCGCTCCGAGCCGCGCGGCGGCGACGTCGTGGTCAGCATCGTGCTGGACAAGCCCCTGCCCCAGGCGCTGGAGGGCAAGGCCGGCTTCAACCTGGAATTCCTGCCGTCCGCCTATTTCCGCAAGACCTTCATGGCCGACGGCAAGGCCGGCGCCTTCCCACTCTATCCGGCCAGCGACATGGCGCCCGTGGACGGCCGGCCCGAGCCGCTGCCGCTGGCCCAGGGAAGGCGCTTCGTGCTGGCCCCCGAGGACGCGACCCATCGCGTGACCCTGACCTCGTCCGCGCCCATCGCCCTCTATGATGGCCGCAACCAGGCCCAGAACGGCTGGTTCGTGGCGCGCGGGATGCTTCCCTCGGGCAAGACCGGCAAGGTGCTGGAATGGACCCTGTCGCCCCAGGCCGACGCCGCCTGGGTCCGCCCGCCGATGATCGCCCACTCCCAGGTTGGCTACGCGCCGAACCAGGCCAAGACGGCGGTGATCGAGCTGGACGCGGCCGACAAGCCGGCGGCGACCGCCCGACTGCTCCGCATCTCCGACACCGGCGCCTTCACCACCGCCCTGGAAGGTCCGGTCAAGCCGTGGGGCCGCTACCTGCGCTATACCTACGGCCGGTTCGACTTCAGCGCCGTCAAGCAGCCTGGCGCCTATGTGATCGAATACGGCAAGACCCGCAGCGCCCCGTTCCGCATCGGGCCGGACGTCTTCGCCGACGCCTGGCATCCGACGCTGGACGTCTATTTCCCGGTCGCCATGGACCACATGTTCGTCAACGAGGCCTATCGCGTCTGGCACGGCGAGGCGCACAAGGACGACGCCCTTCAAGCGCCGGTGAACCACGAGCACCTCGACCTCTACGCCCAGGGCCCGACCACCGACACGCCGTTCAAGCCGGGCGAGCACATCCCCGGCCTCAATGTCGGCGGCTGGTTCGACGCCGGCGACTTCGATATCCGCACCCAGACCCAGTACGCGGTCGTGAGCGACATGGTGCAGACCTGGGAGCAGTTCCGCCCGACCCGCGACCAGACCAGCGTCGATGACACGAAGCGCCGGGTCGAGATCCACGTCCCGGACGGCAAGCCCGACCTCGTCCAGCAGATCCGCCATGGGACCCTGCAGCTGGTCGCCCAGCACCGCGCGGTCGGCCACGCCATCCACGGTATCGTCGAGCCCGACCTCGGCCAGTACACCCACCTGGGCGACGCGGTGACCAAGACCGACGGCATTCCCGGCACCAAGGACGACCGCTGGGCCTTCACCAGCAAATCCTCCGCGCTCAACTACGGCTCGGCCGCCGCCCTCGCCGCCGCCAGCCGCGCTTTGCGGGGCGCCGACGACGCCCTGGCCGACGAGAGCCTGGCCATCGCCAAGCGCGTCTGGGACGACGAACACAGCCATCCGCCCGACCTCTACCGCCACGGCAACACCACCGGCGGCAACCTGACCGACGAGGAGTTCGACGCCACGGTCGAGCTTCTGGTCACCACCCAGGACCCGAAATACGCCGCGCGCATTGAGGCGATGTGGCCAGAGGTCGAGAAGCGTTTCGCCGCCAACGCCCGCACCGCCGCCCTGGCGATCCCGTTCATGCCGGCCGCGTACAAGGCCCGGATGGAGCCGGCGGTCCGCGCCTGGCTGGCGGCGGACGCCCAGCACGCCAAGGACAATCCGTTCGGGGTGTTCATCGGCACGGGCGGCTGGGCCGGCAGCGGCCAGGTGGTCGAGGCGGGCCTGACCCACGCGGCCTTGCGCAAGGCCTTCCCCGACATCGTCCCGGCCGACGGCGTCTTCCGCGCCCTCGACTATCTCTACGGAACCCATCCGGGCTCGAACCTGTCGCTGGTCTCCGGCGTCGGGACCCAGTCGAAGGAAGTGGCCTATGGCAACAACCGCGCCGACTTCAGCTTCATCGCCGGCGGCGTCGTGCCGGGCGTGCTGATCATCAAGCCGGACCTCCCCGAGAACAAGGAGGACTGGCCCTTCCTGTGGGGCGAGAACGAGTACGTCGTGAACGTCGCGGCCGGCTACATGCTGCTGGCCCAGACGGCCAACGCCCTAGCTGGCGGGCGCTAGCGGATATTCCCGTTCCAGCCGGTAGGCCGAGCCCTCGCTGGTCTGCCAGCTGGAATAGAGGCCGAAGCGATCGACGTGGAAGGCCGGGGAATGCAGCAGATTGTGGGTCTGGATCCAGGCCCCGACCTCCTGCGCCGCCGCGCGCTTCAGATAGGCCAGGGTGACGTGCGGCGTGTAGAGCCGGCTCTCGGGCTTCAGCTCCACCGACCGGGCGGCGCTCTCATTGGCCTTCTGCAGCCGGCGCAGCGGCGCGCTGTCCTCGACCCCGGCCCAGACGGCGTGGATGTCGGCGCCCTCGCCGAAGTGGCCGGCGCGGGTCAGTTCCAGGTCGAAGGCCGGGGCCTGGATCTGCTCCAGCGCCTCGTCCAGCTCCGCCGCCACCGGCTCCTGCACGTCGCCGATGAACCGCAGGGTGATGTGGAACGCCTCCAGCGGCCGCCAGCGCGCGCCCTCGATGCCGTGCTGGCGCGAGAGCAGGCCCTGGCCGATCTCCGGCGGGATGGCGATGGCGGTGAAGAGGCGGATCATCCGAGTCTTTGTTCTGACGGGCGTTTTTTCCGAAAACCGGTTCCCACTTTTCGGAACGCGCTCTACGGGCAGGGGCTGGGGTGTTGGACGTGGATGGCGTTGACGGCCTTTTCCAGGTCGTCGGTCCAGGTCAGGTCGAAGGCGTCGATGTTCGTCTTCAACTGCTCCATCGAGGTGGCGCCGATGATGGTGGCGGTCACGAAGGGGCGGGTGTCGCAGAACTTCAGCGCCAGCTGGGCCGGGTCCAGGCCATTGGCCTTGGCCAGGTCCACATAGGCGCGGAACGCCTCGGCCGCGCCGGGACCCTCGTAACGCTGCATGCGGTTGTAGAGCGCCTTGCGGGAGCCTTCGGGCAAGGCGCCGTCCAGGTACTTGCCGGTCAGCTGGCCCTGGGCCAGGGGCGAATAGGCCAAGAGGCCCACCTGCTCGCGCATGGCGATCTCGGCCAGGCCCGTCTCGAAGGTGCGGTTGGCCAGGTGGTAGGCGTTCTGGATCGAGGCGATGCGGGGCAGGCCCCCACCTCCATTTCTTGGGGTCTCGCTCTCGGCCAGGAATTTCATCACGCCCCAGGGGAACTCGTTCGAGACGCCGACATGGCGGATCGAGCCCTTCTTCACGTGGGCGTCCAGCGCCTCGAGGATGTCGCCGAAGCTCTCGAAGTCCTGCTCGTAGTCGGTGTAGCCGGCCCCGCCGAAGACCCGCACCTTCCGGTCGGGCCAGTGCAGTTGATAGAGGTCGAGATAGTCGGTCTTCAGGCGGCGCAGCGAGCCCTCGACGGCCTCGTCGATCTGGGCCTTGGTCTGGCGGGTGGTCGCCCCGTCCTTGCGCATCCACGGAAGGCCGCCGAAGGCCGCGCCCTGGCCGGCCACCTTGGAGGCCAGCACGATCTCGTGGCGCTTGCCGGTCTTCTCCAGCCACGCGCCGATATGTTGCTCGGTGCGGCCTTGCGTCTCCGGATTGGGCGGGCTGGCGTACATCTCCGCCGTGTCCCAGAAGTTGACCCCGCGCGAGAGCGCGTAGTCCATCTGTTCGTGCGCTTCGGCTTCGGAATTCTGCGAGCCCCAGGTCATGGTGCCCAGGCAGCAGCGCGAGACGGACACGTCCGTGCGGCCCAGCTTGACGTAGTCCATCGGCGATGCGCCCCTGTTTAGCCTTGTCGGGGGAGCTTTCTACGAGCGTCTGCCGTTGTCCCGCAAGGCTGAGCGCTGTTCAGCCGCTTTCACGAACGCATACCATGAACACTTTCGTGAGGGGATTGCGCGCTCGCCCGGGACACCCGATATTGATGAGGCGTCCACCGTGGACGCTCTAGCTCAAGGGCTTAATTCGATGAACGACTTCAACCGCGACTACGCGCGCTCGATCCCGGCGGATCGCGCCGACATGTCGGTTGACGCCGGCCTGCGTAGTTTCATGCTCGGCGTCTACAACAAGGTGGCGCTGGGTCTCCTGCTGTCGGCCGGCCTGGCCTTCCTGACCAGCGGCTATGTGCCCTCGATCGCCAACGTGCTCTACGAACTGACCCCGGACGGCCGCCTGCTGGGCTTCACGTTGATGGGCATGGTCCTGCGCTTCGCGCCGCTCGTGATGATCGTGGCCTCCATGTTCATCAAGCCGACGGCGCGCACCTCGGGCATCCTGTACTGGGCGCTGGTCGCCTCGATCGGCGCGGGCCTGGGCCTGTGGCTGATCGTCTATAACGTGCAGTCGGTCTTCGCGACCTTCCTGGTCACGGCGATCGCCTTCGGTGGTCTGAGCCTGGTCGGTTACACGACCAAGAAGGACCTGTCGGGCTTTGGTAGCTTCTTGATCATGGGCCTGATCGGCTTGGTGGTGGCCTCGCTGGTCCAAGCCTTCCTGCATCTGCCGGGCCTGGGCTTCATCATCAACATCCTGGGCGTGCTGATCTTCGCGGGCCTGATCGCCTACGACACCCAGAACCTGAAGATGACCTACTACCAGTTGGGCGGTGACCGCGAGTCGACGGCCGTCGCCACCAACTACGGCGCGCTGAACCTCTATCTGAACTTCATCAATCTGTTCCGCTTCCTGCTCAGCTTCATGGGCAGCCGTCGCTAAGGCAGGCTGAAATTCGAAACGACGAAGCCCCGGCGGGAAACCGCCGGGGCTTTTTCTTTGCCCGCATCACGCCCACATTGTCTGGGATGGAGACGAGCATGATCCGAGCCCTCACCCTGACCGCCGGCCTGATGCTGGCCACCGTCGCCCACGCCGAGACGGCGATCCCGGCCTATCCGCCGGTCGCCAAGGGTCCGAACCTCTCCACGCCCCTGAACCTGAAGCCGGTCGGCCCGGTCGAGCTGCGCTACGCCAATGCGCGCCCGCCCCTGCCACGCGGGGTGGCCCGGACGGCGATCGAGCGCAAGGAAGGCGCGGTCTCTGGCGGCGTCGGGGTCCTGTGCGGCATCCAGCCCAGCGCCGACACCAGCGGCATCGGCACGGCGCGCGGCTATGACAACGATGGCCGCTTCGTCGGCGCCAAGCTGGGCTTCTCGTTCTAACCGTTCTTTGTTGGCGCGCGTCGGGCGGCGAAACCGCTCACACTTTCGCCTGACGCGCTTGGCTCAGTCGACGACCGAGAACTTGCCCTTCTCGAACACCCGCAGCACCTGGGCCAGCTCGTGGCCGCGCTTGAGGATCTGGCCGCCTTGGCCGACCACAGCCCATGCGCCCTGCTTGCGGGCCAGGTCCGGACGCTTCTCGACGCGATAAAGCGGCGCCTCGGCCGCGTGGCGGAAGATCGAGAACACGGCGTAGTCAGAGAGACCAGCAATGCCGTAGTCGCGCCACTCACCGGCCGCGACCATGCGGCCATAGAGGCGCATCAGCTGGTCCAGCTCACGCCGCTCGAAGAAGATGACGCCGCCAACGGGCGCGGACTGAGATTCCAGGGCCATCGCTGGAATCTAATCCCAAATCGGACGATTGGAACAGGCCGGCTGCACGAAAGCGCTTTCGTGTCGCGGCGGTCACGCCCGAGCGAAAAGACACGCCATGGCCATGCTGCGCCCTGATATGACCTTATTTCGGACCTTCGGCCGCCTGTTTGCGGGACGATAAAGTGATCGTCGGCTGATCGGACACCCTGTGGTCCAGGATCCTGAACAGCCCCCCCAGCCC